>DASSDW010000023.1:0-19451 GCA_035696925.1 Actinomycetota bacterium
ACGTCTCGGATGAGGCCTCCGCGTCCTCGACGACGATCAGCGCCCCGCCCCGCTCGTGGAGGAGGCGCACCGTGATCGTCTTGCCCGCGGGGGTGCGGTCGGCGACGCCGCCGAGCAGGCCGAGCAGGATCTGCTCGGTCCTCGTGCGGTCGACGGAGATGGTCACGGGCTCCGCCTCGATCCGCACGTCCTGGTCCGCCTCGATCCCCGATTCGTCCACGACGCGTCGCATCAGCGATTCGAGGTCGGTGTTCCGCCACTCGAGCGCGATCGTGCCGGTCACGAGGGAGTCGATGTCGGACAGGTCGCGGATCGTGTTGTCGAGTCGGCGAGCGTGCGCGGTGAGCTGTTGGACGAGCTGCCCCTGTTCCTTGGCGCCGGGCTTGTGCTTGAGGAGCTGCGTCACGCCGATCATCCGCGAGATCGTCTTCTGCGCGTCCATCGACATCTCCTTCAGGAAGGGTGTCGACAACCGACGATCCTCGTCGGGCGCGGCGTCGTCGGTCTCCCGGGGCTCGTGCTTCGGGCCCTGGAGCTCGCGCATCTGATCGGCCATCTGGTGCTGCCGGATCTCCGCCTGGAGCTCCTCGAGCCGTTCGCCGTCGAGCGCTCCCTGCCGCTCCAGCTCGCGGACCCGCTCCTCCGCGGCGATCAGCTTCTCGCTCTGTCCGGCGAGCCGCTGTTGGGTCGCGGTCAGCAGCTCGTCGAGGTGCGCGCGACCTTCGTCCTCGGCGACCTCCAGCGCGCGCCTCGCCTCCATCTCCTGGAGGCGGCGGTTCATCTCGGTGTTCGCCTGCGCCGCGGCTTCGAGCTCGGCGGCGAGGCGCTCCGTCTGCTCGGCGAGCCGGGCCGCCTCTTCCTGGGTCAGGGCGTCGGAGCTCTCGAGCGCCACCCGGCTCGCGCGCTCCGACGCGAGCTCTGCTTGCGCCTTGTCCAGCGCGGCCTTGAGCTTCGCGATCTCCTCGGCGAGCGCGTGGCGATCCTCCTGGGCCCGACGGACCTCGTTCGCCGCGCCGTCGAAGGCGCCCTGGCGCTCGGACAGCCCCTGCTGCAGGAGCGCGATGCGGTCATGGGCCGCCTCGAGCTCCGCGCGCGCGCTCTCGAGGTCGACGACCCGTGCCTCCGATTCCGCCCGCGCCGCCTCCAGGTCGGCGCCGGCGGCGGCCACGCGAGCGCTGGCCTCTTCCGCGCCCTTGGCGACGGCGGTCACGCGATCCTCGTACTCCTTCTCGGTCTTGGCGAGCTCCGCCGCATGCCGGGTCTCCGCCTCGGCCAGCTGGGTCTGGAATTCCTCGCGGAGCGCGCGGACCTGGTCCTCCAGCTCCGCCTCCCGCTCGACGAGCTCGGCCCGGTGCGACGCGTGCAGGCTCTCGACCTCGGCCTTCACCGTCCGGAGCTCGTCGGTGAGCTCGGCCGCCCGCTGCTCCTCACTGCGCAGCGCCCGGAGCTCCCCGCGCGCGTCGTCCAGCTCGGTGCGGGCGCTGCGAAGCTCCGATCCCATCGCGTCCATCGCGTCGCGCGCGTGGAGCGCCTCCAGCTGTACGGCATCCAACTCTTCCTGGAGCTCGCGCGAGCGCTCCGCCTGACGCTGCAGCGTCTCCACCTGCTGGATCGTCATCGAGAGCTGTGTCTGCGCCCCTTCGAGCTCCGCCCGGAGGCCGATCGCCTCGGCTTCCACCTGCTTGAGATCCTCGGTCGCCGGTCCGGCGATCGTGTCCCGGCGAGCCAGCAGCTCCCCGGCGATCCGGTCGCGCTCGGCCGTGACGCTGTGGAGGCGCTGCTCGAGGGCGCGAACGGCCGACTCGGCCTTGACCGCGCGCTCCTCGTCCTCGCGGCTCCGACCAGGGGGCTGCTCGCGGAGCATCCGCTGTGCCGCCTGGAGCTCGTCGAGGGTGGCGCGATACTGGTCCTGGAGGAGGCTCACCCGTTGCTCGGCCTCCTGAGCGCGGGTCTCGGCTCGACGACGCGCCTCGGCCTCTTCCTTCATCCCCGGCTGAGGAGGCTGGATCACGCGCTTCGCCGATGCGCCCGGCGTGCGCCCGGGGATCACGGGGACCCGCTGTCGGACCTCCGGAACGTCCGACCCCTCGGCTCCACGGAACATCGGGGCTCCGGCCGCGAGCACGACGAGGATCAAGGCGCCGGCCAGGAAGAACATGTTGGTCCGCCACGGTCCCGCGGCACTCGCGATGTCGTCGGCGGGTCGGGACAGTTCCACGGCGGCGGTGGTGCCGGCACCGGACGGGAAGTGGAGCCCGACCGTCACGATCAGTCGTCCGTCCACCAGCCGGGTCTGAGGCTCACCTCGGAAGGCGGCGCTGATGCGCGAGCGTTCTCCCGTCAGCCGCTGGCCGATGTTCCCGTCCTCGCTCGAGAAGAGGATCTCGCCGTTCGACGCGTAGAGGACCACGCTCTCGAAGTCGCTGGGATCGAAGACGACGTCGTCGATCGCGCGGGTGAGCTCCCGGATCCGCTCGGAGGGAAGATCTTGGTGCAGGTCCTCGGGATCGAACACGAGGGTGAGCGAACTGTCGACCAGGGCCTCCGCCTGCTCGGCGACGGCGTCGCGAGCCGTCGCCTGCGCGCGAACGCTCATCCAGAACGAGCCGGCGACGCCGAGCACCAGCAGCACGATGAGGGCGATGTGAACCCTGCGTGCCAGGCCGTTCCCAGTCAGCATGTACGTACCAGCCCCCTGTGCGGTCTCCGGCCTCGTTATCGGCACGGCTCCGGAGCGGGTTCAGTGCCGACCGGGGGATTCCTCTTGGTCATTCGGGAGCGTCGAAGGACCTAGGGCGGCTGGCGGCGGTTTCCGGGCTCGTCGGAGGGACGGACCGCCCACGTCAATCCTCGACGAGCGTCCTGTCCACGACGCGCCACCTCGTGCCCGTCCAGATCAGCGCCGTCCGCCGGATGGCACTCGGGCAACAATGGGCGTCGCCCTGCCGATAGACCGATTCGGTGAGCACCAGACCGGGTGAGCCCGGCGGCCCCGGCTCGATGCGCCCGTCGCACAGATCCCGCCGGTACGTCTCCTTCACGCGGGTCAGATCCACTACGGACCATCGCCCGCACGCCCCAGATCCCCCGACCCCCTCGAAGACCAGAGCATCGTCCGAACCGTCCCCGGTCAGGTCCCCCGTCGTGATCTGGATCTCCTGGATGCCGTCCTCGGGATGGTGCCGCGTGACCAGGGCCGTCCGCCAGTGTGGTTCTGCATCGAAGCGGCGCCAGACGGCGAAGCCTCGGGGGAGCCGGGAGAAGTCGGTGCCGGGCTCCACCCACGCGATCAGCACCGCGGCGCCCGGGTCGGTGGATGCGAACCACTCGCCCGTCACGTCCGCCCCGGTCGGGACCAGCTCTTCGGGGGGGAGGTCGTGAGGTGCGAGGTCGGCGATGAACGCGGTCGGCATGGCCCCGGTCTCCGGGTCGAGGCTCGGGCTCGGCTCGGGACTGAGGGACGGTTCGGGACTGAGCGAGGTCGTCACGCTCACGCTCGGACGCGATGTCGGACTCGAGGGGGCCGGCGTCCCCTCCGCGCACCCCACCGTGGCGAGCGCAACGGTCAACGCTCCGGCCCAGATCCGCACGGTCCGATGCTATCGGCGCTCCGGCGACCGCCTCCGAGCGCCCCGTAGGATGCGCACGTGTCCTCGTCCGGCGCGCGCTCCGTCTCCGATTCGGAGGTGACCCTCACCCAGTTGATGGAGGTGACCGACGCGAATATCGCCGGGAACGTCCACGGGGGCGCGATCATGCGGCTCGTGGACACGGCCGCCGCCCTGGCCGCGATCAAGCATTCCGGCGGGCTGGCCCTCACCGTCGGGATCGACGAGATGTCGTTCCTCGAACCTGTCCACATCGGTGAGGTGGTCGTCCTCAAGGCATGCGTGAACGACGTCGGCCGGACCTCGATGGAATGCGGGGTCCGGGTGGAGGCCCAGGACCCGCTCACCGGGGCGGTCCGGCACGTGAACAGCGCGTACCTCGTCTTCGTCGCCGTGGACGCGGCCGGCCGTCCTCGACCGGTCCGACCGCTGCTCGCCGAGACGGACGCGCAACGTCGTCGCCAGCAGGAGGCGAAGCTCCGGCGTGAGCGCCGGATCGCCCACAAGGAGGCGATCGACGCCGCTCGGGCCGCGAAGGAGGCCCCCGAGAGCGTCTGACGTCACATCCGGGGCGACGGTCTGCCGTCGGGGTTCCTCCATCTGCGTGGGAGGATGGAGGAGTCGACCACGAGAGGACCCATCGGATGACTTCGGAACTCGCCGGCGCCCGGACGCGGCTGGACACCGCCGACGGAGCCCTCGACATCTACTCGCTTCCCTGGCTCGCGGAGACGGGCGTCGCCGACGTCGGCCGTCTCCCGCTGACGGTCCGCATCCTCGTCGAGAACCTCCTCCGTCGGGCTGGTTCGAGGGACGTCGCGGACGAGGACGTGCGCGCGCTCGCACGGTGGCCAGAGCCGGCGGCGGACGTGGCGTTCATGCCGGGCCGGGTCCTGATGCAGGATTTCACGGGGGTCCCGGCGGTCGTCGATCTGGCCGCGATGCGGGGCGCGGTCGCCCGAGCCGGCGGGGATCCGGCCGCGGTCGATCCGCTCGTGCCGGTCGACCTCATCATCGATCACTCGGTCCAGGTGGACCTCTTCCGCTCCCCGGAGGCGTACGAGGCCAACATCGAGTGGGAGTACCGGCGCAACGGTGAGCGCTACGCGCTGCTCCGATGGGCCCAGCAGGCCTTCGACGGACTCCGCGTCGTCCCGCCCGGCGCCGGCATCTGCCACCAAGTGAACCTGGAGCATCTCGGCCAGGTCGTCAGCGTCCGGGACGGCGTGGCCTTCCCCGACACGCTGATGGGAACGGATTCCCACACCACGATGGTCAACGGGCTCGGGGTCCTGGGCTGGGGCGTCGGCGGGATCGAGGCCGAGGCGGCGATGCTCGGTCAGCCCACGTTCCTCCCACATCCCGATGTGGTCGGCGTGCAGGTGACGGGCGAGCTCCCCGCGGGCACGACCGCCACCGACCTCGTGCTGACGCTGACCCAGATGCTCCGCGCCCACGGCGTGGTGGGCCGGTTCGTCGAGTTCTACGGGGCCGGCCTCTCCTCCCTCGCCATCGCAGATCGAGCGACGCTGTCGAATATGTGTCCCGAGTACGGGGCCACGTCCGCCTACTTCCCGGTCGACGACAGGACGCTCGAGTACCTCCGGTTCACGGGCCGAGGAGCGCTGATCGATCGCGTCGAGCGATACGCGAAGGCGCAGGGGCTGTTCCGGACCGATGCCGATGAGCCGCCGACCTTCACGGAGACGTTGGATCTCGATCTGTCGGCCGTCGAACCCTCCATGGCGGGCCCTCGCCGGCCGCAGGATCGGGTCGCCCTCCCCAACGTCTGGGGCTCGTTCGTCGACGCCTTCCATCGCCATCTCGAGCCAGAACCGAAGCCCACCGAGCTCGGTCGATTCGTCGCCGAGGGAGGGACTCCCGCCGCGGATGGGGACCAGCGAGGATGGACCGAGGACGTGACGCCGAACGGCGACGACGTCCGCCACGGCTCCGTCGTGATCGCCGCGATCACGTCGTGCACGAACACGTCGAACCCCTCGGTCATGGTCGGCGCCGGCTTGCTCGCCAAACGCGCGATCGAGGCCGGCCTCGCGTCGAAGCCGTGGGTGAAGACGTCGCTCGCGCCCGGGTCGCGGGTCGTGACCGACTACCTGGACCGTGCGGGTCTGACGCCGTACCTCGAGAAGCTCGGCTTCGATCTCGTCGGATTCGGCTGCACGACGTGCATCGGGAACTCCGGACCGCTCCCCGACGACGTCGCGGCGCAGATCGACGAGAAGAACCTGAACGTCGTCGCGGTCCTGTCCGGGAACCGCAACTTCGAAGGGCGGATCCACCCGCAGGTCCGCGCGAGCTACCTGGCGTCGCCGCCGCTGGTCGTGGCCTACGCCCTCGCCGGCAGGATCGACTTCGATCCGACGACGGAGCCCCTCGGCGAGGGAGACGAAGGCCCGGTCTTCCTCCGGGACCTCTGGCCGAGCCCGGCCGACGTGGCGGACGTGATCGCCGAAGCGGTCTCGGAGGACCAGTTCACCCAGCAGTACGCCAAGATCTGGGACGGCGACGAGCGATGGACCGCGCTCCCGACGCCGACCGGGCCGGCGTACGACTGGGACCCCGACTCGACGTACGTGCGCGAGCCGCCGTTCTTCCAGAACGCGTCCGCGGATCCGGTGGAGGTCGGGGAGGTCGAGGGTTCCAGGATCGAGGGCGCCCGGATCCTCGTCGCCGTGGGCGACTCCATCACGACCGATCACATCTCACCCGCGGGCGCGATCCGTCCCGACTCGCCCGCCGGCCGGTACCTCCTCGAGCACGGGGTGCAGCAGCGGGACTTCAACTCGTACGGGGCGAGGCGCGGGAATCACGAGGTGATGATGCGGGGGACGTTCGCGAACGTGCGCCTGCGGAACGCGCTCGCGCCGGAGACCGAGGGATCGTGGACGACCCATCTCCCGAGCGGTGAGGTGACCAGCGTCTACGAGGCCGCCGTCCGCTACGCGGAGGAGGGGACGCCGCTCGGCGTCCTCGCGGGCAAGGAATACGGGAGCGGGTCATCCCGCGACTGGGCGGCGAAGGGACCGGCGCTCCTCGGGGTGCGGTTCGTCCTGGCCGAGTCCTTCGAGCGGATCCATCGACAGAACCTCGTCGGGATGGGCATCCTCCCGCTCCAGTTCAAGCAGGGGGGATCCGCCGCGGGCCACGGTCTCTCCGGCCGCGAGACCTACTCGATCCAGGGCCTGGAGATCGGGATCGCTCCCGGGCAGGACGCCACCGTGGAAGTCGTGCGCGAGGACGGGTCGTCGGATTCGTTCCCGGTGACGGTCCGGATCGACCAGGCGGCGGAGGTGGCGATCTTCGGTCACGGCGGCATCCTGCCGATGGTCCTCCGCGAGGCGCTCGGGGCCGGCTAGCGGACCTCGAGAGACCGCGTGGGCGAACCTCGCCGCGGGGCGACCTAGAGGGCCGTGCCCGGCTCGGCCGTGTACACGGGATCGGTCGTCGGAGCGTCGGGGCACTCCTGGGACTCCACGGTGACGGCCATGAGGTCCGCGGACGACGGATCCGCGTTGAGGAACGCCGCGGCGGCACCGCCACTGGGAGCGAGGCACGCCCCACGGACGGGCTCGCCGTCCTCGATCATCCAGAGCTCGTAGACCTTCCCCGGTCCCGGATCGGGCAGCCCGGTCGCCCACACGAGGGCGCCGGACTCTCCCGGCGTGAAGGACACGACCAGCTCGCCTGGGGCCGCGCCCTCGAACGCCACGATCGCGGGCCCGGGAACGCCCGGGCTTCCCCCGTCGCGGGTCGCCAGCAGGATCGCGAAGACAAGGGCCACCGCCGCCGCCACGCCGAAGGCCGCCTTCCACCATCCGAGTCGGGCGTCCCATCGGGCATCGAGGCGTTCGATGGGTGCGGCGGCGCTCCGCCCCTCGGCGAGGATCCGATCCGCCATGTCCTCGCGCACGGGACGAGGGTCGAGCGCGAGCGCCAGCATCCCCGCGACCTCCGCGTGCTCGATCTCGAGCCGACGGCATTCCTCGCAGTCGCCGTGCGCCGCCAGCTCCCGTTCCAGCAGCGCCGCGTCGCCGGCGTCCAGGCCGTCGAGGGCCCGGGCCGCGAGAAGCTCGTCGATCAGCGCGTGGTCGCGGATCATCGGGTGCCTTCCCCGAGGTTCGCGCGAAGCCGGCGCATCGCGAGCAGCGTGCGGGACTTCACGGTCCCGAGCGGGAGCCCGGTCCGCTCGGCGATCTGCGACTGCGAGAGCCCTTCGAAGTACATCCGCTCGATCACCTCGCGCTGCTCGTCCGGGAGCGCACGGAGCGCCGTGCGCACGAGCTTGCGCTCCCGTGGAAGGTCGATCGCCGCGAGGAGATCGTCGACCGGATCCTCCAGGACACCGGGCTCCATCCCCGATGCCTGTTCGGCCCGGCGCCGCTGTGCCTGCTCCCGCCGCACCGCATCCACCGCCCGGTGATGGACCGTTCCCATGAGCCAGGACCGGACCGACCCGCGAGCGCCGTCGTAGCGATCCGGGTTCCGCCACACGGCGAGGAACGCCTCCTGGACGATCTCCTCCGCGACCTGCGCCTGTCGGACCAATCGGAAGGCGAGGGCGTGGGCAGCGGCCGCGTAGCGGCTGAAGAGCTCGCGGAACGCCTGGTCGTCGCCGGCGACGAGACGAAGCAGGAGATCCTCGTCACGAGCTCCGCCCGGTTCAACCGACCGCACGGTCACGCTCCGGCTCGGGTCGATCGTCATCGATGCGTCCGTAGCGTCCGCCTCTCGGGAGATCCGCTCGAAGTTCCGCCAGAAGATCAGATGGTCTCGCGGGGTATTCGCAGGTCATCGGCTCTCGGATGAGTGGGGGCGCATGCCGCCCTCGGCGGCGTCGAGCAGATCCTCGAGGCCAACCGGATCGGAGGGGTCGTAGATCGCGCTGCCGATCGAGAGCGAGATCGGCCGGGGGTGGGTGGTCTTCGCATCGTGCACCGCGATCGCCTCCACCAGCCGCGAAAGGACGGTGACCTCCGCCCCCTTCGCGTCGCCCGCGAGAAGCACGCAGAACGTGTCCTCGGCGATCCGCGCGGGCAGGTCCGCGTCACGGATCGCGGAGATCAGCACGTCGGCGGCCTCGACGGCGCGTTCGTCCACGTCGGTCGGCGTCGTCGCGGCCTCCTCGTCCTCGTTGAACCGCATGAAGAGGAGGACCAGCGGGGTGCCGGCACGATCGGCCATCCGGAGCTGATGCTCGGCGATCGCGACGAAGCCTCGGAGGTTGGGCAGCCGGGTGGATTCGTCGATCGTCGCCAGCTCACGCCGCATCCGGCGGCGCTCCACCGCGTACCGCACCGCTCGCGGCAGCAGCCCGTCCGCGATCGAGCCTCGGACCAGATGATCGTCAGCTCCCGCGTGCAGCGCGACGGCCCCGTCGGCTTCGTTGCCGGCGGTGGTGAGGACGATGACGGCCGCCGCCGGTGTCTTCAGGCGGAGGGTCTCGAGCGCCTCGAGGGGCCCCACGTCGTCCAGCGCCACGATCACTCCATCCTGGTCGGAGCCGGGACCGAGGGCTGCGAGGTCGGGGATCCGGGCGACCTCGAACCCGTCACGCTCGAGGTCGGATCCGAACCCCTCCCCGGTCCCGACCAAGAGCACCCGGATCGCGTCGCCCGCCACGTTCTTCCCCCTTCGCGACGGGTCATCCTAGCCCCGGTGGCGATCCTCCACAGGAACGCCACCCGCCACGCCGGAAACGGCCAGCCCGCACCGGTACGCTGGAAGGCGTATGGGCGGAAAGACCTCGGCGCACGCGTTCGGTCGCCTCGCGCGAGCGCTCATCGGGACGATCGCGACGATCGCCCTCCTGGTCGGAGCGTTCTCGGCGTACGCGATGGTCTCCTACCTCGACGCGAGCGGGACCGGCGATGTGATCCTCTCGGACGACCCCCAGGAGGTCGCCGTCGGTCCGTGCATCGAGGACGTGTGCAACTACCTGCTGCTCGGCAGCGACTCGCGGAGGGGACTCACCCCCGAGGAGCAGGAGGCGTTCGGGACCGACGAGAACAACGGCGGCGTCTTCCGATCGGACACGATCATGCTCGTTCAGCTCGATCCGCGCCGGGAGAAGGCGGTCGTCCTGTCGTTCCCTCGGGATCTCTGGGTGCAGATCCCCGGACGGGGGTGGGACAAGATCAACACTTCGTTCGAAGGGGGCGTCAGCGGGGGAGGTCCGCTCCGGGTCGCGCAGACGATCCACCGTCTCACGGGCCTGAAGGTGAACCACTTCCTCTACGTGGATCTGCTCGGCTTCCAACAGGTGGTGGACACCCTCGGAGGGGTGGAGATGTGCATCCCGTACGACGTGCAGGATCCGCTCTCCCTGCTCGACCTCGAAGCCGGGTGCCAGACCTTGGATGGCCGGCAGGCGCTCGGGTACGTCCGGACCCGCCACCTCCCGTGCGACGACGCCGCGCCCGATCTGAGCCGGATCGGACGCCAGCAGCAGTTCCTGCGCGCCGTGATCAATCAGCTGCTGGCACCGCAGCAGATCGTCCGGGCGCCGGGCCTCGTCAAGCCGGTGCTCGCCAGCTTGAAGCGTGACGACGACCTGGCGATCGCCGACCTCGCGTATCTGGTCGGACGTCTCCGGGGACTCTCCACAGGGGCCGTTGAGTTCCGCGCGGTCCCCGCCGTCCCGGGCATGGTCCGGCCACCCGGGTTCACCAGCGAGATCTCGGTCCTCCACCCCGACCCCTCGGCGCGCGCGATCTTCCGCGCGCTCCGGAACGGCTCCGCGCTCCCGACCACTGGGACCGAGCTGATCAACACGCCGACGTCGCCGGCGAACATCCCCGTCGCGGTTCTCGACGACGACTCGGGTGACGTGGCCGGCCAGGTCGCGGACATCCTGTCGACCTCGGGTTTCGACGTGTCGCCGGGCATCATCCCCTTCGAGGGATCCGGGATCCGGGTGGACGGGCCGATGATCGTCTACACGCGCGGGCACGAGGAAGAAGCGCAGGTGGTGGCGCAGTATCTGCCCGGAGTCGAGCTCCGCGAGGTGGCGCGATCGTCCGCGTGGGAGGTCGCCCTGATCGCGACCCCCGGGTACCGTCCGGATGCCCTCGGCGGCGGCGGCTCGGAGCCCGAGTGCATCGAGCCGGACTGAGGGCCGCGAGCGTCTCCCGCGCGACGACCGACCCTGCGACCGTCAGGCGCGAGTCGATGCCAGGACCGACCGGTAGACCTCGAGCGTGCGATCGGCGGCCGTCTCCCAGCTGAACCGACGCGCGCGGGTGAGCCCCCGAGCCCCGAACCCGGCGCGGAGCGTGGGGTCCCCGAGGAGACGATCGATCGCCTTGACCCACGCCCCCACGTCTCGAGGGGGCACGAGCATCCCGGCGTCGCCCACCACCTCGGGCAGGCTCGCGGCGTCCGAGCAGACCACGGGGATCCCGCACGCCATCGCCTCGAGCGGAGGCAGGCCGAACCCTTCGAACTCCGACGGGAAGGCGAACACCTCGGCCGCGTTGAATAGTGCGGGCATGTCCTCGTCCGGAACATGACCGGCGAAGACGACCTGACCGTCCAGTCCGAGTCCGCGAACGCGTTCGAAGAAGCGTTCGGAGAGCCAGCCGCGTCCTCCCGCGATCACGAGGCCGACGTCAGGATGCCGGTCGCGGAGGGACGCGTACGCCTCCACGAGCGTCGCGTGGTTCTTCCGCGGCTCGATCGTGCCGACCGAGAGGACGAAGCGCTCCGGGAGCCGGAGTCGACGCCGGACATCGGCCACGACCTCGCGCTCGATGTCGGGTCGGAACCGCGGCTCGACCCCTTCCGGGATCACCTCGATCTTCTGCGGATCGAGCCGGTAGCTCCGCAACGCGTCACGACGGGTGTGCTCGGAGACCGCGATGATCCGATCGGCTCGACGGAGGAAGCGGGGCATCATCGTCTGCAGGTAGATCCGGTTCCGCGGCAGGTGATGCTCGGGGAACAGGAGATAGGCGATGTCGTGGAGGGTGAAGACGCTCTTCGCTCGGGTGAGCTTCGGGAGCAGGTGCTCGGTCGCGTGGAACAACCCGATGCCGGGGAACGCCCGGTCCATGGACGGTCCGCCGAAGTAGGAAGCGGCTGCACGCAGTCGCCATCGTCGGCGCGCGAGCCCCGCGGTGCGCAGGGGTAGGTCGCTGAGGGGCGGGCGCAGGTCCGACTCACGAGGATCGTTGACGAACGCCGTGAGCGTGGCCCCTCTCGCGAGCATCGCCTCCGTCAGCGCGCTCGCGTAGCGTCCGAGGCCGGCCCGTTCGTGAGCGGCCGCGGAAAGGTCGACGCAGTACGAGCCCTCCTCGGGAGCTGGCGACGACATCGGCAGCGGCGATCCTGTCTGTCGGGCAGCAGCGGCGGCGTCTCCGCCGCTCGTCGCGAGGAGGATACGGGACGGCTTCCCGGCGTCGTTCGGATCCCGTGCAGGAGCGCCACGTACACTCGCTCGCGTGAGCCGCTCGTCATCGCCTCCGGCCGCGTCGTGCGCGTAGTCATCGATGCCAGGCCCGCGATGCCGCAGGCGCGCACGGGGGTCGGCTCGTACACGTGGGAGCTGATCCGACGGCTTCCGCGCGCAGATCCCCACACCACCTTCGTCGCCTGGTACCTCGACGTGCGGGCCGCCCTCCGTCTGGAGCGAAGGGCCGGCGTGTTCGCGGACGTCGGGTCGGCGAACCTCGTCGAACGGCGGATGCCGATCCCCTCCAGGTGGTTCGATCGGGTGGCCATGCGGTTCGACGTTCCAAGGATCGAGTGGATGGTCCGGTCCGACGTGGTGTTCGCGCCGAACTTCGTGCCACCGCCCACGCGGAGTCGTCGGGTGGTCCTCACGGTGCACGACCTGGCGTTCAGGCGGTTCCCGGAGACCGCCCCGATGGCCACGCGCCGCTGGCTCGCCCGGCTGGAGTCGTCCCTCCGAACCGCATCCCAGGTGATCGTCGTGTCGGAACAGACGCGGCGTGACCTGGTGGAGTCCTACCCGGGGTCGGCGGCTCGTCTCGCCGAGCGGCTGACGGTCGTTCCGCTCGGGGTGGACACGGAACGCTTCCGGTCGGTCGGGGCCGATGCCGTCGACCAGGTGCGGCGTCGCTTCGGCGTCGAGGGGCCGTTCCTCCTCTCGCTCGGCGGGATCGAGCCCCGGAAGAACCTCCCCGCCCTGCTCCGTGCGTACGCCTCACTCCCGGACGATGTGCGGCCGGCCCTCGTGATCGCGGGTCCCGTCGCTCCGTGGAACCCGGAGGGCTGGAACCTCGTGCGCCCGGCGCTCGAGGCGCTCCCTCCGGGGGTTCGCCACCGTGTGGTCGTGACCGGGTACGTGTCGGAGGAGGAGAAGGTGGCGCTCCTCGGTGGCGCCCAGGCGCTCGTGTATCCCTCCCTCTACGAGGGGTTCGGGCTCCCGGTGGTCGAGGCGATGGCATGCGGCACGCCCGTCCTCACGTCGAACATCTCGGCGTTGCCGGAGACGGCCGGCGATGCGGCGCTCCTCGTGGATCCGCACTCCGTCGAGGGGATCGCCGCGGGCATCGAGCGCCTCCTCACCGATTCGACGCTCCGGCAACGCCTGCGGAGAGCGGGCCTCGCTCGAGCCCGAACCTTCAGCTGGGAGGAGGCGGCTCGCCGGACTGCGGAGGTCCTGCGGCGGGGGAACGGCTAGCCGCGACGTCGCGCCGTCCCGATCCGCGGACGCGCTGGATCGCGAGGCGCAGCTCGTCGTCGGAGCGCACCACCTCGTCGTCGGTACCGATCTGCTCGACCAGCCCTCCCACGTCGGTCACGATCGCCGGGGTCCCCAGCGACCGTGCCCGCGCCAGCGCCCCGGAGGACCAGGCGCGGGTGTACGGAAGGAGGAGCCGGTCGGCGGCGCTCACCCAGGCGTCGAAGTCTTCGTCGCTCGGGAACCCCTCGAGGAACGTCACCCCGTCGGTGCGGTCGGCGAGCCCGCGCAGCTCGGTCGCGTACGCCACGTTCGCCGGGACGGCGTCCCGGACCGAGCCGACGATCACGAGACGCCCCGGGCCCTCGGATGCGGCGAAGGCTCGCACGGCCCGATCGAAGCCCTTCCACGGATGGAGGAATCCGGCGCACAGGAGGAGCGGCTCGGACGGATCGAGCCCGAGGTGTCGCCGGGCCGCTCCTCGATCACGGATACCTTCGACGCGGACGCCGTCCCGGTGATCCACGATCCCCGCGTCGACCTTCATGCGGTAGTCGCGCTCGAACGCCCGATGCTCCGCGTTCGTGTGGAACAGGAGTCGAGCGTGCGCGAACGCCTGACGGAGGAGCACGTGATCCGGACGCCACCGGGTGGGCCTGTGGGCCTCGTGCACGAGGATCTCCGTCTGAGGGTGGCGGCGGACGAGGGAGAGAAGCGCGAGCGACGTGCGCGTCTTCGAGAGAGCAGCGGCGGCGCCCGGCCGGTAGAACAGGCCCGGCTGGAAGTGGACGACGATGCGATCGAACGACGCCCCGCGGCGGGACGCTTCGCGGAACTCCCGCCCGCCGGCGAAGGGGACGCGGACGTCGCCGTCACCATCGGGCGGCGAGATCACCGTGACGGCGTGGCCGTCCGCTCGGAGCCGGAGGGCCTGCGCATGCGCGTAGGCCCCGATCCCGCAGTGCCGTGGAGGGTAGGACGAAACGATGGCGATCCGCATCGAGCATCCAGCTTAGCCGCCGACTCGGTTGGGCTGGCCGCAAGCCCGGCGGATGAGGTCACCCGGCGCGATCGAGCAGCACCCGGAGCGGGAACACGACGGTGGCGCGGAACATCCTCGGCAATCGCCGGGGCTCCAGCGCCAACCGCCAGGCCCACTCGAGCCCGAGCGTGCGGAGCGCGGCCGGTGCGCGACGGAGCTCGTCCGCCCACATGTCGAACGAGCCGCCGACACCCACGACGATCCGAGCCGACGGCACGGCATCGGCATTGCGCGCGATCCATCGTTCCTGCTTCGGTGCGCCGAGCCCCACGAGGACGATCGCGGGCGATCGAGCCGCGACCGCACGGGTGAGATCCGGATCGTCCTCGGCGGGGTCGACCACCCCGTCCTCCGAGATCGCGACGCCTTCACCCGCGACCGCGATCCGCGCTCCCGGGAGCGTCCGCATCCAGCGCTCTGCCGCGCGCCGGGCGACGCCGTCGCCTCCGCCGACGAACGTCACCGAAGCGCCGCGCTCCGCCGCGATCCGCACGAGGAGCTCGCCGATCTCCACGCCGGGCCACCGCCGGATGCGGCCTCCCGCCCGGAGGCTCTCGATCACCGCGACGCCCGTCCCGTCGGGGAGGGCGAGATCGGCGGTCCGCAGGACCGCGGCGTAGGCCGGGTCGGCGCGCGCGTGCAGGAGGATCTCCGGGTTCGGCGTGAAGATCCGGATCGCACGATCGCCCTCGAGCCAGCGGAGACAGAGGTCTCGGAGCTTCGCCTCCGATGCGATGTGATCGAGCCGCACCCCGAAGATGCGCGACATCACGGGACGCCCGTCGTCGGCTCGGGTGGGACGTCGTCGCGTCGTCGCGTCCAGCACTCCTGGCGACCCATCCCGCGCACCGTACCCTGTGCCGGATGACCCGACGAGCCCTGTCGCGTGGACGACTGTCGGGCGTCGTCACGGTGCTCGCCCTCGCGAGCGCGTGTACCGGTGCCGATCCGACCATCGGGGAGCGGACGCCGAGTCCCTCGGATCGGTCACCCGAGCCCAGCGCCGAGCCGCCGGCCGCCCCGACGAGGTTCCCGATCAAGCACGTCGTCTTCCTGATCAAGGAGAACCGCTCGTTCGACAACCTCTTCGGACGGTTCCCGGGAGCGAACGGAGCGACGGTCGGGATGCATCACGGCGCCCCTCGGGCACTGATCCGGGGGATCGACCGGCTCCCCGGGGACCTGCCGCACTGCTACTCCTGCGCGATCGCCGCCTGGAACCACGGCGCGATGGACGACTTCGAACAGGGGCTCTACGGGAAGTGGGCCTACAGCCGGCTCGGCCCGGAGCAGCTTCCCAACTACTGGCGGTGGGCGAAGGAATACGTCCTGTTCGACCGGTTCTTCGCGAGCGCGCACGGGCCGTCGTTCCCGAACCACCTCTACACGATCGCGGCGCAATCGGGTGGAGCGGTCGACAATCCGCTCCGCAACGGCGTCGCCTCGTACAGCTGGGGGTGTGACCTCCCCGAGAAGGCCGTCGTCCAGGTCATCGACTCCGAAGGCGATGTCGAGTTCGTCCCTCCGTGCTTCGACTTCCTCACCGAGGGCGACCTACTCAAGCGGGCGGGGATCCCGTGGGCCTACTACGCCGCCGAGGAGGACCAGCGCGGTCACATCTGGTCGGCCTACTCCTCCATCCGCCGCTACCGCGAGCACCCGGAGCGATGGCAGCGGCACATGTTCCCCGTCGATCGTGTCGTCCAGGACATCGAGGCCGGCCGCCTGCCGGCGGTCACCTGGATCACGCCGCGGTTCGAGCTCTCCGAACACCCCGAATACAGCTTCTGCCACGGGGAGAACTGGTCCACCGAGGTCATCAACGCGATCATGGAGAGTCCCATGTGGGAGGACACGGCGATCTTCCTGACCTGGGACGACTACGGGGGGTTCTACGACCACGTGCCGCCGCCGCAGGTGGACGGCTTCGGCTTCGGGATCCGGGTCCCGATGATCGTGCTCAGCCCGTACGCCCGGCAGGGGGCGGTCAGCCACGAGCTCGGGGAGTTCTCGAGCGTCCTCCGGTTCATCGAGGACAACTGGGGCCTGGGACGGCTCACCCATCGAGACCGGCGGGCCACGCCGATGCTGTCCGCCTTCGACTTCTCCCAGCCGCCTCGACCGTCGGTACTGTTGCCGGTGCGCGATGACTGCGAGGGCCCGAAGTTCCCCGAGGGATAAGGGGAACCCGAGCGCAACCGCGCTCCGGTGTAGCCTGTCGCGCGATGGAGGACGATCGCTCGTCCACGGTCGTGCCGGGCTCGGAACCCTGGGAAGGAACCACCCGGGAGCTCGCTGCTGCGCTCCGCGACCTCGTGGCGCGCCTGCGCGAGGAACAGGCTCAGCCGCTCCCCGAAGGGGAGGCGTTCCTCGAGTCACCCTCCTCGATGCGGCGTCGTCTCAAGACGCTCGTGTTCCGCACGACCCGGCCCGCGACGCGACGCTACGACCGGCTCACCGCCGACCTGGCGACGATCGCCGGCGACCTCGCCGCACGGCTCGCCGAGGCGGAGGAGGTCATGCGGAAGGCGCGAGGTGACTACGAGCGGCTGGAGATGGAGCTCCGTGCCATCTCACCCTCCGGAGCGGCGACCACGGGGAGCGCCGTGTGGACGGAGATCCCGGACGGCTACTACTGGGCCTTCGAGCGACGGATGCGCGGCGCGGGGGGATCGATCGAGGATCGCCTCCGCGGCTACGAGGACCTCGTCGTCCCGCACCGCGAGGCCGTCGGGACGACCGACGACCGCCGTCCCCGCTGGGTCGATCTCGGCTGCGGTCAGGGCGAGTTCTGCGCCTTGCTCGGCGAATGGGGCTGGGACGTGGAGGGCGTCGACGCGTCTCCGGACGCCGTCGAAGCGTGCCGGGCACGCGGGTTCGACGTGACGCTCGCCGACGTCCTCACCTATCTCGAGACGCGACCGGACGACCCGGTCGGCGGCGTCAGCGCGATCCAGCTGATCGAGCATCTCCCCAGGCGGGCCTGGGTCCACCTCTTCCAGGAGATCCACCGTGCGCTCGCACCCGGCGGGGGACTCCTCCTCGAGACGATCAACGGCCAGAATCCCGACGCGATCGCCGACTACTTCGTCGCGGACGTCACCCATACGTGGCCGGGGCACCCGGAGACGCTGCGGCTGATGGCCGAGCACGCAGGCTTCGACGAGGTCCAGGTGCGGTTCCTCCACGAGGACCATCGCGGGCGAGCGCAAGACGTGGCGATCTGGGCGGTCAAGGCGTCCTCGTGATCGACCCGAGGGACGGGAAGGAGGACGCGCCGGGCGGCTCGACGCCCGGCGAGCCGGCTCCGGACGCTCCCGAGATCGAGGACGACGCGGTCGCGACCCTCGCCCGAGAGGTCTATTGGGCCGGGGAAGGGGCCTCGGGGCTCCCCGCGGACGCTCGCTCGCTCCGCGAACGACTGGATGCGTTCACGTACCAGATGCGCGCCGACCAGCGACAGGCCGTTCCCGTCGGCGAGACGTTCCTCGGCTCGGATGCCGGCTGGAAGCGCGGATTGAAGCAGTTCGTGTGGCGCCTCACTCGGTTCTCGACGATGCGCTACGACCGGCTGCTCGCCGAGCTCGCCGAGATGAACGGCGAGCTCGCTCGGCGCCTCGTGGCGACCGAGGAGGAGCTCTCCCGCCTGCGCCGTCGGATGGATGATCGCGACGGGGATGAGCGATGAGGGTCGCAGTCCTGCATCCGCAGACGGCGTTCACGCGAGGTGGCGCCGAGCTCCACACGGAGTCGCTGGTCCGCGCCCTCCGGGAGTCGGGACACGACGCCGAGGAGGTGACGATCGCGGGCAAGTGGTATCCGGCCACCGAGCTCGCCCATCAGATGGCCGTCTGGCGGAGCTTCGACATCTCCGAATCGAACGGCCTGAAGGTGGACGCCGTGATCGCCCTGAAGTTCCCCGCCTACCTCGCGGCCCACGAGCGGAAGATCGTGTGGCTGATCCATCAGCACCGCTCCGCCTACGAGCTCTGGGACCATCCGGACTTCGCCGACCTCTCTCGGCAGGACGAGGGCCCCTTGATCCGCAGGTTGGTGTGGAACTCGGACCGCCTCGGGCTGGGCGAGGCCAAGCAGGTCTTCACGAATTCGAAGAACGTCGCGGAGCGTCTGTGGAAATCGCTCGGGTTGAAGGGCGACGTGCTGTACCACCGATCGCCGGCGACGGAGGCGCTGCTCAGGCGCGATCCCGAGGAGTTGGGCGACTACCTGTTCTATCCCAGCCGGCTGGAGATCCTGAAGCGGCAGTCGCTCGCGATCGACGCGATGCGGCACGTGACGACGCCGGTGAAGCTCGTCCTCGTCGGGCGGGGTCCCGACGAGCGCTCGCTCCGGGAGCGGATCGCCGCGCACGGTCTCGAGGACCGGGTTCGGCTGGAGGTGGGTGTCTCCGATGAACGGCTGCACGAGCTGTACCGAGGGGCGCTGGGCGTCTACTTCGGGCCGTTCGACGAAGACTTCGGGTACGTCACGACCGAGGGGTTCGCCGCCGCACGGCCGGTCGTGACGCTCACTGACAGCGGGGGGCCGCTCGAGTTCGTTCGTGACGAGGAGTCGGGACTCGTGGCGAGGCCCGAGTCGAAGGCGATCGCCGCGGCGTTCGACCGGCTCTGGTCCGATCGAGATGCGGCGCGCGCGTGGGGCCTCGAGGGACACCGCCTCGTGCGCGAGACGGTGCCGGAGTGGCCCTCGGTCGTCGCGCGGCTGCTCGGATGACGCCCCCGATCCGCAAGCTCGCGGGTCGGGTGGCGCGACGGGTCGGGTTGCGGCGCCCGGCTGGGTCGGGCCGCAGGACGAACGGCCGGCTTGCGTTCGTCGGTCCGATGCCGCCGGCATCCACCGGGATCGCGTCGTACGACCGGGCGGTGATGGACGGTCTCCGGCGCACCGGGTTCCTGCAGCGGCATCGAACCGACGTGATCTGGCCGGTGCGCTCCTCGCAGGACCGCAGGATCGCCGCCTACGACCTCGGGATTTTCCAGCTGGGAAACAACGCGAGGTTCCACGGGCAGATCTACCGGTTGGCGATCGCATCGCCCGGTCTGGTCGTTCTGCACGACCTCGCCCTCGACGGGCTCGTCCTCGGCCTCGCGGCGCAGGGCGACCCGGCGGCGATCGC
>DASSDW010000024.1:0-5099 GCA_035696925.1 Actinomycetota bacterium
CGTCCTCGACCTCTCGGAGATGCAGGCGCTCGAGATCGACGCCGAGAGCCGAACCGCGTGGGCGGAGTCCGGCGTCACCGCCGGCATGTACTCGGAGGCGGCCGCCGAGCACGGCCTCGCCACCGGGTTCGGTGACGCCCCCTCGGTGGGCATCGGCGGGATCACGTTGGGCGGAGGGGTCGGCTTCCTCGTACGGAAGTACGGCCTCACGATCGACGCACTCCTCGCGGCCGACGTCGTGACCGCGGCCGGCGAGGTCCTGCGGGTGGACGAGGAGTCGCACCCCGACCTGTTCTGGGCGATCCGCGGCGGCGGCGGCAACTTCGGTGTGGCGACCCGGTTCAATTTCCGCTTGTTCGACGTGCCGTCGATCGTGGGAGGGATCCTGATCCTGCCCGCCACCCTCGAGACCATCGTGGGCTGGGCTGCCGCCTCGGAGTCTGCGCCCGAGGAGCTCTCGACGATCGCGACCGTGATGAAGGCGCCGCCCATGCCGTTCCTTCCCGAGTCGGTCCACGGCAAGGTCGTGGTCTTGGGGATGATCGTCCACGTCGGTGGCGGTGAGATCGGCGAGCGGATGGTGGCGCCGTTCCGCGAACTCGCGGAGCCGCTCGCCGACATGCTGAAGGAGATGCCATACCCCGGGATCTACATGGAGGAGGAAGGGGACTTCCATCCGATCGCGTCGGACCGGACGATGTTCCTCGATCGCGTGGACGAGGACGTCGCCGCCACGATGCTCGACCGGATCAGCTCGTCGGACGCGATGATGGCCGCGGCCCAGTTCCGCGTGCTCGGCGGCGCGATGGCGCGTGTGCCCGCGGATGCGACGGCGTTCGCGCACCGCTCGAGCAAGATCATGGTGAACGTCGCCGCCCTCTTCGAGAACGTCGAAGACCGCCCGAAGTACGAGGGATGGGTCCAGGACTTCGCCGATGAGATCCGGCAGGACGATCCGGGCGCGTACGTGAACTTCCTCGAGGACGAAGGCCCCGAGCGCGTCCGCGCCGCCTATCCTGGCGCGACCTGGGATCGGCTGCGTGAGATCAAGCGGCGCTACGACCCGACGAATCTGTTCCGGCTGAACCAGAACATCCCGCCCGCGTGAGAGAGCGGGGCGCCGGAGGATCCGTCAGGCCGAGGATCGATCGTCCTTCAACTCGCTCGCGAGCAGGTCCATCAGGAGACCGTCGTGCCAGGTCCCGTCAGGCCCTCGCTCGTAGGAGCGCATCACCCCGACGCGCCGGAAGCCGACCTTCTCGTAGGCGCGGATCGCGGGCGCGTTGTCAGCCGCCGGATCGATCGTGAGCCGATGGTGACCGCGCTCCTCGATCAGGTACCGGGCGAGCACGAAGACGGCCTCCGACCCGAGTCCCTCCCCGTGCCGCGACGCCGTGAGGTACACGTCGATGTTCGCGTTCCGATACATCGGGTCCTCTTCCTCGCCGTACTGGACGGCGCCCACGACCACGCCGTCGACCTCGATCGCGAGTGAGTGCTCGTCCGCGACGAACTCGTCCATCTCCCCGGGCTCGAGATGGCCCCACCAGCGGAGGACCTCGGGCTCGTTGCGGATCGGGGTGAGGATCGCCGCATCGTCCGGCGTCGTGCTGCGCAGGGTGACCCGCGGACCCGTGAGCCTGATCGGCGTCACGGCTCGATGTTCTGGTTGAGCCGGAACACGTTGTCGGGGTCGAACGCTCGCTTCAACCCCGCGAGCCGCTCGTACTTCGCATCGCCGTAGACGCCACGCACGACGTCCCGACCGGTCTCGATCACGTCGTTCACGTAGTGACCAGCCGCCGTGAACGGTTCGAGCGCGGCCATCGTCGTACGACCCCACTCGATCAGCGCGACATCGTCAGCGGCATCGTCCCAGTCGGCCTCGACCCCGATCCAGAACGGCGCCTCCCGGCCGGTGAACGCCATGGTGTCCTCGGGGATGCGTGAGATCGCACCTCCTTGCGCCCAGAGCGTGACGGAGCCGCGGGGCGTGGTGTGTGCTAACGCGGCGTCGATGAACCCGTCCGACAGCTCGGCCAAGAACCCACCCTTCATGTAGAACCGCTTGCCCCACGCCATGTCGTCGTCGCCCGACGTCTGCAGCTCGAGGTACGGGACCTGTCGGAACGTGTCGGCGACGGGCCCGAGGTCGCGGAGAGGACGGAGGGCCTCCTCGGCGTCGTCGACCCTCCCGGAGTGGGTCGCGCCCACGTAGACCACCGGACGACCGACGAGGTCCTCGCCGTCCTCATCCGTCCCCGTCGCGATCCCGAACGACACCATGACCTCGTCCGACGCCGTCTCGAGGTACTCGCGAACGCGCGCCGCGATCTCATGGCCCCGCTCGCCGGGGTAGTCGACGAACCCCTGCGTGACGACGGGACCGAGCTCGTGGAGATCGAACTCGAAGGACGTGACGACCCCGAAGTTCGGCCCGGCTCCGCGGATCCCCCAGAAGAGATCCGGCTCTTCGTCCTCGCTCACGGTGAGCACGCGGTCGTCCGCAGTGACGAGCTCGACGGACCGGAGGTTGTCGATCGAGAGGCCGAAGTGACGCTGGAGCCTGCCCATCCCACCGCCGAGCGTCAGCCCGGCGACGCCCGTGTGTCCGACGACCCCGACCGGGCAGACCAGTCCGTGGGCCTGTGCGGCCGCGTCGAGCTGCGACAGCAACGCCCCGCCCGCCACCCGCGCGGTGCGTCGCGCGGGATCGACGTGGACGTCCCGCATCAGCGAGAGGTCGAGGACGACGCCGTCATCGCACGTGGAGAACCCGGCGAGGCTGTGTCCACCGCACCGAACCGCGATCGGCAGTTCCTGCTCGCGCGCGAAGCGCACCGTCCTGCGGACGTCCTCCACGCCGGCGGCGCGCGCGACGACGGCAGGACGTCGGTCGATCATCCCGTTCCAGACGACCCGAGCGGCGTCGTATCCGGCGCTGCCCGGCAGGATGATCTCCCCCTCGAAGGCCTCGCTGAACGATGCCAGCGCGGCCATCCCCACACCCTTGGTCGCCTCGCTCACGGCTCGTCAGGATGCCACAGCGACGGCGTCACTAGGCTGTGCCCGTGCCGCGAACCTTCACCGCGCAGGAGCTCGCCGACGAGGCGGGCGCGTCCGAGGCCCGGGTGGAGTGGCTGACCGACGTCGGCATCCTGCGCCCCGACGGTCCGGCGTCGTTCGTCTGGGCGGACGTGTTCCGCGTGAAGATGGCCTCGGCGCTGCTCGACGCCGGTCTGTCCGAGGACATGCTCATCCGATCGGTGAACGAGGGCTGGCTGAACATGGAGTTCGCCGGCGAGTACCTCCCCTACGAGCCGGGCCCCCGATCCGCTCGCACGTTCGCTGCGTTCGTCGCCGACGCCGGATCGGTGGCGGAACGGCTGCCGGCGGTGTTCGAGACCATGGGACAGCCTCCGCCCGACCCGGACGCGCCGATCCATGTCGACGAGGAGGAGATGTTCCGACGGTTCCTCGACGTGTGGGGCCCTGCGCCGGACGACGACACGATGCTCCGGGCGGCGCGCCTGCTCGCCGAGGGCGCCCGTATCGCGTCGCTCGGATGGGTCGAGCTCGTCGACGAGCAGTTCGGTGAGCCGGCTCGCGAACGGCTGGTCCGCCGCGAGATCGAGCTGTTCCCGGACGAGGTGCGGCGCAAGTACACGACGGCAGCCAACCTCGCGCCGGACCTGTTCACGTGGTTGAGCGCCCGCTACCTCGAGCGTCGGAGCGTCGAGGGGATCGTCGAGGGCTTCGAGCGCTTCCTGGCGTTGAAGGACCTCACACCGATGCCGGAGCCGCAGGCGCCGCCGGCGGTGGTGTTCGTCGATCTCTCCGGCTTCACCGAGCTGACGGAGGAGCGCGGCGACCGGATCGCGGTGCGTTCCGCCGCCGCGCTCCAGGAGCAGGCCCATTCGGTCGCGACCGAGCACGGCGGGCGACTCGTGAAGCTGCTGGGCGACGGGGCGATGCTGCGGCTGCCCGATGCCGAGCGCGGCCTGTCGGCCGCGCTCGGCCTCGTGGCCGCGATGGATGAGGCGGGCACGCCCCGCGCGCACGCGGGCGTGCACGCCGGCCCCGTGATCGAGCGGGACCTCGATCTGTTCGGGCGGACCGTGAACCTCGCATCGAGGATCGCGGACGCGGCGAGTCCCGGGGAGGTGCTCACGAGCGAGACGGTCGTGCGGACGCTCGACCACGATCGGTTCCGGTTCGAGCCGGTCGCCGAGACCGAGCTCAAGGGCATCGCCGAGCCAACGGCCCTGTACCGGGTTCGCAGTCACGGCTCGGGAGGACCGAGCTCGTCAGGCTGACGGTTCTTCGGTCCCGGTCGCGTCGGCCCGCCGGAGCACGAGCATCACCGGGATCAGCACCAGGAGCACGCCGAGTCCGGCGATCAGGAACACGACCCTGGGGCCGACGAGGTCCACGAGGAACCCACCGCCCGCGAACGCGAGCGTGTGTCCCGCCGGCGCCGCCGTGCCGACGAGGCCGAAGACCCGTCCGAGCATCTGCCGCGGCACCGCCTGCTGGACCAGGGTGTCCATCGCGACCACCTCCACCGCGTTACCGACGCCGGCGATCGCCTGGCCCACCGCGACCAGGGCGATCAGCGGCGCGATCCCGGTGAGTACCGCGCCGATCCCACTCGCGACCCAGCCGATCAGGAAGACCGTGCCCGCCGCGGCCGCGGTGCCCTTCCACGTCAGGCCGAGCGAGCCGAGGAGCATCCCGACGCCGTACGCGCCGGTGACGAGCCCGTAGGTGAGCGGGCTCCCGTCGAAATACGTCTCGCCACGCACGAGGAACACGAGCGCGACGTCGTCCAGGCCGGCGAACGCCACTCCGACGAACAGCGCCACGATCAGCGTGCGCACCACCCGATTCCGCCACGCGAACCGGAGCCCATCCATGCCGACGGCGAGGAAGCCTCGTGCTTCTCCGCCGTCGGAAGGCGCGCGGAGCGGCGGCAATCCGACGAGGAACAGCGCCGAGAGGACGAACGAGAGTGCATTCGCCGCGAGCGCGCCGCGGAAATCCAGCAACTCGACGAGCAGCCCGCCGAGGACGGGGCCGGCCGCCACCTGTACGTTCAG
>DASSDW010000025.1:0-7940 GCA_035696925.1 Actinomycetota bacterium
CCATCAGCGTTCCTCCAACCGGTCGTCGAGCGCCGTCCGCACGTGGTCCGGGACGAGTCCCGCGACGTTCCCTCCGAGCTGGGCGACCTCCTTGACGAGCGAGGAAGAGAGGAAGGACCACTTCGGGCTCGTGGGCATGAAGAGCGTCTCCACCCCGGCGAGCCGGTGATTCATCTGCGCCATCTGGATCTCGTACTCGTAGTCCGAGACGGCGCGGAGTCCCTTCACGATCGCGGCATCGCCCTCCTGGGAGCGCGCGAGATCCACGAGGAGACCCCGGAACGAGACCACGGTGACGTTGGACATGCCGGAGCATGCCTCCTTGAGCATCGCGACGCGCTCCTCGAGTGTGAACATCGGCTGCTTGGAGGGGTTCTCCAGCGCACCGACGACCACCATCTCGAAGGTCTGCGATGCCCGTCCGATGATGTCGAGATGACCGTTCGTCACGGGGTCGAACGTCCCCGGACACAGGGCGGTCAGGCCCATCACACCTCCAAGCTTCCCGGCATGTCCCCTGGGGTTATCTCCGGCGGGATCCGTGACCGGAACAACGAGACGACGCTATCTCCGTAGGAGAGCCGCCTCGCGGGTTCCCAGTGTAGCGGAATCACACCGTTGGAACTCTTCGATCCACGGCTGATGACCACGGTGAAACCGTCCCTGAGCAGGGAACTCAGGTCCAGGGCGGCCAGGACCGGATCCAATTCGGCCGGGCCCGTTTCGTACGGCGGATCGAGGAAGACGAGGTCGAAACCCGGCCCGCCGGCCCGCTCCAGGAACGTCAGAACGTTCGACCGACGGACCGCGCCACGACCCTCGAAGCCGGCTCGCCGAAGGTTGTCGCGGACCGCGGCGACGGCCGAAGGGGAGCTGTCGACGAACGTCGCGTGCTCCGCTCCTCGGGAAAGGGCCTCGATGCCCACCGCACCCGTGCCGGCATAGAGATCGAGGACGCGCGAACCTTCGATCCACGGACCGATGCTGGAGAAGAGGCCTTCGCGGACACGATCGGACACGGGTCGGACGCCTGCCGGCGCCCGCCCCAGGCGCGTCCCCTTCGCGGTGCCCGCGATGACGCGCATCGCATCGAGGATACGGGGAGGGGCACGGAACCCGGCCCCTCCCTCAGGCGCTGAACAGCCAGGCGATCGAATCTTCGAACCGCTCGCGCAGCTCGTCGAGGAGCGCGGGGTGATCGTCGAGCTCCGGGTCGTCCTCGATCAGCTCGAACGCGCGGGTTCGGGCGCGTTTCACGAGGTCGAGATCCTCGGCGAGCCGGGCGAGCTTCAGGTCCGGCATGCCCGACTGTTTCGTGTCGAACAACGTGCCCTCGCCTCGGAGCTTGAGGTCTTCGTCCGCGAGCTCGAACCCGTCGGTCGTCCTGGTCATCGCTTCGATCCGGGCGCGCGCATCCTGGTTCGTCTCGTCGGACTCGTCGAACAGGACGCAGTACGAATCGTGCGCGCCGCGGCCGATCCGCCCTCGGAGCTGATGGAGCTGCGCGAGACCGAATCGTTCGGCGTTCTCCACGAGCATGACGGTCGCGTTCGGCACGTCGACGCCGACCTCGATCACGGTCGTGGAGATCAACACGTCGGAGCGGCCGGTGCGGAAGTCGTCCATCACGCGGTCTTTGTCCTTCGGCCGCATCCGCCCGTGCAGAAGCTCGACCCGGAGATCGGGGAAGATCGCCGTGGCGAGTCGCTCTGCCTCGGCTTCGGCCGCCCGGACCTGCGAACGGTTCCCCTCGTCGATCGCGGCGCACACCACGAAGGCCTGTCGTCCGTCCCGCACCTCGCCCCGCACCAGGTCGTAGGCGGCGGCGCGTTCCTCGTCCGACCGGGCCGCCACCGTCCCGATCGGCTGACGACCCTTCGGCATCTCGTCGAGGACCACCACGTCGAGGTCGCCGTAGTACGTGAGCGCCAGCGTCCTCGGGATGGGCGTCGCCGTCATGATCACGACGTCGATGTCGCCGTCGCCCTTGCCCTTGAGCGCCATCCGTTGGTGGAGGCCGAACCGGTGCTGCTCGTCCACGACCGCAAGGGAGAGGTCGGCGAAGGACACCGCTTCCTGCACGAGGGCGTGGGTCCCGATCACGAGATCCACACCTCCGCCTGCGACGCCGGCGAGGATCCGGGCCCGTTCCTTCCCTGTGACGGCAGCGGTGAGCAACGCGTACGTGACCGGAGCGTCCTCCGATGGCATCCCCGCGAGCTCTTCGAGCAGGGACCCCTGGCCGTGGGGCGCGGGCGCGGCGTTCGACCCGCGTTCGAGGACATCGATCGCACCGATCCCCTCGAGCAGGGCCGCGACCGAGCGAGCGTGCTGGGTGGCGAGGACCTCGGTGGGAGCCATGATGGCCGCCTGATGCCCCGACTGGATCGCCGCCAGGCAGGCAGACACGGCCACGAGCGTCTTCCCGGAGCCGACGTCGCCCTGCAGGAGGACGTTCATCGGGCGAGCGGCGGACATCGCCGCTCCGACCTCCTCGATCGCACGGGTCTGGGCCTTCGTGGGCTCGAAGGGCAGCGTCGTGAGCAGCCGGTCGGTCAGCTCTCCCTCCGCCTGATGCGCGATCCCCGTTTCCTGCGACTCGAGCCGATGCTTGCGGAGCGCGACCCCGAGTTCCAGCGTGTACAGCTCGTCGAACTTGAGCCGTTCGATCGCGCGCGCGAGCTGCTCCGCATCCTCCGGGAAGTGCACCCGGCGCAGCGCCGTATCGAGATCCTCGAGCTCTTCGGTCTCGAGCACGCGGGAGGGGATCGGGTCCGGGATCGATGGGAGCCGCTCGAGCGCGGAGAAGACCAGCTCCCGGATCGTCCGGGTGGCGATCCCGTCGGAGGCACGGTGGACCGGGGTGATCCGTCCGGTGTGCACGAGCTCCCGCTCGTCGCCGCCGAGGATCTCCGCCTCTTGGTTGGTCAGCTGGAGGCGGCCCCGGTATCGGGTCACGGTGCCCGAGACGGCGACCTCCAGGCCCGTCTTGTAGATGCCCGCTGCCCAGGGTTGGTTGAAGAACGTCAGGTCGAGCTTCCCTGTGCCGTCCGAGATGGTCACGGTCACCATCGACTGCCGGCGACGCGTGAGTCGCTTCACCGTGGCGTGCACCCGAGCGATCACGGTCGCCTGCTCGCCGACTTGGAGCTCGCGGATCCGTTCCACGGCCGAGCGGTCGATGTACCGCCTCGGGTAATGCCGGAGCAGATCGCCGACGGTCCGGATGCCCATCCCGGCCAGGACCACGTGTGCCTCCTCCCCCTTGTCCCGCAGACCGGTGCGGCGGGTCGCGACCTTCCGGTCCACGTGCAGGACCGGGGAATCGAGCGCGAGGGCGGAGGGAGAGCCGGGCACGTTCGCGACGGTTCTACCATCCACGTGTGACTTCTCGACGCCTCATCGCCGTTGTGGCCGGGTTCCTGCTCCTCGTCGCGTGCGACGCCGAGCCGGTGGATAACCCACCCCAGGGGGAGATCCCGGCCCACAACGCCACCGAGACTCCGCTGCTGCCGACGTACGCCGACACCTTGCCCACGATGGATGCCGACACGTTCGAGAGGTTGCTCTCCGAGCTGGAAGGGACACCGGTCCTCGTCAACTTCTGGGGATCGTGGTGCCCGCCCTGCAAGGACGAGATGCCCCGCCTCGTCGCGGCGCACGACGAGTTCGGCGACCGGGTGCAGTTCCTGGGCGTCGACATCATGGACAGCCGGGAGGACGCGAAGCTCTTCATGGAGGAGTACGGGATGACGTTCCCGAGCGTCTTCGACGTCCCGGACGTGATCAAGACCTCACTCGGCCAGTTCGGCCAGCCCACAACGGTGTTCTTCCGAGCCGACGGGTCCTTCGAGTTCGCCTACGCCGGTCCGATCGGAGAGAACATCCTTGGCAAGCACCTCGAACGCATCGCGGAGACCGGATGAACGCTCTGGTAGCCTCGACGCATCTATGGCAGCGGTCTGTGACATCTGTGGCAAGAAGCCCTGGTTCGGCAAGTCGGTGACGTTCTCCCACAAGCGGAACAACCGTCGCTGGGACCCGAACATCCAGCGCGTGCGCGCCCTCGTCGACGGCACGCCCGGTCGCATCAACGCGTGCACGAGCTGCATCAAGGCCGGCCGCGTCACCCGCATCCCGCAACGCCAGCCCTAGGGCTCAGCGCGCTTCCGGACGCTGCTCACGCGCGACCTCGATCGACCACAGCTGGTCGACCGGACCGATCCCGTCACCCAGCGGGAGGGCGTGGCGGATCGCCTCCGTGACGAAGACCTTCCCCTCGCGGACCGCGTCGGCAAGCGACGCCCCTCGGGCCAGGTGCGCGGTGATCGCGGAGGACAACGTGCAGCCCGTGCCGTGCGTGTGCGGCGTGTCGATCCGATCGGCCTCGAGCCACTCCTCCCGCTCCCCGCTGACGAACAGGTCGGTCGCGCGGTCGCCCTCGAGGTGCCCTCCCTTCACGAGGACGGCGCGGGGTCCGAGCGCGAGGATCGTCGTCGCGGCACGCCGCATGTCGTCGCGGGTCACCACCTCGAACCCGGCCAGCCCGGCCGCCTCGGCGAGGTTCGGTGTGACGAGCGTCGCGAGGGGCAGGATCGATCGCCGGAGAGCGTCGACGGCGTCGTCGGCGAGCAACGGGTGCCCGTGCTTCGACACGAAGACGGGGTCGACGACGATGTTCGGGAGCGAAATCTCCGCGGCCGACTCCGCCACGGCCTCGACGATGGCGGCCGAGGCGAGCATCCCCGTCTTGACCGCGTCGACACCGATGTCACCGGCCACGGCGCGGATCTGCTCGGCCACCGTTGTGGGTGAGAGCTCCTCGAATCCTGCGACCCCCTTCGTGTTCTGGATGGTGACCGCCGTGATCGCGGTCATGCCGAACACTCCGAGCGCGCTGAACGTCTTGAGGTCGGCCTGGATCCCTGCGCCGCCGCCGGAGTCGGATCCGGCGATCGTCAGTGCCCGCGCTCGGGGAGGTCCCTGTCGCGGGGATGGTCCATCGGTCATCGGAAGTGATCCCACCCTTCGATCGCGAGGGGGCGTTCGGTTCCGTCCTCGTCCACGCCCACGAGCCCTCCGCTCTCGCCTTCGATGATGACGCCGATATCGCTGAGCGACACGCCGAACCCCTCGTGGACGTCCTTCGTCGCGCCGGCGACCGCATCGGAGTCGGGAAGGGTCGCGAGCAGCTCGTAGTCCTCCCCCCCGCCGATCGCCTCGTGCACGGTCGAGGCCGGGTGCACCGGCACGTGCCCGACCTCGACGCGTGCCCCGACCCCGCTCGCCCGGCAGAGCCGGGACAGGTCGATCGTGAGGCCGTCGGAGACGTCCATCATCGCGGTGGCACCGTGGGCAGTCAGGATCGAGGCCTCGCCGACCCGCGGGATGGGGCGCATCGAGCGGCGGAGCGCGTCGCGCTCGTCGTCGGACCAGGAGCGTTGCGACGAGACCCGCAGCCCGGCGGCCGAGCCGCCGAGGGACCCCGTCACGACCACCCGGTCACCGGGACGGGCGCCGTCCCGACGCACGGCGCGCCCCGGCCCGACCTCGCCGGTCACGGTGACGACGATCGCGAGCTCCTCACCGCGCGAGAGGTTCCCGCCCACGAGCGACACCGCGAACTCGTCGCAGCAGTCCCGCATCCCCCCGGCCAGCTCGACGACCCACGAAGAGTCGATCGCGTCGGTGAGGGTCAGCGCGCAGAGCGCGAACCGCGGGCTCCCCGCCATCGCGGCGATGTCGCTCACGTTCACGGCGATCGCCTTGTAGCCGAGATCGCGCGGCGTGGTCCGATCCATGAGGAAGTGCACCCCTTCCACCATGGCGTCCGTCGTCAGGACGAGCTCTCCCGAACCACCCCGAACGACGGCGGCGTCGTCGCCCGGTCCCACGAGGACCTCGGGCCCGGCACCCGAGAGCACCCTGCCGATCGCAGCGATCAGTTCGTCCTCGGTGAGGTCCATCTGCTCAGCTCTGGGCGTTCCGCATGGCCGTCTCCGGTTCTGGAGGAGGCAGCTTGGGCGTTCGCTAGACTCTAGGCTTTCCGCTTGCCCACGCGTTTCGCGTACCCACCGACCGCAACCGAGGATCAGCCAAGGATCAGGAGGACCGAGTGTCAGACGTGTTCGCCGATCCGACCCCGGAGGAGCTCCGTCGCTTCACCGAAGCGATGCCGGAATGTCGGATCACCGAGTTCGGCAACGTGAACGTCCAGACCCGAGTGGTGTCCCGCAGCGCCGGCAGCACCTTCGTCGTCGATCGGCCTTCCAGCGGCAAGACGATGACCCGCGACGCCTACGACGAGATCGCCCGCCGACAGGACGCGTACCTGGCCGATCACGACATGATCCGGATCGACGGTTGGATCGGGAACGACCCCGAGCTCCGGACCCGCGCCCGCCTGCTCATGGAGAAGCGGTACGCGAACATCGCCGGGATGCAGCAGAAGCTGTACTTCCCTCGCGACGACGACGACGACCCGGAGGTCCAGGTGATCTACACCCCCGGCCTGACCGCGCCCGGGTATCCCGGCGACCGGGTGATCGCGGTCGACCTCGACGCCAACGTCACGCGCGTCCTCAACTCCGACTACTTCGGCGAGTCGAAGAAGGGCGGGCTGCGCATGTGGAACAACATCGTGTTCGAGAAGGGCGGCCTCGCTCTGCACGCAGGGCTGAAGGTGATCCCGACATCGGCCGGCGACAAGGTGTTCATGATCATCGGTCTGTCCGGAACGGGGAAGACGACGACGACGTTCACGACGCAGAACGGCTCGAAGCCCATCCAGGACGACTTCGTGGGACTGATGCCTGGAGGCCGCGCGTTCGGCACGGAGAACGGCTGCTTCGCCAAGACGTTCTCGCTCGATCCGGAGTTCGAGCCGTCGATCTACGGCGCCGTCAGCAAGCCGACCACCTACCTCGAGAACGCGTACCAGGACGACTCGGGTACGGTGAACTTCTTCGAGGAGAGCTACACGCAGAACGGCCGGGCCGTCTTCGAGATGCGGGACCTGCAGACGTTCGAGGACGCTCGGAACGTCGGCCCGGTCGATTACCTGCTGATCCTCAATCGGAACGAGAACATCATCCCGTCCGTCGCGAAGCTCAACCAGGAGCAGGCGGCCGCGTACTTCATGCTCGGAGAGACGACGGGAACGTCGGCGGGGGGCGCCGCAGAGGAGGGCAAGTTCCTTCGCGTGCCGGGCACCAACCCCTTCTTCCCGCTCCCCCACGGCCTGCAGGGGAACCGTCTGCTCGAGCTCCTCGCGACCCATCCCATCGAGACCTACCTGTTGAACACCGGGCGGGTTGGTGGGAAAGACGGCGACGACCGCTCGAAGAAGGTGAAGATCCCGCACACGTCGGCGTGCGTGAAGGCGATCGCCGAGCAGACGATCGTGTTCGAGGAGGATCCGGACTTCCGCTATCAGGTGGCCTCCGAGGTCCCGGGATTCGACGACCGGGAGCTCCTTCGCCCGGTCCTCCTCTACGAGCGGGAGGGCCGCCTCGAGGAGTACCGCGGGATCGTGGAGCGCCTGAAGGTCGAGCGGGTCGAACACCTGCAACGGTTCACGGAGCTCTCCGAGGACATCATCAAGGCCGCGGGCTGACGTCCGGATCCTTCGGATACCCCCCTTACTCCTGGACGATCAGGTGAACCAGCCAGCACTTTGACGGTGCTACCCCCTGGGGGTATATGTTCCGCCTAGCGACAGGAGGTAGGGGATGGAGCACGAGGCCCGCGGGGGGCACGAAGGTCACGGCGGACACGAGGCCCACGGAGGGCACGAGGCCCACGGAGGGCACGAGGCCCACGGGGGGCACGAGGCCCACGGGGGGCACGAGGCCCACGGGGGGCACGAAGGTCAGGGGGGGCACGAGGCCCACGGGGGGCGCGAGGCCCACGGGGGGCGCGAAGGTCACGGCGGACACGAG
>DASSDW010000026.1:0-8227 GCA_035696925.1 Actinomycetota bacterium
CGCTCGGCGCCGGGCTCGTGATGCTCGGCGTGGGATGGCTCACGGCCGGACGCGAGAAGGGCGGGCCCGGCGCGCTCGCCCGGGCCGGGCTCGTCGCCCCTGATCACGAGGTCGTGCAGGCCGTCGGCGGGCGCAGCGTCGTGTCGTCCGTCACGCCGATCGTCGCCGGTGTGATCTCGCTCGTGGGCGTGCTCACCCTCGGGATGGGCTGGGGCGCGTTCCACGATCGGGGCCTGGACCGGGCCCTCCTCGCATCCCTCGCCCCCGAACGCGTCGTCCTCACGGGGACGCTCAAGACCGACCCGAAGGAGACGACCGTCGGCTGGTCCGCCGTCGCCCAGGTCCGGCGCGTCGAGTGGCCGGACGGCGCCGCGACCCTCCGCTCCTCGATCTGGGTCAGCGGGAGCGACGAGATGCCGAGGGCTCGCCGGGGCGACCGGCTCCGACTGGAAGGGATGCTTCGGGTCCCCGACGACGAGGGGTTCGCCGAAGCTCTCCGTAACAAGGGCATCCCGGCGCAGCTCCAGCTCCAGACCCTGACGCGCCTGGGTCCGTCCTCCAGCGCGTTCATCAGGGCCACCCAGTCGGTCCGGCGCATCGTGGGCCGTTCGATCGAAGGTGTCTTCCCCCGGAAGGAGGCTGGCTTGCTCCTCGGTCTCCTCCTCGGCGACGATTCCCAGCTCGACCCCGGGCTCGAGCGGGACTTCCGGGCCTCCGGGCTGAGCCACCTACTCGTCGTCTCTGGCGGGAACGTCGCGATGGTCCTCGCCCCGGTCCTGGCGGCGACCACGCTGCTGCGGCTCCCGCGATGGCCGAAGTTCGCCGTGGGCTTCGGCGCCGTGGCGTTCTTCACGATCCTGACCGGTGCGGAGCCGTCGGTGCTCCGTGCGGGCGTGATGGCCTGTCTCGCGCTTGTCGGGATGCTCGCGGGCAGGCCGCGCACCACCGCGTCGATCCTCTCGGCCGCCGTGCTCGGCCTGCTCGTTCTCGATCCCTGGCTGGTTCGGTCCGTGGGCTTCCAACTGAGCGTCACCGCCACGGCCGGGATGGTGGCGCTCGCCTCGCCACTCGCCGAGCGCTTCGGACGATTCGCGCCTGGACCGATCGCCGCGGCGGCGGGGGCGACGGTCTCCGCGCAGCTCGGCGTGACCCCGGTCCTGCTGTACCACTTCCACGAGGTCCCGCTCGCGACGTTGCCCGCGAACCTCGCCGCGCTCCCACTGGTGGCTCCGTCACTCCTGCTCGGGGCGATCGCGGCGGGGACCGGTCTGATCGGGTTCCCCCTGGGACGGCTCGTGGGCGCGATCGCGCTCCTGCCGATGCGATGGCTCGAGCTCGTCGCCGATCACCTCGGGAAGGCGCCGGTCGGCTACGTGACGGCCGAGGATGGCCCGCTCGTCCTCGTGGGCGGGACTGCGCTCGTCGCCGCGATCGTCGTGTGGGTCCGCACCGGATGGAAGCCGTCGCGGACGCTGATCGCGGCCGCGATCGCCTCGATGCCCTTCTTCGTCTGGGCGTCCGCGCTCGGCGCCGGCCCGCCCGAGGGGCTCACGGTTCGCTTCTTCGACGTGGGACAGGGCGATGCCGCTCTCCTCACCACACCGGAAGGGGCCACGGTGCTCGTCGACGGCGGTCCGGAACGCGATCAGGTCGCGACGGAGCTCTCCGCGCTCGCGATCAAGCGCCTCGACATCGTGGTGGCGAGTCACCCCCACGCCGATCACATCGTCGGTCTGCCGTCGGTCCTCGCGCGACTCCCCGTGGGTCTCCTCCTGCAGCCTGGATGCCAAGGCGAGCCGTCGCCCCTTCAAGCCGACCTGGATCGCGCGATCGCCGACGAGGGGGTCGAGGTTCAGAACCCTCGAGCCGGCGATACGTTCTGGCTCGGGTCGCTCCGTCTCGACGTCCTGTCACCCGACCGGTGCTGGACCGGCACCGAGTCCGATGCCAACAACGATGCGATCGTGATCCGCGCCGTGTACGAGGGCGACATCGTGCTGATCGCGAGCGAGCCCGAGGAGCCGGCGCAGGAGTTTCTGCTGGAATCCGGGGTCGATCTCCGCGCCGACATCCTCAAGGTTCCCCATCACGGTGCCGCGACCTCGATCCCGGAGTTCTTCGACGCCGTCCAGGCAGACGCCGCCGTCGTGTCGGTGGGGGAGAACGACTACGGGCACCCCACCGCCTTCACCCTCGATGCGCTCGCTGCATCCGGAGCACAGGTCTGGCGCACCGATCGGCAGGGCACGATCACGGTCGTCTTCGCAGGTCCGAACCCGACGGTAGAGTTCGAGCGATGGGGATGAAGGCGGCGGTTCCTCCCGTGACGCTTCTCTGGGGAGAGGACGACTTCCTCGTTCGCGAGGCGGCGCTCGCGCTCCTCGGCGATACCAAGGCGACGGAGGTCGATGCCGCCGAGTGGCAGGGCGATGAGCTCCAGGGGCTCGCCACGCCGTCCCTGTTCGGCGAACCGCGGGCGCTCCTCGTGAACGACGCCCGTTCGCTCCGGAAGGAGACCCTCGACGAGATCGGGCGCTACCTCGCCGCGCCGGATCCGGAGGCCACGCTCATCCTCGCGTGCGTCGTCGCCGATCGCGGGAAGGTGCCTGCGGCCCTCCAGAAACTGGTGGAGCCGCTCGGCGAGATCCGGAAGGTCGACATCGCCCGCAGGGATCTCGAGCCCTGGCTCGTCGGCAGGGCGAAGCAGCACGGGCTCGAGCTCGCGATCCCCGGGGCCCGGGCGCTCGTCGAGACGCTTGGGCCCGAGCCCGGCCAGCTCGTCGCTGCGCTCGGCCAGCTCCAGGACGTCTTCGCCGGACAGCGCGTCGGCCCGCGTGAGATCGCCGGGCAGTTCCGCGGGCTGGGTGAGCAGAAGACGTGGGACCTCTGCGACCGAGCGTTCGGCAAGGACCTGCCCGGAGCGATCCGCTCGCTCCGGTCGATCGAGGAGGGCGGCGACGAGGCGATCATGGTCCTCGGCGGGATCGCCGCGCGCCTGCGCGATCTCCTCAAGGTGCGATCGCTTCCGGATCGCATGCCGCCGGCGCAGGTGGCGAAGGAGGCCGGGCTCCGTTTCGACTGGCAGGCGCGCCGATATCAGCAGCAGGCGAGGAACTTCTCGATGGAGCAGCTCGTGGAGCTACACGATCGCGTGACCGAAGCCGATCGAGCGCTGAAGTCCGGCTCCACCGGCGACGTCGTGATGCCCACGCTCGTCACCGCGATCGCCGGCTAGGGCGACGACGACACCACCACGAACCACCGCCCGTCGAACAGCACGCGGCCTCCACCGAGCTCGTCGGCGAGCTGCTCGGCCGTGAAGTACCGCTTGAACACGCGATGCGACGACCCGTCGTTCAGGACGCGCTCCTGCATCTGCTCGGGCCGGACGTCGGGATGGATCTTCGCGTCGACGACGACGAGCTCCGGCGCCACCCTCCGGCTCTCGACCAGGAACCGCCCACGTTGCTCCGGGACGAGGTGCCCGTAGAAGTGACCCGTGAAGACGCGATCGAAGGAGGCATCGCCGAACGGCAGCGCGAAGGCGTCGGCACGAACGAGGGGATGTGCGTGTCTGGCTCGCGACGCGGAAAGCATCCCGGCGCTCGCATCGACCCCCACCACCCGGCCGCGGAGATGCTGCGTGAGGAAGCCCGTCCCGCACGCCAGGTCCACCGTGCGGGCCGCCGACAAGGACGACACGGCCTCGATCACCGCACGGACGTCCTCGTTCCACCCGGGGCGATCTCGTTCCGCGAAGAGCCCGGATCCCAGGTACCAGTCGTCGTACTCGGCCGAGCGGCGCTCGTAGTACGGCTCCATCGCGCGGTCGAGGGGATGCCCAGCCATCGACCGGCAGTGTAAGGACGGGCGGCCGCGGGGAGGAACTACTCGGCGGCGACGGAGCCGACGGCCTTCGCGAGGCGGCTCTTGCGCCGCGCGGCGGTGCGCTTGTGGACGATGCCCTTCGCCACGGCCTTGTCGAGGGACCGCGCGGTCTCCCGTTGCCGGGCCTGGGCCTCCTCGGCGTCGCCGGTGTCCACGGCGGTGCGGATCTTCTTGGTGGACGTCTTGAGGGCGGTGCGGACGGCCTTGTTGCGCTCGGCGCGCTTCTCGTTCTGCTTGTTCCGTTTGATCTGCGACTTGATGTTGGCCATGAGCGGGGGAGTCTACCAGCGGCTTCAGGGCCGCTTTCCCGTGGACTCCGCCGGCAAGGTGTATCGCTCCTCGATCGCCTCGTGGATCAGTCGACGGCTCTCCTCAGCCGTCCCTGCATCGGCCGCCTCCTTCGTCAGATCGGCCAAGGTGTCGTCGCCGATGGCCTCCCGGAACCACCGCTCGTAGTCCCCGCGCTCGAGATGCCAGACCCACGTCTCGTCGTCGACGCCCTCGGCGATCTGCGAGAAGAGTTGGAGGTTCTGGGCCCGAAGGCTGAGTCTTCCCTCGGGACCACGGAAGACGAACGTGTCCTCCTCGAGATCTCCCTCGGCGTACTTCCTCCGGTGGCGCTTGAGGTCCTGGGTCGGCTCGAGCGGTCGGAACACCAGGGGTTCGTCCGGCACGAACCACGCCACGGCCTCGTCCTTGCCCGGATCGAGATCTTCGGTCTCCGGGCTGTCCATCCCCACGGTTTCCGCGAACACATCGAGCGATTCGCGGGCGCCCTTCGCCGGCACGATCACCACGTTGATCGGCCGCAGCGCCTCCGGAGTCATCGCGTCGGCGTGCACCGTGACGAGCACCATCGAGCTGACGTCGGTCGGCATGCTCGTGTCGGCCGTCTGCAACCCGGACGGGAGCAGGTGGTGCGCCTCATCGACCACCATCCAGTGGGGCCGTCCTGTCTTGGCGCGGAGCTCCTGGAGTCGGGGGAGGAGGCTCTCCAGGTACGCAGGACGATCGCCGAGTGGCACGCCGAGGAGGTTCGCGGCGAGGCTGGATCCCGGATCCGCGAGCACATCGAGGACCTCCTCCACCGTCGGCACACGATCGGGGGACCCGAGGACGACGACGTCCTCGAGGGCGTCGTAGTCGCCTTCGGGATCCACGAGGAGGAACTGATACCCGTGCTCCTTGAGCTGCTCGAGGAGCGCCGTCGTCAGGGTCGACTTGCCGCTGCCCGACGGGCCGGTGATCAGGACGTTCGTGCGGTAGGGACGGACCGTCACGGGCTCGTCGTCGTGTCGCGCGCCGATCGTCAGGTCGTGTCGCCGAACCAGCTCGTCGAGGTTCTCGAGGTCGTCGTCGAGCAGGGCATCCACCAGCTGGACCACGCCCTCGCCGTGATCGGCCTCGGTCACGTGGTCCGAACGCTCCTTGACGGAGGGCAGCGCGTTCTCGACCGCGACAGAAAGCTCACAGAGATCGAGGAACGCGTGGTCGTTCTCGGCGTCGCCAACGCCGACGACGTTGTGCGGCGACAGGCTGAGATCGGCGAGCGCGGCGCGGAGACCGCTCGCCTTGTTGACGAGCGGTGGCAGCACCATCACGGCGCCCTTGTTGAAGATCACCTGGAGCTCCAGCCCGAGGTCGTGGATCGCCTCGAGGACGGCCTCTTGATGCGGCTCCCAGGTCGCGACGATCACCTGGCCCACGGACAGCGGCTCGACGCCTCGCTCCCGCAGGCGCTCGACGAACGCCTCGGGAGGCGGCTCCGCCAGCTGCCGGACGTCGCGCGTCCCGGGGTCGAGGAGGAGCGCCCCGTTCTCGGCCACGACCCGGTCGAACACGTCGAGGCGATCGAAGGTCCCGTGGAGGTCCTCGACCTCTCGACCCGTGACGAGGAGGGCGCGGCGTCCGCTCTCCCGGACGCGCTGGATCGCTTCGACGACCCGATCGGGGACCTTCCCGTCCTCGGCGATCGTCCCGTCGTAGTCACAGGCGAGGGCCACGTAGCGCATCGCCGCACTGCATACCCATCCGGGGACCGCAGCACGCGGCCGTACCATGAGCGTCGTGGACGTCTCCCACATCCGGAACTTCTGCATCGTGGCGCACATCGACCACGGCAAGTCGACGCTGGCCGATCGTCTGCTGGAGCTCACCCATGCCGTCGCCGACCGCGACATGCGAGCGCAGTACCTCGACCGGATGGACCTGGAGCGAGAACGGGGCATCACGATCAAGGCGCAGGCGGTCCGGCTCACCCACGGCGGCTACGAGCTGAACCTGATCGACACCCCCGGCCACGTGGACTTCACCTACGAGGTGTCACGTTCGCTCGAAGCCTGCGAGGGGGCGATCCTCCTGGTGGACGCTGCGCAGGGTCTCGAGGCCCAGACCCTCGCGAACTTCCACCTGGCGCGCGACGCCGGGCTCGTGATCGTGCCGGCGCTCAACAAGATCGACCTCCCCGCGGCCGAGCCCGACCAGCGCGCGAAGGAGCTGGCGGATCTCCTCGACCGCGACCCCGACGACATCCTGCGGATCTCCGCGAAGACCGGGGAAGGCGTCGAGGACCTCCTGAAGGCCGTGACCGATCAGGTACCGCCGCCCACCGGCGAGACGGACGCGCCGCTGCGCGCTCTCGTCTTCGATTCGATGTTCGACCCGTACCGGGGAGTGATCACCTACGTGCGTGTGAAGGAAGGAGAGCTGCCGAGCGGGTCGCGGATCCGCCTGATGGCCACCGCGACCGAGTCCGATGCCGAGGAGGCCGGCGTGATGGCCCCGGAGCCGCTGCCCGTCGACGCGCTCGGCCCCGGCGAGGTCGGGTACCTCGTCACTGGCCTGAAGGACGTCCATCTGGCGAAGGTGGGCGACACGATCACGCTGGCCGGGAAGCACTCCGCGACCGAGCCGCTCCCGGGCTACCGGGAGCCGAAGCCGATGGTGTGGTCAGGCTTGTTCCCGAACGAGGGTGGCGACTACTCGGAGCTCCGCGAAGCGCTCGACCGGCTGAAGCTGTCGGACTCGGCGCTCAGCTACGAACCGGAGACTTCACAGGCGCTCGGGTTCGGGTTCCGCGCGGGCTTCCTCGGCCTGCTCCACATGGACATCGTGAAGGAGCGGCTGGAGCGGGAGTTCGATCTGGAGCTGATCGCCACCGCGCCCAACGTCGAGTTCCACGTGATCAAAGGCGACCAGACGACCGTCGTGCACAACCCGGCCGAGATGCCGGTGTCGGGGACGTTCGATCGCGTCGAGGAGCCGATCGTCTTCGCGACCGTGATCACGCCGAAGGAGTACCTCGGCGCGGTGCTCGACCTGTGCCAATCGCGCCGTGGTGAGCTCGTCGACACGACGTTCCTCACTCCGGAGCGCGCCGAGGTCCACTACATGCTCCCGTTGGCGGAGATCGTCTTCGACTTCTTCGACCACCTGAAGTCCAACACGCGCGGCTACGCGTCGCTCGACTACGAGCCGTGGGGTTACCAGGAGTCCGACGTCGTTCGCGTGGACGTGCTGCTGCACGGGGAGCCGGTCGATGCGTTCAGCACGATCGTGCATCGGTCGAAGGCCTACGCGTACGGGAAGCAGATGACGGAGCGCCTGCGCGAGCTGATCCCGCGGCAGCTGTTCGATGTCGCGATCCAGGCAGCGATCGGCTCGAAGATCATCGCCCGAGAGACCGTGAAGGCCAAGCGCAAGGACGTGCTCGCGAAGTGCTACGGCGGCGACATCACGCGCAAGCGGAAGCTGCTCGAGACGCAGAAGAAGGGGAAAGCTCGGTTGCGGAAGGTCGGACGCGTCGACGTCCCGCAGGAGGCGTTCATCGCGGCGCTGCGCGCGGACGCGGGGGCGAAGAAGAAGTGAGCGCGCACCTCGAGACCGCCGGGATCTACGTCCACGTGCCCTTCTGCTTGACGCGGTGCGGCTACTGCGACTTCAACGCGTACGCCGGGCTCGACCATCTCGCGTCGCGGTACGTCGCGGCCCTGCTGTCCGAGGCCGAGCTCGCCGCCCCGGCTTGGGAGGGCGTGGAGGTCGTCAGCGTGTTCCTCGGCGGAGGCACGCCGACGACGCTCGAGGTGGCCGACCTGAAGGCGCTCCTCGCCCGGGTTCGCTCCGTCTTCGGGGTGACGCCCGACGCGGAGGTCACGATCGAGGCGAACCCCGACACGGTGGACGAGCAGAAGCTCGCGGGACTCCTGGAGGCCGGCTACGGACGGCTGTCGATGGGCGCGCAGTCGTTCGACCGTTCGGTCCTCGCCGCCTTGGAGCGCGTGCATCAGCCCGCGTCGGTGATCGAGGCGTTCCGAGCCGCTCGTGCCGTGGGTTACGACAG
>DASSDW010000027.1:0-35019 GCA_035696925.1 Actinomycetota bacterium
GCGGGAGCGGTGCGACATCGCTTGTAGCCTACGTCGCATGCCCGGCGGGCTCAGCACGGATCTCTACGAGCTCAACATGGCGGCGAGCTACCTGCGTCGTGGGATGGACGGGCTGGCCACGTTCAGCCTCTACGTGCGGGACATGCCGAAGCAGCGTGGCTTCCTGGTCTCCGCGGGCCTCGAAGACTGCCTCCGCTTCCTCGAGACGTACGGATTCGAGGACGAGGAGCTCGCCTACCTCCGGGAGGTCGGCTTCGACGATCGAGCGATCGAGGACTTCCGAACGATCAGTTTCGAGGGGGAGGTCTGGGCGGTGCCCGAGGGGCGGATCGTCCATGCGAAGGAGCCGATCCTCGAGGTCACCGCGCCGATCGCGCAGGCGCAGCTCGTCGAGGCCGTGTTGCTGAATCAGGTGACGTTGCACACGACGCTCACGTCGAAGGCCGCTCGCTACATGCTCGCGGCCGAAGGCCGGATGCTCGTGGACTTCGCGTTCCGGCGCGCGCACGGGGTGGAGGCCGCCCGCGCAGCCGCTCGTGGGAGCGCGATCGTGGGCTTCGAAGGCACGTCCAACGTCGAGGCCGCGCGCGAGTTCGGGCTGCGCGTGACGGGGACGATGGCGCATTCCTTCATCACGGCGTTCGACGACGAGCGCGACGCGTTCCGCGCGTTCGCGGAGGATCATCCGAACCGCACGACGTTCCTCGTCGACACGTACGACACGATCGCCGGCGTGCGGCACGCGATCGAGGTGATCGGCGAGATGGACCTCGCCGGCGAGGTGGGCGTACGACTGGATTCCGGCGACCTCGATCGGCTCTCGCGCGAGGCGCGGCGGCTCCTTGACCACGCCGGCCTGGACCGCGCGAAGATCTTCGCGAGCGGCGGGCTCGACGAGCACGAGGTCGCGGAGCTCGTGCGAGCGGGCGCGCCGGTCGACGCGTTCGGGATCGGGACACAGCTCGGCGTCTCCGCCGACGCCCCCTACGTGGACGCGGTCTACAAGCTCGTGGAGTTCGACGGGCGACCGGTGTTGAAGCTCTCGCCCGCGAAGGCGACGGCGCCCGGGCGCAAGCAGGTGTGGCGCGGGCCGTCGGAGGACATGATCGGGCTCCGGGACGAGGCGGCGCCGGGCCCGAACCACGAGCCGTTGCTGGAGCCGGTGATGCGGGCCGGGCGCCGCCTCGCCCCACCACCGACGATGGAGGAGATGCACGCCCGGTTCGCGCGGGATCTGACGGCCTTGCCCGTGAAGGCCGCGCGGCTCACCCATCCCGAGCACGTCGTGGCGCATCGGACCGAGGCGCTGGCGGCGCTCACCACCGAGACCGCGGAGGCGGCGCGCCGGCGGATCCGTTCGAGCGACTGATTCAGGCGGTCGGCAGCCACGATGGTCTGGCCGCTTCGAACGCCGCGATCTCGTCCGCGTGACGCATCGTCAGGTCGATGTCGTCGAAGCCCTCGAGCAGGCACCATCGCCGGAAGTCGTCGAACGCGAAGGACTCCTCGACCGAGGGCGCCGTGACCGCGAGGGTCTCCAGGTCCACGACGATCCGGGTGGCGGGGTCGTCCAGGACCGCGTCCATCAGCGCCCGCACCGACTCCTGCGGCAACTCGACCGGGAGCAACCCGATCTTGCAGCAATTGTTCCGGAAGATGTCGGCGAAGCTCGGCGCGATCACCGCGCGGAACCCGAAGTCCTCCAGCGCCCACGGCGCGTGCTCGCGGCTCGAGCCGCCCCCGAAGTTGGCCCCCGCGATCAGGATCGAGGCCCCGGCGTAGCGCTCGTCGTTCAGGACGAAGGACGGATCCTTCCGCCACTCGTGGAAGAGGAACATACCGAAGCCCGTGCGCTCGATCCGCTTGAGGAACTGCGCAGGCACGATCTGGTCGGTGTCCACGTCGGAGCGATCGAGCGGGACGGCCGTGCCCTCGATGCGGGTGACCGGTTCCATCTAGAGGTCCTCAGGTGTCGTGAAGTGGCCCGCGATCGCGGTAGCGGCCGCGACGGCCGGTGAGACCAGGTGCGTCCGCCCACCCTTGCCCTGTCTGCCCTCGAAGTTCCGGTTCGACGTGGAGGCGCTCCGCTCGCCCGGCTGCAGGATGTCAGGGTTCATCCCCAGGCACATCGAGCAGCCCGCGCCCCGCCAGTCGAACCCCGCGTCGACGAAGATCCGGTCGAGACCCTCGCGCTCCGCCTGCAGCTTCACTGCGACCGAGCCGGGCACGACCAGCGCACGGAGTCCCCTAGCTACGCTGCGTCCCTCGACGACCCCGGCTGCCAGGCGGAGATCCTCGATCCGTGAGTTCGTGCAGGAGCCGATGAAGACGGTGTCCGGCCGGATATCGCGGATCTTCGTCCCCGGCTCGAGCGCCATGTAGGCCAGAGCGCGCCGGGCCGCGTCGCGCTTCGCCTCGTCGTCGAAGGCGTCGGGCTCGGGAACGGCGTCGTCGATCGTGACCGACTGGGCCGGGTTCGTCCCCCACGAGACGTGCGGGCGGAGGGCGGAGGCATCGATCGTGACCTCCGCGTCGAACGTCACGCCGGCGTCGGTGGGGAGCGAGCGCCAGTCGTCGAGGGCCCGCTCCCAATCGGCGCCCGACGGCGCGTGCGGCTTGCCCTCCAGGTAGGCGAACGTCGTGTCGTCGGGAGCGACCATCCCCGCGCGGGCGCCGGCCTCGATCGACATGTTGCAGATCGTCATGCGACCTTCCATCGACAGCGCGCGGATCGCGGATCCGCGGTACTCGATCACGTGGCCGACGCCGCCTCCGGTGCCGATCCGGTGGATGATGCCGAGGATCACGTCCTTCGCGCCGCACCCCGCCGGTAGGTCTCCGTCGACGGTGATCGCCATCGTCCTGGCGGGCGTCTGCGGGATCGTCTGCGTGGCGAGCACGTGCTCGACCTCGCTGGTACCGATGCCGAACGCCAGCGCGCCGAACGCGCCGTGCGTCGACGTGTGCGAATCGCCGCAGACGATCGTGAGACCCGGCTGCGTGTAGCCCATCTCCGGTCCGATGACGTGCACGATCCCCTGCCCCGCGGATCCCCACGGGTAGAGCGTGATGTCGAAGTCCTTCGCGTTCGTCGCGAGGGCCTCCATCTGCCGCGCGCTCGTCCGATCGGTCACCGGTCCGTCGGTTGTCGGGACGTTGTGGTCCATCGTCGCGACGGTGAGATCCGGCCGGCGAACGGGGCGTCCCGCGAGCCGGAGGGCCTCGAACGCCTGCGGGCTCGTCACCTCATGGACGAGATGCAGATCGACGTAGAGCAGATCTGGCTCGCCGGCCGCCCGATGCACGACGTGGCGCTCCCAGACCTTCTCGGCAAGGGTCTTCGGCTCCGCCAGAGTCTTCGGCTCCCCGAGCGTCTGCGCCACCGTTCCGTTGCCTCCTGCGACCGCGGGTCGCTCTCGGATGCTGTTCCACATAGTGGAACTCAGTCCCGTATAGTGGAACAGGATGATAACAGGGCGAGACCACGACCAGGAGCGGGACCGTGCCCGGTTCCAACGCGACGTCCGGGACGGCGAGCTCGCGCGGGCCGGGCGTCCCGGCCAGGCCGAGGTCCTCCGTCGGCACATCCCGACCAGCGGCGTCGGCGTGCTCGACCGCTGCGTCGCGATCCTCCGCGCGGTCGAGGACGGCGCCCGGTCGTTCACCGACATCGTCGACTCGACCGGCCTCACCCGTTCCACCGCCCACCGCCTGATCCAAGGTCTCGAGGACCACGGCTTCCTGCTCCAGATCGGTGGTCTCGGTTACGCGCTCGGCCCCCGACTGCTCGCCCTCGCCGCCAGCGCATCGCGGGATCTCCCTCTGCGAGAGCTCGCGCACCCGTCGCTCGAACGCCTCGCGCGCTCCACCGGCGAGAGCGCCCAGCTCTACGTTCGAGACGGCGACCGAAGGGTCTGCATCGACGCCTCCGAATCCGAGAGCGAGCTCCGCACGATCGTGGAGATCGGCGCCTCGCTCCCCCTCACGAAGGGCTCGGCGGGCACGGTCTTCCTCGCCTGGGCCGGCGCGCACGATCGCGCCCGCCTTGTCGAGACCGCCGACGATCCCGATCGGCTGGAACGCAGGCTCGTGACGACCCGCCGGCGCGGATGGGCGGAGAGCGTCGCCGAGCGCGCGCCCGGCGTCGCGTCGGTCAGCGCGCCGATCGTCGGGCCGGACGGAGCTCTGGTCGCCGTGGTCTCCGTGTCCGGGCCGGCGGCACGCCTGGGATCGCTCCGCGCGAAGCGCTACGCGCCCGCGGTGATCGAGGCGGCGCGTGAGATCGAGGACGCGCTCGGCGCCTAGCTACCAGGCGTAGGCCTCGGGAGCCGGAGCGCCGGGACCCGGGAAGATCTCGTCGAGCGCATCCAGGACATCACGGTCGAGCTGGACCTCCAACGCTCGGAACGAGCTCTCGAGCTGCTCTTCGGTCCTCGGGCCGATGATGGGCGCGGTCACGGCCGGTTGATGCAGGAGCCACGCGAGCGCGACGTCCGACGGGCGCTCGCCGAGGTCGGCACAGACCTTCTCCCATCGCTCGAGCCGATCGCGGTCCTTCTCGATCTCGTCCTGGAGGTACTCGGAGGAGCGACGGCCCTCGTCGACCTTCTTCAGCGCGCCCGCGAGCAGGCCGCCTGCGAGCGGGCTCCACGCGATCAGGCCCATCCCGTACTCCTGGAGCGCGGGGATCACCTCGAGCTCGATGGTGCGCTCCGTCAGGTTGTAGAGGGATTGCTCGGTGGCGAGTCCGACCGTGTGCCACTTGCTGGCGATCTCGTTGCCTCGGGCGATGTGCCACCCCGCGAAGTTCGATGACCCGACGTAGAGGATCTTGCCCTCGCTCTTGAGCTGATCCATCGCCTCCCAGATCTCGTTCCACCACGCGTTCCTGTCGATGTGGTGCATCTGATAGATGTCGAGGTAGTCGGTCTGCAGACGCCGCAGCGAGCCCTCGCATGCCCGACGGATCGCGAGCTTCGACAGTCGTGACTCGTTCGGCCAATCGGCCATCTGCCCGTAGACCTTGGTGGCCAGCACGACCTTCTCTCGCCGGCCGCCACCTTTCGCGAACCAATCGCCGATGATCCGCTCGGTCGAGCCGACACCGAGATGCCGTCCGTACACGTTGGCCGTGTCGAAGAAGTTGATGCCCTCGGCGATCGCCGCGTCCATGATGCGATGCGACTCGTCCTCGGGCGTGTGCGGCCCGAAGTTCATCGTGCCGAGGCACAGACGAGAGACCACGAGCCCGAGCCGACCGACGTGCGTGTACTCCACGGGCCGAGTTTACGCCGGTGTGATCGATGGCTCCGGCCTCTCGAGCGAACCGTCCCGCTCGGGCCCACGGGCCCCCCGGATGTACATGAAGGCCAGGGTGGCGGCACCTCCCACCGCGCCCGCCCAGATCAAGGTGGCATCGTGCCCGATCGCATCCGAGAGCGGACCGACGATCGCGAACGAAAGGGGAGCGCCGCCGACGGAGATCATCCAGTCGAGTGAGAACACGCGTCCGAGGAGGTGCGAGGGCACCAGCCGCTGCACGAGCGTCACCCACACCACCACCAAGACCGTGATCGACCCCTCCCCGATGAACGCCACGAGCATCGCCTGCCAGAGCTGCGTGACGACGCCGAACCCGGCGACCGCGAACATCCCCAGTGCCCAGGAGAGGTAGAGCACCGTGAGGGGTCTCCGTGGAAGCGAACCTCGTTGCGCCATGACGACGGCGGCGATGACCGACGCGAGCCCGCCCGCGCCGTACACGATGCCGAGGTCGCTGGCGGATCCGAAGAGGTCCTCCGTCACGACGACGGGCAGGAGGTTCTCCCAGGGGCCCCACGTGCACAGCAGGCTGATGGTGGCGGCGACCATCGCCAACCAGAGCCATCGCTGCGTGCGCACGTACCGGACCCCTTCGCGGAGATCGTCCAGCGGCGAGGACGTTTCGGCCGGGTCGCGATCTTGGTGACGCGCGCGCATCAGGAGGATCGCGACCGCGCTCACCACGAATGTCATCGCGTCGGCGAGGAACGCGAGCGCCGCGCCGTCGAACGCGTCCACGAGGAGCCCGCCGATGAGCGGTCCGATGAAGAACATCGCGATGGGGCGCATGAACAGCCCCATCGAATTCGCCTGCACGAGCAGGTCCCCCGGCACGATCGTCGGCACGATCGACGAGAACGCCGGACCGAACAGCGCCATCCCCATCCCGTAGAGGATCGCGAGCGCGATCAGCACGGGGACGGTCAGGGCGTCGAACAACGCGAGAAGGCCGATCCCCCCGATCGCCACGAATCGGATCGCATCGGCCGCGATCATCAACCGGCGACGATCCACGCGATCCGCCAACACGCCAGCGCCGATGATCAAGGTGACCTGCGGGAGCAGGACCGCCCCTTGTACCAGCGCGAGCGTCGAGTTCGACCGGTCGAGATCCTCGAGGACGAGCAGCGCCAGGGCGATGATGTAGATCCCGTCGCCGATCATCGACACGGCGAGGCCGGTCCACATCAGACGGAAGTCGCGCACCCGCAGGGGCTTCAGGACGCCGATCCGGTCGCGAAGGGCGGCAGGCTGCGACATGCGGCTCAGGATAGGGGTGCCGTCCGACCCCGGCCCTACCGCCAGTCGACGGTGACGACCTCGATCGGGTCGGAGATGCCCTTTACGGTCACCGTCCGGGCGTCCTTCGTCGGGAACTGACCGCCCGCGGCCGTCTCGGCGCTGGCGACGATCTGTCCTCCCTCGGCGAGGCCGCCGATCCGGGAGGCCTCGTGCACTCCCTTGCCGGTGAAGTTCCGTCCGACCATCGTCGCGTCGGACGCGTGCACGCCGATCCGCACCTGCGGCGCGAACCCGGCGCTGCTGCGATGCTCGGCGAGCCCCCGTTGGATCGCGGCCGCGCAGGCGAGGGCATCGTCGGGAGACTCGAACGCCACGAAGAACCCGTCTCCGGTCGCCGTCACCTCCTCGCCGCGGTTCGCGCCGAACATCGCGCGGAGCGTCTTGTCGTGCCAGGCCAGAAGGGACTGCCAAGCCTCGTCCCCCATCGCCTCGAGGAGGCTCGTCGACCCGACGATGTCGGTGAACATGAACGTGCGCTGGACGCGCTGGGTGGGCGCGCGGCCGCGGAGCTGCCACGGGAGCAGCTCCGCGACCTCCTCGAGGACGATCGCGAGGGTGGGACAGGCGAACGCGGCCTCGCGGAGCTTCTCCTCGTCGACGCTCGTCGCGTCCGCGACGCCGGCCTTCGCGAAGTCGCCCCGATGCCAGTCGAAGGCCGTCGGCGCGATCGTGATGCAGTTGCCGGCACCGATGCAGCGGGGTCGATCGACACGTGCTCGGAGCATCTAGGCGGCCCTCACAGGATCCTCGACTGGAACGCGAATGCGGTCGCGTCGGCTCTGGAGGACGCGCCGATCCTCGCATACGTCGCGGCGAGTCGCCTGGCCACTTCGTTCGCCTCGACGCCGAGACGAGCCGCGATCTCATCGTTCGAGAGCCCTCCGACCACGAGCTTCAGGAGCTCCACGTCATCGTCGTCGACCGTCGCGGCCGGGTCGGCGTGTTCGTGGCGGGTGAGCGACCTGCCCGGCTCCACCGCGAGCGCGGCCAGCGCGCTGCCGACCGGCCCTCGGAACCAGCGCGCCCGGACGTCCTCGTCCACGATCCGGTTCGCGATCACGGCCGCCTGCAGCCCGAGGTAGCCGAGGACCCCGGCGCGCTCCTCGTCCGTGCCCGCCGACGCGATCGCCTCGGCGACGGGCAGGAGGACGTCGAGGTTCAGATCGTCGTGCATCGCCTCTTCCAGGGCGGCGGCCGCGGATCGGGCCGACTCGACGGCGACCTCCGGTTGCTCGCGAGCGAGCGCGACCGTCGCGAGAGCCGCGTCGCCCCTCGCCCCCCAGGGCGCGTGACCCGGCAGGAGCGGGAGCAACGCCTTCGCGTCGGCGGCGGTGCGCTCCGCGAGCGCGAGGAGCTCCTCGTCACCCTGCGCGCGGCCCACGGAGGCGGCCGCGAGGGCCAGGATCGACTGGGCCTCGCACCGATCCGCCGGTCGGCCCTGCTCGATCGCCAGCCGCACCGCCTGCTCCAGGTGGCCGCGCATCTTGTCCCCCTCGCCCCGCGCCGCGCAGAGGAGGCCGCGCCAGATCTCGAGCTGTCGCGCCCGCTGCGGGGTGGGGCTCTCGGCCTCGGTCCGCGCCGCGCGCTCCAGCCACTCGTCCGCGGTGTCGACCTCTCCCATCCCCAGGAACGTGAGCGCGGTTCCGCCTGCGGCGAGGAACGCCAACTGACGGTCGCCGATCGCGCGTGCCTGCTCGTAGGCCTCCGCACCGCGGGAGAGCGCGAGGTCCGGGATCCCTTTCGCCCGGGCGAAGACGTGGACGCCGTAGAGCATCTGCAGCTCCGCGAACGCGCGCTGGCTCTCGCTGGTGAACGAGGCCCGCTGCGTGGCGAGTCGCCTGATCTCCTCGATGTGGCGCGCCGAGTCGGCGCCGATATGGATGTCCGGCGCCCAGCTCACGTACGCCATCGCGATGATCGAGGCCATGATCCCCTGACGATCGCCGAGTTCCTCGAACAGCGCGAGCGCCCGATGCAGGTGCTCGCGGGCCGAGTGCGCGAGCGGCGCGATCGGCAGCTCGGCGAGCACGTCCTCCAGGAGCTCGCCGCCGGCCACCCGCTCCATCACCGCGGCCACCTCGCCCGTCCGGATCCGCTCGACGAACCATGCGCGGACCCGGCCGTTCTCGATCACGGCCAGCTCCCGGATCACGGCGGCGAGGGTCGCCGTCTCGCCCAGCTCCTCGGCGAGCGTTTCGGCACGGCCGTACGCCTCTTCGGCCGCGTCGAGGTCCACCTCGGCGGCGGAGGGCGCGAACCCCTCGCCGATCCCGGCACGGACGAGCGCCTGTCCGAGCTCCACGCACGCGGCGAGCTCCGCGGACCGGTCGCCCCGCTCGATCGCCCGGGTCCGCACGCGGGAGGCGAGCTCCGCGGCCCGCTCCTCCTGCTGCGACAGCCGCAACGCCGCCGCGCGCCGGAGCGTGACGTCCAGGTCCAGGTGCGGATCGCCGAGCGCTTCCGCGAGCGCGGCGAGCTCGGAGAGCCCCTCCAGCCGGTCACCCGGCCGGCGCAGCATCGCGAGGGCGTCGTCACGCGCCGACAGCAGGTCGAGGCGTTCCTGCGGCGTGGCCGCCTGCGGCAGCGCGATCTCCACCACGCGCAGGACCTCGTCCGGCGCGTGCGCGGCGAGCGCGGCCGCCGCGGCCTCGATCGAGAAACGCACGCAGACCTGCGCGTCGCCGGCCGCCCGGGCGTGATGGGCGAGGAGCGGCAGCGTCTCGGGCGCCGGCTCACCCGTCAGCAGCAGCTTGACGATCGCACCGTGGATCTCGCGTCGGCGAGCCGGCGCGAGCGTGTCGGCGGCGAACTCGCGGACCTGCTCATGGGGGAACGTGTAGTCGGCCGGCGAGTCTTCCGGCTGCTGGACGAGCAAACCCGACGCCACCGCGGGCGCCATCAGGTCGCCGAGCTCGACCAGGTCGCCATCGGGCCCGCCCTCACCGATGCGCAGGCGAACCTCCCGCAGATCCTTCAGGCTGAAGTTCCTCCCCATCAACGCCGCTTCGGCGAGCGCGGTCTTCGACTCCAGGGGGAGATGCGCCGCCCTTCGCTGGATCAGGGTGCGGACCGCCGAGGGCGCCAGCCGCTCGGCGTTGCGCCCGAGCGTCCACCTCTCGTCCGTCTGCTGCAGCATCCCGGCCTCGCGGTAGGCGCGGGCGATCTCCTCGACGATGAACGGGACCCCTTCCGCTTGGCCATGGATCGTGGAGGCGGTCGTTGGGTCGACCTGTCCTCCGAGGACCTGCTGGAGGAACTCCGAGGTCTCCACCACGGAGAACCGCGCGAGCTTCAGCCTCCGGATCACGCGCATCCGTTCCATGTCGGCGATCAGCGTCACGGCCTCCGTGAGCGAGGCGAGCTCCTCCGGCCGGATCGAGAACATCATGAAGATCGGGCTCGCACCCTCGGTCCTGATGACGTACCGGAGGAGACGCAGGCTGTCCTCGTCCGCCCACTGCATGTCGTCGATCAACAGGGCGAGCGGCTGTTCGGCCGTGAGGGCACGGACGGCCATGGTCGCGAGGTCGAACGAGCGGAGCAGCCGCTGGTCGGCGGACATGCCTGCGAACGCGGGGTCGTCGTTCCCGCCGAGCGCCGAACTGGCCGCGAGGATCGCCCGCTCCGACGAGGAGCCGCCCACCGCCTCGATCACCTCCGGCGCGCCGACGATCGAACGCGCCAGGAGGAAGGGACCGCGGAGCTCCTCGTCCGCTCCCACCGCCACGGTGAGGAACCCGCGGGCCCGGGCGCTCTCCCGCGCGGCCAGGAGGAGGCGCGTCTTGCCGATCCCTGGCTCGCCCTCGACGGTCAGCGCGCTCAAGCGTCCGCCTTCGGCAACACCGATCGCGTCCTCGATCGCGGCGAGCTCGGCCGGTCGTCCGACCACGGCGCGGCCGGTGCGATGCTCGAAGAGACCCAGCGGGGCGAACGCGGCCGCGGCGACGGGAGGTGCATCGATCATGGGCGCCCCTCGAGGGGAGAACGGTCGCGTTCGGTCATCCGGCGATTATCCGGCGCGAGGGGGCTCACTGCTATGCTGGAGACCCCGAGCGATCGGGGAGATCCTGCATCGAGCGCCTCTGGTGGCATGCCCTGACCCACGTGCCCGCCCTGCGGATCCCGCGAACCGCGACGAGAGGTAGGCCGCATGGAAGGGATCAGCCACAAGGACCGCGTCTTCGGTTCCCCCGAACGAGGCAAGAAGGCAGCCGATCGGCCGCCGCGAGGACGTATGTGCGTGCACATCGGGTGCGAGACGGTCCTGTCCACGTACAACCCATCCGATCTGTGCTGGCTCCACGCCCCGCCCGCCTACCGCCACGCCCTGAGTCGCGACTAGACCGGTTGGTAGCATCCGGCCGGATGCGAACGCTCCGGGCGATCATGCCTGCGCTGTTGCTCGCCCTGCTGCTCACCGGAGCCGCAGCGTGCACGAGCTCGAACGGTACGGCCACCGTCTCCCCGTCGCCGACCCTGGAGGTCCTCCCGGGTGCGTACGTCTATCGAGCCAAGGGGATCGAAGCCACGTTCGAGCTCAGCGGCGGATCGGGGACGCTCTCCGTTTTCAACGGGACCGGCTTCCCCTTCGACGATCCCGGGGTGTACTTGCTGGACGCGCGCGACGGCTCTCGGGTCGACGCCGAGGTGATCGACGCCGCTCCCATCCCCGATGGACGGACCCGCGAGTTCCAGGTCGAGATCCCCGGCGCTCCCCGAGCGAAGCACGTCGGCCTGATCGCCCTGCTCGCGGGCGATGCCGATCTGGGCGCGTTCTTCCCGGCGAAGGACCAGGCATGAGTCGGACGGGGGTCGCGATCGCCGTGGTGCTCGCGCTCACCTCGCTCGTCGTCCAGGACACGACGGCCCTCTCCCAGGAAGACGCCCAGGAGCGACGCTTGATCGACACCGTCTGCGCCATCCCGCCGGTGCTGCTGGAGCGCACGCTCCACGGCCACCGTGACGATCGTGCCGGGGAGATCCAGCTCCTCACGCGGGAACCCGACTTCGTCGGTCACGGGGGCCTGCCGCACTCGGGGCCGTGGGACTACGTCGGCCAGGTGCCGTTGTTCTGGTATGGCCCCAGCTACGTGCCCGCGGCCGGACCGGTCGACCGGCGGGTCACGCTGGCCGACCTGGCCCCCACCCAGGCGGAGCTGCTCGGTTTCGACTTCGACGCTCCCGACGGCGAGCCGCTGCTCGACGCGCTGGTCCCCCGAAAGGACCGTCCGGAGCCGCCGGCCCTGCTCGTGGTGCTCGTATGGGACGGAGCCGGGAACAACGTGTTGACGGAGCACCCCGACGCGTGGCCCAACCTCCGAGCGTTGATGGACGAAGGCGTCTGGTACACGCGCGCGGAGGTGGGGTCCTCACCCCCGAGCACCGCGCAGATCCACGCGACCATCGGGACCGGCGCGTTCTCTGCTTCCCACGGGGTGATCGCCCATCACTTCCGGATCGGCGATCGGATCGTGACCCCGTGGGAGGCCGGCCCCCGCTACCTGATGCGGCCCACGCTCGCGGATCTCTACGACCGTGCCCTCGGGAACCGCCCGCTGATCGGCGTGTCGGCGACGGTCGCGATCCAGCTCGGGATGGTCGGTCACGGCTCGTTGTGGGGTGGCGGCGACCGCGACCTGGTGGTGCTCCGGGAGCGCGAGGGAGCCGCCACGCTCGGCGCCGAAGGCATCCGCTGGAACCTCCCCTCGCCCGTGGCACCCTTCTACCACCTGCCCGGATACGCGAACGACCTGCCGCCGCTGTCCACCTACGTCGACGACGTCGACCGCGCGGACGGACGGTTCGACGGCAAGTGGCGCGACGTGGAGATCGAGAGCGAGGCGGTGCATTTCGGGTTGCAGACACCTGCACGGATCCCGTTCCAGGATCGGCTCATCGAGGAGCTGATCTCGAGGGAAGGATTCGGCGACGACGAGGTGACCGATCTGTTCTTCGTCAACCACAAGCTGATCGACGAGGTCGGCCACGTGTATTCGATGAACAGCGTGGAGATGGAGGACTCGGTCCGGGCCGAGGACGCCGCCCTCCCCGGGTTGATCGAGCTGCTGAACCGCGAGGTCGGTGAGGGTCGATGGGTCATGGCCCTCACGGCCGACCACGGCCACACGCCCGACCCGGAGGTGAGCGGCGCGGACGTGATCTCACCGACCGACGTCGGGAGGGAGATCGCGGAGGAGTTCGATCGTGACGGGGATAACGTGTCGGTGCTCGAGTACACGCAGCCGACGGAGGTCTTCATCAACGAGCGCGAGCTGGCGGAAGAAGGCCACACGCTGGCCGATGTGGCCGAGTACCTGATGGGACTCACGAAGGGCGATGTCGGTGGGGAGATCTGGCCGGTCCCGGAGGAGCATCAGGCGGAGCCGGCGTTCCTCGCGGCGTACCCGTCCGAGCTGCTCGATCGTCTGCCGTGCCTCCCGCCCGGTGAGGGCTGACCCGAACATGCGATGACCCGGCGGGCCCAGATCCTGCTGGTGGCGGCAGCGATCGTCGCCGCGCCGAGCATCGTGTTCCAGGCCACCTGTCCCGGTGAGTCGTGCGCACGATCCGGGCCGGTGCGCACGCCCTTCTGCTCACTCCCGGAGGAGCTCCGGACGAAGATCGCGGCGGGGTATCGCGAGGGGAGGTCGCCGGACGTCCTCGCCGTCACCGGAGGGACCGACGTCCTCGGCTCGGTGCCGGCGGTCGGCCCATCGAGCTCGGTCGGGAGCTGGCCCTCCACGTCGCCGCCGACGGACACGAGGACGCCCGTCGTGTTCTGGGGTGACGGGGTACGCGGAGCCTCGAGCGTCCCCGCCGGCACGCAGCTCCGCCAGCTCGCGCCGACGATCGCGGAGATCCTCCGGTTCGAGCGACCCTTCCCCGAGGTTCGTTCCGGGCGGGCGATCCCGGGCATCGCCGGACCCGACGTCCCTCGGCTCGTCCTGGAGATCGCCTGGAAAGGGGTCGGAACGACCGACCTGGAGAGCGATCCCGATGGCTGGCCCTTCCTGCGTGGGCTGGTGTCGTCGGGAGCCGGAACGCTCGACGGAGAGGTCGGTTCGCTCCCGCTGGACCCGTCGGCAGGGTTGACGACGATCGGGACGGGAGGGCTCCCCGCGGAGCACGGCATCGCGGGCGGCTGGTTCAGGGACGATGGCGGCGAGGTGGTCGCGGCCTGGGCCGCCGGCGCTCCGACCAGCGTCATCGCGACGCTTCCGGACGACCTGGACCGCGCGTTCGCGCAGCGTCCTCTGATCGGGATCGTCGGCTCGGATCCCGCCGATCGCGGGATCGTCGGCGACGGCTGGTACGACGAGCGCGATCGGGACGATCGGGTGACGGTCGCCGACGGTCGAGCCCGCCTGCGCGCCGTGACCCGACTGCTCGGGAACGGCTACGGGCGGGACGACGTCCCGGACGTCCTCGCGGTGGTGATGGCGGGAAGCGTGGGCTCGCTCGACGCGGAGCTGCGGCGCACCGTGCGAGCCGCAGGGTCCGCCACAGGCGGGCGGGTCCTGGTCGTGATGACCGCCACCGGCGGCGGGAGCGCTTCCGGATCGGGACAGGTCGACGCATCGGACCTCGAGCGGATCGTCGAGGCCGGGATCGACACGGACGAGCCACTGATCCAGGCCGTCGTGCCCGGCGGCCTCTACCTCGATCAGCGAGCGATGACCGCGGCCGGGGTCACGGGCCAGATCGCCCAGGATGCCGCTCTGGCAGCTCGCGGGCCGGGCGGATCGCCGATCTTCGTCGACGCCTTCCAAGGCTTCGCCGTCCCCTTCGGGAGGTACTGCTGATGTCCGCGCTCGTCGCGACACAGGGCGGTCGACGGCCCATCTCGCTCCGGCTCGCGGCACTGCTGATCGTCGGCCTGGTCCTGCTCGGGGTGTCGATACGGCTGTTCGGGCCCGCGCGGGTGGATTGGCTCCGGGCCGCGCTGGTCGTCTTCGGGTCGCTCGTGATCCAAGCGGTTCCGTTCGTGCTCGTCGGGGCTGCCGCCGCCGCGCTGATCGAGGTCTTCGTCCCGATCGGAGCCTTCGAGCGGATCTCCAGGCTTCCCCGGCCGCTTCGGCTCCCCGCCGCCGGCCTTGCGGGCGTCCTCCTCCCGATCTGCGAGTGCGGATCCGTGCCGATCGCCCGACGGCTCGTCCATCGGGGCCTCGACCCGGCGTCCGCGTTCACGTTCATGCTGGCGGCGCCGGTCGTGAACCCGGTCGTGATCGCGTCGACCTTCTACGCGTTCCGAGGCCGGGACACGCTGTGGACCATGGTGCTCGGTCGCACCGGACTCGGCGTGCTCGTCGCGATGGCCGTGGGGTGGGCGTTGGGGACCCTGGGGAAGGAGCAGGTCCTGCGGCCGGTCGATGAGGAGGGTCGAGGCGAGAGCCTCGAGCTCGGGAAGCCCGAGGCGCGATGGCGGAGGTTCTTCGTCCACCTCGCCGACGACTTCCTCTTCATGGGCGGCTACCTGCTGCTCGGAGCCTCGGTGGCCGCGATCGTGCAGACGTTCCTCCCGCAGGGGATCCTCGAGCGGATCGGAGGAACGCCGGTGGTCGACATCGTGCTGATGATGGCGATCGCCTCACTGCTGTCGCTCTGCTCGGAGTCCGACGCCTTCATCGCCGCCTCGTTCACGCAGTTCGGCCCGTCCGCGCAGCTCGCCTTCCTCGTGTTCGGGCCGATGGTCGATCTCAAGCTCGGCGCGCTCTACGCGGGGAGCTTCCGGCGGGTGGTCGTGCAAACGATCTTGGCGGTGGCCGCCGTGACCACGCTCCTCGGCTCGATCTGGATCGGGGTGTTGACCGGATGACCCGCCGGCCCTTCAGCCAGCGCCGGATCGCCGTGGCCTCGGTGCTCGCCGCGTGGTCGGGACTCTTCTGGTTCCTGATCCTCATGGACCGGGTCGACCTCTTCCTGTCCACGAGGACCTCCTGGGTGGTCCCGATGGCCGCGGGCGGGCTGGCCGCCGTGGCGCTCGGGCTGGTGCTCGCGGGACGTTCCTCGAGGCGGGAGCCCGTCAGGATCCGGGAGGCGGTCATCATGACGCTCCTGGTGGCGCCGGTCGTCCTGCTGGTCACCCTCACTCCCTCCACGCTCGGCAGCTTCTCGGCGCCGAAGAAGGCACGGTTCTCAGGCTCCGCACTGTCGACGATCTACGGCCGGTTCGACGAGACGAGCGAGATCACGATGTTGACGGTCGCCGCCGGCCAGACGTCCGACGAGGGCTCCCGCTTGCTCGCGACCCGTGCCGGCTCCGAGGTCGACTTCGTCGGGTTCGTCGCGCGTGACACGAGCGCGGAAGCCGACGAGCTGATGCTGTCCCGCTACGTCGTGACCTGCTGCACGGCCGACGCCAGCGTGGTGCAGGTACGCGTCGTGAACGTGACGCCGGGGCAGTTCGTGCCGGACGACTGGATCGAGGTCAAGGGGCAGCTCTATCCGATCGGTCGCGAGGTCATCGTGGTCGCGAGCTCGATCGAGGAAGTCCCTCGACCCGATCGGCCGTACCTCACGCCGTAGGGATCCGTCCGGCTGGGAAGAGTGATCGGCACCCACCGATAGGATGCCTGGCCATGCCCACCATGCAGCGCGTCCTGCGCGACGTGGCGGCTCTCGCGTTCGCCATCCTGGTCGCCGCAGCGTGTGTGCAGGCTGGCACCGGTCAGCCACCTCCCGCGTCCCCGGACGGGGATCCGGTGTCGCCCGAGCCGACGCACGCGGCACCGCCGCAGCCGATCCCGGCCGAGGGGGTCCTGGGTGCGCCGGACCTCCGCGACGAGCCGGACCCCGACGCGGTGCCCGCGGACGGCCGGATCGACGTGTCGTCGCTCCTGGATCCGCCGACGCTGCAGCCGCCGCCGGACCGGTCGCGGCCCTTCGACCCCGAACGCGGGATCTTCAACCTCGACCACCTCGTCTTCATCGTGCTCGAGAACCGCTCCTTCGATCACTACTTCGGCACGTTCCCGGGTGCCGACGGGTTCCCGCGTGACGCGAACGGTCGGATCGACGTCTGCCAGCCGGACCCCGCATCGGGCGTGTGCCACCGGCCATTCCACGACACCAACTTCTTCGATCAGGCCGGCCCGCACGGCGAGATGGGAGCACACATCTCGATCGCCGGCGGGAAGATGGACGGATTCGTCAAGGCGCTCCGGGAGATCGGCAACGGATGCATGAAGCCGCACAACGTCGACTACCCGCCGTGTCTGAAGGCGACGCCAGGGCCGCAGGGACAGCCCGACGTGATGGGTTACCACACGGGGAAGGAGCTCCCGATCTATTGGAAGTACGCGCGGACCTTCACTCTGCACGACCGGATGTTCGCGCCCACCGATTCCTGGACCCTGCCGGCGCACCTGTTCCTGATCTCCGCCTGGTCCGCGTCCTGCACGGACCTCGATGACCCGATGAGCTGCTCCTCGGAGCAGCACAACCCCGGGAGGATCCCGACGGATCCGGACGTGCGGCAGTGGAACCCGCGATTGGGCGCCCCCCGCCCGTACATCTGGGCGCCGATCACGTGGCTGCTGTACCGCGCGGGCATCGACTGGCGCTATTACGTGGGCGAGGGCACCTGCATTGCTCCTCCATGTGTCGAACTGGAAGGAACCATGACGGCGGCGGTGCAGAATCCGCTGCCGGGCTTCCAGGCCACGGTGGCCACGGGCCAGCTCGACCACGTCCGCTCGAACGAGGAGTTCATGCGGGACGCGCGCTCCGGCAACCTCCCGCCCGTGTCGTGGGTGATGCCGGTCGTCGATCGTGGCGAGCATCCGCCGGACTCGATCGAGCTGGGGCAGGCGTACGTCGCGCGTCTGATCAACTCCGTGATGAACGGGCCCCACGAGCAGTGGCTGAGGACCGCGATCTTCCTCACGTGGGACGACTGGGGCGGCTTCTACGACCACGTAGAGCCGCCCGTGGTCGACGAGAACGGCTGGGGCCTCCGCGTCCCGAGCCTCCTGATCAGCCCGTGGGCGAAGGAAGGCCACATCTCTCACCAGACGCTCAGCTACGACGCGTTCCTGAAGCTGATCGAGGACCGGTTCTTGTCCGGAGAACGGCTCGACCCGCAGACGAGCGGCTGGCCGGACTCCCGGCCCACCGTCAGGGAGGAGGTCGGGATCCTCGGTGACCTGGCGATGGACTTCGACTTCTCGCAGGATCCGATCCCGCCGCTCCCGCTCGACCCGTGGCCGTTCCGCCCCTGACCATGTCGGGCGCGGACCGCGGGCCCACCCGAGCACACGTCAGCCGTCGCGGCCGACGACGAACCAGATCCCGATGACGGGCACGTCTCCGATGTTCCACAGACGATGGGGCTGCGTGGAGTCGAACGCGATCGAGTCACCGGGGCCGAGCGCGTATTCCTCGAAGCGGAGTCGGACGCCGAGCCGCCCTTCCAGCACCACGCCGTACTCCCGTCCTGGGTGGCGCATCATCTTCTCGTCCGAGGCCGAGGAACCCCCCACGTCGTAGACGACGTGCAGGAAATCCACGTCTTCGTGCTCATGGCTGGTGAGCCGCTCCCACCGAACCCCGGAGTCGAGGTCGATCACGTGTCGGTCCTCGAGCCTGACCATCGCGCCGTGACGTGGCTCGCCGGGCTCCGAGCCGTCGTCCCCGGCCTCTGCCGCGGAGCCGTTGCCGCCGCTGAAGATGTTGTCGACCGAGACGCCGAGCTCCGTCACGATCGCGTACAGCGTGCTCACCGAGGGCTTGGACTGGCCCGACTCGATCTGCGAGATCATGCTGGCCGACAGACCGATGCGGCGCGCCAGCTCGCGCTGACTGATGTGCACACGATCGCGCTCCTCGCGGAGCCTCGTCCCGATGTCTTCGAGCTCTCCGGCCACCCAGCACCTCGACCCGTTCGATCGGTCGCAGCGTAGCGCTTAGCGTCACTGAGGACTACCCGTCAGATGGACCCGGCCGGCTCCCGTATTGCCTGGCCAGGAGCAGGCGAGGTATGTAGTGTCCCTGAACGGCGACGGGCTTTTCGAGAAGTGAGAGTGATCGGACAGAACAGAACCGGAACTGCCGGGAGCCCGGCTCGCGAAGACCGGATGGGCGTGGGGGGCGGATGACCAGGATCCTGCTCAAGGGTGGATGCGTCCTCACCTTGGGCGCCAAGTCGCCGAACCTCCGGCTGGGAGACGTCCTGATCGAGGACACCGTCGTGGCCGAGGTCGGGGTCGGGCTCCGCGCTCGCGACGCCGAGCAGATCGACGCGACCGACACGATCGTGATGCCGGGCTTCGTCGATACCCACCGGCACGCGTGGACCTCCCTCTTCCGGAACCTCGGCGATGGTGTGTTGGATGGGCGTCCGCAGGCGCCGACGGCGCATCTCGCGGATCACTTCCGACCCGAGGACGTCTACGCCGCCACCCTGATCGGGCTGCTGGGTGCGGCAGAGGCGGGGATCACGACCGTCGTCGACTGGTCCGACATCCGATCCGACGACGGCCTCGCGGACGCAGCGCTCCAGGCGCACGCCGACGCCGGGCTGCGATCCGTGTTCGTCCACGTCCCCGGCGGCGCCCATGAGGGCGACGCCGCGTCCGCGACGAGACAGCACGTGGCCCGCCTCGCCGACGTGGCCGGAGCGTTGACGACGGTCGCGTTCGGGGCGGTCCAGCCCGAGGAGACCGATCTCGGCGGGGTGGCCGAGGAGTGGGCGGTGGCTCGGGGATCGGGCTTGCGGATCCATGTCCACGGAAGCTCCGAGCGCTCGGGACGTGGCGTGATCACCGCCCTCGCTCAGCGGAAGCTGCTGGGTGACGACGTCACGCTCGTGCATCGCTCAGAGCTCGATGATCCGGACCTCGACGCCATCGAGTCGTCGCGCGCGTCGGTGTCCCTGTCACCCTCGAGCGAGATGGCGAGCGGACCCGGGTCCCCTCCGATCCAGCAGCTGATCGACCACGGCATCCGGCCGGGGTTGGGGATCGATGACGAACGGGTGGCACCGGGCGACATGTTCGCCCAGATGCGGGCGACGATCTCCTTGCAGCACGCCACCGTCTTCGATCGCAAGCTGTCCGGGAAGGCCGGCCTCCCGCGCCTGATGAGCACGCGCGACATCATCCGCTTCGCCACGGTCGACGGCGCCCGTGTCGCAGGAGTGGGTCGGGAGACCGGATCCATCGAACCGGGGATGCAGGCCGACATCATCCTGCTCCGGACCGACCGGCCCAACATCTTCCCGATCAACGACCCGATCGGCGCGGTCGTCTGGGGCATGGACACCTCGAACGTCGACCTGGTCTTCGTGGCCGGTCACGTCCTGATGCGTGACGGCGTCCTCGCCGCCGACATCGAGCGGGCGCGCGCCCTCGCGGTCGCGGCCCGCGAACGGATCTCGGCGCCATCCGGACCAGCGCCGGACTCCGTACCCGAGGGTGTCGCATGAGCGAAGCCGCCACCCGCCGAAGGACGTCGTCCGCCCTTACGTCGTTCGTCGTGGCGTCACGGTACCTGCCGGTCTACATCGCGATCGCGCTGCTCATCCTCGTGGCCGCGATCTGGGCTCCGGAGACCCTCGGCAAGGTCCCACTCCGGGGTATGGCTCCCTTCGCGGCGGTGCTCGGCATCGCCGCCCTCGGCCAGATGTTGGTCGTCATGACCGGAGGGATCGACCTCAGCGTCCCCGGGACGATGAGCCTGGCGGCGGTGATCATGATCGGGGTCGGCGCCGGGTCAGACGCGAACATCGGGACCGCGATCGGCACGGCGCTCGCCTTCGCCGCGATCGTGGGGCTCGTCAACGGCATCCTCATCGGTGGCCTGAAGCTGAACCCGCTGATCGTCACGCTAGCCGTGGGTCTGATCGTGATCGGCCTCGTGAACCGCTACGGGCGCACCTTCCCGGTCCAGAACCCGGTCCCCGAGGGCTGGTCGGACTGGGTCGCGACGCGAGTGGTCGGGGTGAGCGCCGTCTTCTGGATCGGCCTCGGCCTCACGATCGTCGTCAGCGTCGTGCTCCGGTACACGGCCGTCGGCCGCCGGTTCCGGGTGGTCGGCGCCAACCCGGTCGCATCCGGCGTCGTGGGCCTCCGGGTGAGCCTGAACCAGATCATGGTCTACGTGGTCGCCGCGGTCCTCTACGCGGTGGCCGGCCTGGCGCTGGCCGGGCGGATCGGCAGGCCGGGCGTCTACGTCGGCTCCGAATACCTCCTGGCGCCGATCGCGGCGGTGGTGATCGGCGGCGCTTCGCTGACCGGAGGACTCGCCAGCCCGATCTCCACGTTCGCGGCGGCGCTCTTCCTCACCGGCCTCAACCAGATGATGCTGGTCATGGGGCTGCCCACCGCCCTGCAATCCGTGGTGTTCGGCCTCGTGATCATCGGCGGCATGCTGGTCTCCGGCGACCGGATCATCCGCGGCGTGGAGCAGGTGCTGCGAGAACGCAGACGATCGACGACACGTGCCGCCGGCGCGTCCGGCGGCGGCACCGGATGAGAAAGGAGGCACGCACCGACACGACCGAACGACAGGCGATGGCGAGCGCCATCGGAAGGAAGGAGAACACATGAAGCGAGCGAGGATCGTCGGCATCGCGCTGGTGCTCGCCCTGGTGGCGGCAGCCTGCGGCGGTGACGACGGCGATACGAACGACGGAGGGACCGGCGGCGAGTCGCCGAGCGCCGGAACCGGGGCGTTGGCGGAATTCGGCGAGAGCATCGACGCCGACCCGGCGCTCGTGGAGAAGGCTCTCGGGCCCGTGGAACCGTCGGACGAGGACAGCTGGAACATCATCCTGGCGTCGATCGCGCGCGCCGAGCAGGACCTCGACCAGGCCACGATCGACAAGGCCATGGAGTGCTTCAACAACCAGGAGTGCGACACCGGCACCGGCGGCGACGTCGTCATGGGATACGCCGACGGCGGCGGCGACACGGTGAACGTGTGGCGCGCCGTGAGCCACATGGAGGCGATCCTCCAGGCGCTCACGTACGAGGACATCGGGACGATCGTCTCCACCGAAGCGAACTTCGGCGGGCCGACCTTCGATCCGACGATCGCCGAGAACGACATCCGGTTCTTGATCGGCCGGGGCGTCGACTTCATCGTGGGCTACCCCGACATCGGGGTTGGGCTCGCGGAGGAGGTCCTCGAAGCCGAGGCTGCGGGCATCCCGTACATCCCGTTCTCGGCAGGCTACGTCGGTCTTCCCGGTACGGAAGGCGCCCTCACACCCGGTGACGACTACCTGACCGTGGTCGGCGAGGACCTCTGCGCGCTCGGCCAGAGCTTCGCGGACACCCTCAACACCGGTGTCGAGAGCGGGGAGGTGGCGGTCCTCGGCGGGACGCCGAACAACGCCCTCTCGCTCGGTTGGCAGCAATGCACGATCCCAGCGCTGGCGGATGGCGTCGATCTGGTGAACCCGCCGCCGAACGAGAACACCACGACCGGCGACACGTTCTGGGCGGACGGCGCGATCCCCGGAGTGTTTCAGGGGCTGCTCACGAAGAACCCCGAGATCAGGGGATACGCGTACGAGTACGCGGACGGGATGAACACCGGCCTCAAGGAGTACGAGGCGCTCGACATCCCGGTGGAGAACCTGACGCTCGCGTTGCGCACCGACGAGCAGACGCTGTTCTGCGATTGGGTCGACCGGGCCGAGCCGACGTACCAGATCTTCTACTCGGCCGGTGGCAACTTCCAGTCCCGTGTCGGGGTGACGGCAGCGATGATGAACATCGCCGGCGCACCGATCCCGGCCGAGATCGTCGTCCCGCACGTGATGCGGGAGGTGACAGAGGCGGACTGCAACCCCGACCGGGTGAATCCGTACGTCTCGGGAACCTCGCTGGTGCCCGATCCGGTCCTGGGGCTGATGTTCGCCGCCTGATGGAACAACGCGATACCGGAGGAGGGTCGGCGCCCCCGAGCCTGGTCCTCGAGCTGACCGGGGTCTCCCGGCAGTTCGGGGCGGTCCGAGCGCTGACCGACGTCAGCTTCGACTGTCGCGCCGGCGAGGTCCACGCCGTCGTCGGCGAGAACGGGTCGGGGAAGTCGACCCTCCTCGGGATCGCGAGCGGGTTCGTCGACCCCGACACGGGGTCGGTCAGGATCGGCGGAGAGCCGCTACGCCGGGATTCCCCGGCGAGGGCCAGGAAGCTGGGGTTGGCGATGGCCTACCAGGACACCTCGCTGATCCTGCCCGAAGCCGTGAAGAACAACCTCTTCCTCGCGGTGCCGGAGGATCTGCGGCCGCCCTTCTGGAGGCGGAAGCGCTGGGCCCGGAAGGTGCTTGCCGAGTTCGACCTCGATCTCGAGCTGTTCCCCGACGCCCCGGCGGGCTCCCTGTCCCTCTCGGACCGTCAGCTCTTCGAGGTCGCGAAGGCGCTCGTGAACGACCCGAAGGTGCTGTTGCTCGACGAGCCGACCACCGCCCTGGGGCCGGACGAGGTGGAGGCGCTGCACCGCACGATCGCCGCGTGCCGGCGTCGCGGCGTCGGCGTCGTCTACGTGAGCCATCGCCTGCCGGAGGTGCTGGAGATCGCCGACCGCATCACCGTCCTTCGCGACGGCAGGAACCGGGGCACGTTCGACGCGAAGGCCACGACCGAGGCGGAGCTCGTCGAGTTGATCGTCGGGCGCCCCTTCGAAACGGCCTTCCCGCCGGCCGCGCCTCGCACCGACCAGCGTCGCAACGTGCTGTCGGTCGACGGGCTGCAGGGGCAGTCGTTCGGCCCGGTCAGCTTCACGCTCGAGGGGGGTGAGATCGTGGGGATCGCCGGCGCCGAGGGGAACGGGCAACCGCAGCTCTTCGACTGCCTGGCGGGTCGCCAGCCGCCGAAGGCCGGGCGGGTGGTCTGCGACGGGAAAGAGCTGTCGCTGATTTCGACGCACGAAGCGGTCGGGGCGGGGATCATGCTGCTGCCGGGCGATCGGAAGCACGAGGCGCTCATGCCCGTGCTCGGCGTCAAGGTGAACGCCACGATCCAGGCGCTGCGCCGATTCTCCCTGGTCGGGCTCCTCAGGCGCCGAGCGGAACGACACGCCGTCGCCGAGCTCGTCGATCGGCTCGCGATCCGAACGCCCTCGCTCGAGCAGCCGGTCGAGTTCCTCTCCGGGGGCAACCAGCAGAAGGTGTCGGTCTCGCGCACGTTCCTGAAGGAGCCGTCGGCGATCCTCGCCTACGAGCCGACGCAGGGCGTCGACGTCGGCTCCCGCTTCGACATCTACACGGCCCTTCGCGCACGCACCGACGCAGGGACGGCGCTGCTCGTCAAGTCGAGCGACCCGCTCGAGCTCGCCGGACTGTGCGATCGAGTGCTGGTGATGTCCCGGGGACAGATCATCGAGGAGATCCCCGGGGACGAGCTCGACGAGCTGCGCATCGTCGAGGCGATGGTGCGCGGGCCCGGCCTCTCCCGCGCCGGGCGGTCGCCCCTCGGCGTCGCGATGCCGAAGGCTCCTGCGCCGGACGGGCGCGCATGAGCGCGCGCCTCGACGCCGCGCGGCGCGCCGTCCGGAAGGTCCTTCGGGACGCCCGCGACAAGAACAAGTGGAGGAAGATCGTCCGGTTCCGCCTGTGGATGCCGGTCGCGCTGCAGATCCTGCTGGTCGCGGCGCTGCTCGGGTACACGACCTCACGGTTCCCCGGGTTCATCAACCCCAACAACGTCAAGCAGATCCTGATCCTGGCCCTCCCGCTGATCGTCGCCGCGATGGCGCAGACACACGCGCTCCTCGTCGGGTACCTCGATCTCTCCGTCGGCGGCATGATCGGCGTCGGGGTGGTGACCGCCTCCTTCCTGATCAGCGCCGAGGCCTCGGTCGCGCAGATCCTGCTCGGGTCCGCCGTCGTGCTTCTCTGCGGCGTCGTCCTCGGCCTCGTCAATGCCGGATTGGTCCGCGGCCTGAAGATCCCTTCGATCATCGCCACGCTGGCGACGCTGAGCATCCTGGACGGGATCTCGCTGACGATGCGACCGACGGCCCAGGGGTCGATCAGCCCCCACCTCGCGAGGGTGCTCACGACGACAATCGGGCCGATCCCGGTGGCGTTCATCCTGATCGTGCTGGGAGCGGGGCTCCTGGACCTGTGGCTCCACGCATCGGGATCCGGGCTGAAGGTGCGCGCCGTGGGGTTCGACGAGCGTTCGGCCAAGCGCGGCGGGATCGGAACGAACTGGATCCGGGTCCGGGCCCTTGTCTTCTCCGCCGTGCTGGCGGCGGTGGCCTCGTTCTTCGTCATGGCCCGATCCCCGATCGGGAACGCGACGATCGGCTCGACGTTCGCGCTGAACAGCATCACCGCGGCGGTGCTCGGAGGCGCCTCGCTCGCGGGCGGCCGGGCGACGTTCCTCGGGAGCACGGTCGCGGCGATCCTCCTCGCGCTGATCATCACCGTGCTGCCGTACCTCGGCATGTCCCCCGACGACGGGCCGATGATCATCGGGGTCCTGGTCCTGCTCGGGATCGTCCTGTTCCAGCTCGGGGACATCAAGGAGCTCGTGAAGCGCAACTACAAGCGCGCGCGGCGCCTCGTGATCGGGAGCCGTCCGCCGAAGGCGGCCGAGATCCCGCAGCTCTATCCGGCGGGCACCGACTTCGGGATCGCCCCGGAGGGACGGACGCTGATCCGCGGCGGCACGGTCCTCAGCCTGGACCCGGCGGTCGGCGACTTCGAACACGCCGACGTCCTGATCGAGGGCGATCGGATCCTCGCAGTCGGTCCGAACCTCGCGAACGGGAGCGCGGAGGTGATCGACGCCTCGACGATGATCGTGATGCCGGGGTTCGTGGATACCCATCGCCACATCTGGGAGGGGCTCCTCCGCAACATCGGGACTGACGTCCCGCTCGAAGGGCGCTCGAGCTACATCTCGTTCGTGCTGCACAAGCTCGCGCCGGCGTTCCGGCCCGAGGACGCGTACGTCGGCAACCTCGTCTCGGCGCTCGGAGCGATCGACGCCGGCATCACGACCCTCCTGGACTGGTCGCACATCCAGGGCTCGCCGGCGCACACCGACGCGGTGATCCAGGCGCTGAAGGACTCGGGCCTGCGGGCCGTGTTCGCCTACGGGTTCCCGTGGTGGGGCAAGTGGGAGGAGCGGCAACCGAGCTGGTTCGTCCGCGCTGCCACGGAGTACTTCTCCAGCAAGGACCAGAAGCTCACGCTGGCGCTCGCCGCGCCCGGCCCGGAGTTCACCGACTTCGAGGTCTCCCGGGACCACTGGAAGCTCGCGCGCGAGGCCGACGCCAGGATCACGACGCACGTCGGCGTCGGGAGCTACGGGCAGGACGCGAAGGTCCAGGAGATGGGCGAGGCCGGGCTCCTCGGTCCCGACACCACGTACATCCACTGCACGACCCTGAACGACGCCGAGATCCAGATGATCGTCGACACTGGCGGCACGGTCTCGCTGGCGTCGCCGGTCGAGATGATGATGGGTCACGGGATGCCCCCGATCCAGAAGTTCCTGGATCGGGGGCTCCCGCCGAGCCTGTCCGTCGACGTCGAGACGAACGTCCCGAGTGACATGTTCAACCAGATGCGGTCGGTGCTCTCGCTCCAGCGCGCGACCGCCGCCCGCCAGGACAAGCCGCCGATGTCGACGAGGGACGTGCTTGCCTGCGCCACGATCGAGGGCGCGAAGGCGAACGGGCTCGACGCGAAGGTGGGCACGCTCACGCCGGGTAAGCAGGCCGACGTGGTCCTGCTCCGGACCGACCGGATCAACGTAACGCCGTTGAACGACCCGGCGACGGCGGTCGTCGCCGGGATGGACACCGGCAACGTCGACACCGTCCTGATCGCCGGGCGCGTGATGAAGAGCAAGGGCGAGCTCCTGCACGTCGACTGGCCGGCGGTGCGCCGGATGGCGGCCGAGTCCCGCGACCACGTCGTGTCGAAGTCGGGCTTCAAGCCGCCGAGTATCTGAGGGGGACAGCCATGGATACAGTGAGACTGGACGGCACGGAGCGCTCGGGGGGATGGAGGCGAGACCGATGACGACGGACGGATTCCCGGTCGCGACGACCCCCGCGCCCGGCATCGCTGGAGTCGACTGGGAGGTTCGCGTCGACTTCGAGCGTCTCCGGACCTATCGGCTCCATCGCGCGAAGGACGCGTTGGAGGCCTCCGAGCTCGGTGCCCTGCTCCTGTTCGAGACGAGCAACATCCGCTACGTCACCGGGACCCAGATCGGCTACTGGGCGTTCAACAAGGGCGAGCGCTACGCCCTCCTCACGCGCACCGGCAGGCCCCGGATCTTCGACTTCGGCTCGGCGGCCAAGGCCCATCGGCTCCAGCTCCCCCACCTGTACGACGAGACGAACTCGGTCGGCGGGAACACGGGACTCCAGGGCGCGATCCATCCGCGCGTGGGTCTGCAGGCACGCGCCGTGCAGGAGATCCGGTCGATCATGTCCGAGGAAGGCGTGGGCGACATGCCGCTCGGCGTCGACGTCGCGGAGACGTCGATCTTCCTCGAGCTCGCGAGCGCCGGGATCGAGGTACGCGACGGCCAGCAGGTGATGGCCGACGCGCGCGAGATCAAGAGCCCGGACGAGCTCATGCTGCTGACCCAGGCGTGCGCGATGGTCGACGGCGTGTATCAGGACATCTTCGAGGCGTTGAAGCCGGGGGTCCGTGAGAGCGACATCGTCGCGCTGGCACACGCGCGGCTGTTCGAGATGGGCTCGGAATTCGTCGAGGCGATCAACTCGATCGCGGGCGAACGGTGCAGCCCGCACCCGCACGTCTTCTCGGACCGGTTGATCCGGCCCGGCGATCAGGCGTACTTCGACATCATTCACGTCTTCAACGGCTACCGAACCTGCTACTACCGCACGTTCGTCGTCGGCCGGGCGACCCAGGCGCAGCGTGACGCGTTCGCCCGCTCCCGCGAGTGGATGGATGCCGCGATCGACCTTGTGAAGCCCGGAGTCTCCACCGATCAGATCGCGGCGGTGTGGCCGAAGGCCGAGGAGTTCGGGTTCCAGGACGAGATGGACGCGTTCGGGTTGCAGTTCGGCCACGGCGTCGGCGTGAGCCTGCACGAGCGGCCGATCATCACGAGGCTGAACTCGTTCGTGGATCCCCTCGAGATCAAGGAGGGGATGCTGTTCGCGCTCGAGACGTACTGCCCCGCCGCGGACGGCCGATCGGCCGCGCGCATCGAAGAGGAGGTCATCGTCACCGCCGACGGCTGCCGCGTGATCACGTTGTTCCCGTGCGACGAGCTCATGGTCGCGAACGAGTACTGAGGGGGACGGACGTTCGTGGAAAACACGCGAGAGGCCGAGAGGAAGGACGTCTCAGAGGTCGCCGACCTCGAGGTCAGGCTCTCGATCTACCGGATGATGCAGGAAGGCCGCCTCTTCGAGGAGCGCGCGAGGGATCTGTTCCTCCAAGGGTTGGTGAAGGGTACCTCCCACCTCGGGATCGGCCAGGAGGCGGTCGCCGCCGGCTTCGCGGCGGCGCTCGAGCCCGATGACCTCGTGTTCTGCACGTACCGCGGGCACGTCCACACGTTGCTGCGAGGAGCGCCGATGGCCGCGCTGATGGCGGAGCTCCTCGGGCGCGCCACCGGCATCTGCGGCGGCAAGGGCGGATCGATGCACCTCACGGACGTCTCGCACGGCGCGATGGGCTCCTACGCGATCGTCGGGGCGCACATGCCGATCGCCGCCGGCGCCGCCTGGGCGGCCAAGGCCCGCGGGACCGGCCAGGTGGCCGTGTGCTTCTTCGGTGACGGGACGACGAACATCGGCACGTTCCACGAGGCGCTCAACCTCGCCGCGGTCTGGGAGCTCCCCGTCGTGTTCGTCTGCGAGAACAACCTCTATATGGAGTACACGCCGATCGGCGACGTGACCGCCGTGGAGCACCCGGCCGCGGATCGCGCGTCGGCCTACGGCCTGGAGCCGATCCTGATCGACGGGAACGACGCCGACGTCGTGCACGCCACGGCGGTGCGCACCGTCGCCCGGGCCCGCTCGGGCGACGGCCCGTCGCTCGTCGAGGCGATGACGTACCGCCACGGTGGGCACTCGCGCGCCGACCCGGGGAAGTACCGGCCCGACGAGGAGGTCGCGGAGTGGCTGCGTCGCGACCCGATCCCGTCCTACCGCGAGCGGCTGCTCGCGGCGGGAGCCGACGAGGGGACGCTCGACGACATCGACCGCGACGCGCTCGCAGCGGTCGACCGCGCCACCGAGGACGCGCGTGAAGCGCCGTTCCCCGATCCGGACACGCTCGAGACAGAGCTCTGGGCCGACGGAGGCTCCGCGTGGCGGAACTGACGTACCGCGAGGCCGTCGCCCGTGGGATCGCCCAGGAGATGGAGCGCGATCCCTCTGTCTTCTTCATCGGAGAGGACGTCGCGGCCGCCGGCGGCGTCTTCAAGACGACGGAGGGACTCTTCGATCGCTTCGGGCCCGAGCGGGTCCGTGACACCCCGATCAGCGAGCAGGCGATCATCGGAGCCGCGATGGGGGCCGCGATGAACGGCCTCCGACCGATCGCCGAGCTGATGTTCAGCGACTTCTTCGCCGTGTGCTGGGACATGGTGGCGAACCAGATCGCGAAGGCCCGGTACATGACGAACGGGCAGGTGGCGCTGCCGATCGTGATCCGCACCGCGAACGGCGGCGGCGCACGCTTCGGCGCCCAGCACTCGCAGAGCGTCGAGACGTGGATGATGGCGATCCCCGGGTTGAAGGTCGTCGTGCCGTCGACGCCGCTCGACATGATCGGACTCTTCGCGGCCGCGGTGCGCGACCCCGACCCGGTCGTGGTGGTGGAACCGAAAGTGCTGTACGCGTCGAAGGGTGAGGTGCCGGACGGTGAGATCGTCGATGAGCTCGGCGTCGCACGCACCGTGCGGGAGGGTGGGGACGTCACGATCTGCGCCCTCGGTGCGATGGTCCTCAAGGCGCTCGAGGCCGCGGGGCGGCTCGCCGACGACGGCATCGACGCCGATGTGCTCGACGTCCGGTCCCTGGTCCCCCTGGACGTTCGCGCGATCGCGGACTCGGTGGAACGGACCGGACACCTCGTCACGGTCGAGGAGAACCCGCGGCTGTGCGGTTGGGGAGCCGAGATCGCGTCGATCGTGGCGGACGAGAAGTTCTATGCCCTGGACGGTCCGATCGTCCGGGTCACGACCCCGCACCTGCCGCTGCCGTCCGCCGACGTCCTGGAGGACGCCGCCATCCCGTCGGTCGATCGGATCGTCGAGGGCGTGCGGCGCTCGCTGGGATGAGGAGAGCCGGATGACCTCCCGCCATCTCGTTCGGAAGGGGAACGAGCTCGAGCTCACGGCTCCGCCGGGATCGTGGGCGGGGGATCTTCGACGGTGGTCGGTCGTCGACGAGCACGTTCCGGGTGCCGTGCATACGGGGTTCGCGATCGTCGAGCTCCCAGGCGGGGGCCGCATCCCCTGGCACGTCCACAGCTACGAGGACAGCGTCTACGTCCTCGAAGGGGAGCTCGTGATCGACACCGGCGAGGCAGCGAACCTGCTTCGGCCGGGCGACTACGGCGTCACGCCGGTCGGGGCACCGCACGCGCTCCGCACCGTCTCCGAGACACCCGTGCGTTGGGCTGCGATGTGGGCACCGCAGCCGCGGTCGCGCGTGCAGGGCGATACCTATGCGGTCCCCGTGTTGCCGGAGCGCGAGCCCACACCCATCGACGTGCGCGATCCGCGCTCGCGCTCGTTCGGACACATCGACCCGGCGAATATGGAGGTCGACAAGCAGACCCAGGACATGCTGGCGGTATCGGCGAGCATGCGGACGGCGCTCCTCGTCTACAGCGGCATCACGGTGAAGATGATGGTGGACGCCGACCTCGGCGCGCAGCTCCTCACGATGTTCATGGTCCAGTACGAGCCCCGCGGGCTCGCCGGCCGCCACGACCACCCGTACGAGGAGACCTATCTGATCCTTGACGGAGAGGTCGATGCGGAGTTCGACGGGGAGCGCTACCACCTCGTCCCGGGCGACATCGCGTGGGCCGGCGTGGGCTGCGTGCACGCGTTCACGAACCCGGGGCCGGGGATCGTGCGATGGCTCGAGACGCAGGCGCCTCAGCCGCCCCACCGCCACTCGTACAGGTTCGCCCGGGACTGGGAGTACCTGACCGACGGCCTCTCGACGGAAGGGACGGATGCGGATGGATGAGCACATGGTGCTGGTGGTCGGGGGGACGCACGGTCTGGGGCGGGATGTAGCGCGTCACTACGCGGAGTCGGGACGCCGCGTCGTCGTGACGGGGCGGGACACCGAGCGCGCCGCCCTCACGGCGAAGGAGCTGGGCGGCTCGGTCGACGGGCTGGCCTTCGATCTCTCGCAGCCGGACTCGATCGCGCCGGCCCTGGCGGATCTCGGATCGATCGATCGGCTGGTGCTCGCGGCGCTCGACCGTGACCTGAACACCGTGCGGGACTACGACATCGAGGCCGCGATCCGGCTCGTGACGCTGAAGCTCGTCGGCTACACCGAGGTCGTCCACGCCGTCCTCCCGCGGCTCACCCCCGACGCGTCGATCCTGCTCTTCGGAGGCCTCGCGAAGCTCCGGCCCTACCCCGGCTCCACGACGATCACGACGATCAACCACGGCGTCGACGGGCTCGTCCGCACGATGGCCGCGGAGCTCGCGCCGATCCGCGTGAACGCCCTGCACCCGGGGATCGTGGCCGACAGTCCGTTCTGGGCACCGAAGACCGAGGCCCTCGAGGCCACGAAGGTGAAGACGCCCACCGGCCGCCTCGTGATCATGCGCGACGTGACCGACGCGGCCGTGTTCCTCCTCGAGAACCCCTCGATGCACGGAACCGAGCTGCGGATCGACGGAGGCTGGTCGCTCACATGACGCCCCGCGTCGCCGTGCTCGGCGCCGGGAACATGGCCGGAGCGATGGTCGGAACGCTCCGCCGGGCCGGATCCGACGTCACCCTGTGGAACCGGACCCGCGAGCGGGCCGAAACCGTCGCGGCGGCCCACGGAGCGAGGGCGGCAGCCACCACGACGGAGGCCGTCGCCGGGGCCGACGTCGTGCTGAGCAGCCTCGCCGACGACGAGGCGGTGCTCGCGACCTATCTCGGCGAGATGGGAGCCGCGAGCGCGTTCGGCCCCGAGCACGTCGTGCTCGAGATGAGCACGATCGCGCCGGATACCGCCCGGCGCGTCGGCGAGGCCGTGACGGCGACCGGAGCCGGGTTCCTCGACGCACCCGTCTCCGGAAGCGTGCCCACGGTCGAGAAGGGCGAGCTCACGATCATGGTCGGCGGGGACGCCGCGGCGCTCGAGCGAGCCAGGCCCGTTCTCGACGCACTCGCCGCCAAGGTCTTCCACGTCGGGATGCTCGGTGCCGGCGCCACGGTGAAGCTCGCGGTGAACGCCCTCGTCCATGCGATCGACGTGGGTCTGTCCGAAGCACTGGTGCTGGCGGAGAAGGCCGGCGTCGACCGCAGCGCCGCCTATGACGTCTTCGCGGCCGGAGCTGCGGCAGCGCCGTTCGTGCTGTACAAGCGCCCTGCGTTCGAAGATCCGGACAACGCGCAACTCACGTTCACGCTGGACCTCATGGCCAAGGACCTGGACCTGATCCTGGCGCTCGCCGGCACGGTGAGCGCTCCCATGGAACAGGCCGAGCGCAACCGCGAACTCGTCGAGCGGGCGATCGCCGACGGATTCTCCGGCCGCGACCTCAGCGCGATCGCCGAGTACTTCCGCCGGGCTGGCTAGTCGCCCCAACCAGGGAACGGTTCGCGGAGACCCGTGGTGAAGTTCCAGTACTCCCGCAGGTCGCTGCAACGCCCGTCGGCATCGAACCGGAGCAGGAGGCATCCCGGGAGCGTCACTTCTTCACCTTCGGAGACCATCTTCGTCCACCACTCCACCGCGACGCGGTCGCCGTCCACGAACGGCCTCCCCATCGACACGCGAGCGTCGCGCTGCTGGCTCGTCACACCGTCCCAGTACGCGCGGATCCCGTCGTGTCCGATATGCGGCTCCTCGAAGGGGTTCGAGCGGTAGCTGGCGTCCTCGGTGAAGAGGGTGAGGACGAGGTCGGTGTCAGCCGTTTCCCACGCATCCCGGTATGCCTCCACCCACTCCGTGACGTCCATCGCCCGAGGGTATCGGGTGATGAGGTCGCATACCGGCGCGGGTCGCGACCCGATCACAGGGGGACGACTATGGTTCGGACATGGACGCGGCAGGCGTGACGGTCGTCGTGGAGATCCCTGGTGGATCCCGGAACAAGTGCGAGATGGACCACGCGACCGGATCCATCTATCTCGACCGGATGCTGTTCACGGCGACGCGATACCCGGCCGACTACGGATTCATCGAGGGGACACTGGGAGAGGATGGCGATCCTCTCGATGCCCTCGTCCTCGTCGGAGAGCCCACCTTCCCTGGATGCCGGATCCTCGGTCGACCGGTGGGGGTCTTCGGGATGAAGGACGAGAAGGGACAGGATGACAAGATCCTGTGCGTTCCCCTTCGCGACCCGGCGTCGAGTCATCTCATGGATCTCGAGGACCCCGTCCCACCCTTCTCGCCGAGATCGAACACTTCTTCGCCGTCTGCAAGGACCTGGAAGACAAGAAGGTGGATACGCAGGGCTTCCGGGATCTCGCAGCCGCGCTGCTGATCATCGACGGGGCTCGACAGAGAGCAGCCGGCTCATCCGTGATCTGTGGTCGCGAGGTCCCGTCGGGTGGGTGGCTCGATGACCATCCCCCGATGGGGGGACGTCCCGTGACGAACGGCCACGGAGCGTCGGCCTATCCGCCTAGGCAGGTGCGGCGACTTGTCCGTAGCCCATCGCTGCGCGACCCTTGCCTCGAACATCCCGATCCCACCCGGAGGGGGCGTGCTTCGCGACCGATGACGCGCTGGATCCGCTTCGCGACCAATGGGGCCTCAGCAGCCGCATCCAGTGTGCGTTCCGCGCTGGCCGACGTGGTGTGGGCGCCGCCACCGCCGGCCCCCGATGGATCCGATATCGGCTTGATCGTGTTCGATCGGGTCTCCGACGACGTTCTGGACCTCGTGCGTGGATCCAGCCGGGGCGGGGTCCGCATCCTCGCCGTCGGGACGTCCCCGGAGGCGGTCGACGACATCGGCCCCTGGCCGCTCCTCGACGCCGGGGCTTCGGATGTCGTGGTCCGGAGGGACGACGAAGGTCTCGCCGATGACGTGTCGGCGCGCCTGACTCGCTGGGCCGAGGTGGATGAGCTCGTCCACTCGTCGGAGGTGCAGGACGCGCTTGCGGGACGGACGCTCGCGTGGACCTCCCTCCTGCGAGAGATCGTCGAGGTCGCCCGCTTCAGCGACGCCTCCGTCCTCCTGATCGGCGAGAGCGGGACCGGCAAGGACGTCATCGCGCGGTTGATCCACGAACTCGACCCTCGCCCGTTCAAGGACGAGTTCGTGACGATCGACTGCAGGACCTTCGGAGGGACACACGACGGAGAAGACCTCACCGGGCACCCGGTGGGCACGTCCGAGGACGCGGATGCCCCTCTCTTCGGCGAGATCGGGCTCGAGACGCTCGGCGTTCGGGATGCCGGGACCATCTTCCTCGACGAGGTCGGAGAGCTTCCCTCATCGCTCCGGGGGTCATTGCTCAGGAACATCGAGCATCGGAACCGGCGGCCCGTCGGCGGGACGGGCACGCCGATGTCCAACCTCCGACTGATCTGCTCGACCAGCGAGGAGCCGCCGGGACCGGACTCCGAGACGACGGATGACTTCTGGGAGCGGATCACCACTCGGTTCCGCCTCCCTCCCCTCCGCGAGCACCGAGATGACATCCCGACGATCGCCGAACACCTCCTGCGCCGGCTGCGACCCCGTGGAGAGGAGATCCAGCTCGACCCCGCGCTCGGCGCCTTCCTGGAGGGCCGGGACTATCCGGCGAACGTGCACGACCTCCTCACGCTCATCAGGGGGATCAGTGCCCGCCACGCCGGACCCGGCGTCGTCACGGTCGGATCGATCCCGCAGGATGAGCGATTCGAACTGGGGACGGTCGACCACAGCTGGCAGCGACATGACCTCGAACGCGCGGTCCGCCTCGCCCTCGACGAGGGCGCGTCGCTCAAGACCATCGGTGAAGCCGCACGAGATGCGGCCATCCGGCTCGTGCTCTCGGACGAGGGAGGAGACGTCGCCCGCGCCGCCAAGCGCCTTCGCGCGACGACCCGAACGATCGCATCACGGACGGGCGCCGAGCAAGCGGAGGCGGACACCGGCCGGAGCTCCGGGGATCACCCTTCGATCGTCGAGGTTCCCGAAGCTGCGTTGGTCGTCGCCGGCGACCCAGGTGAGGAACCCGTTCGGAAGACGTAGCCCCGGGAGGCGCCCGCAACGAGGCAGCTTGTCTTCACGCCTGGCGCG
>DASSDW010000028.1:0-2264 GCA_035696925.1 Actinomycetota bacterium
CTGGCGATGGGACAGTTCTCGCCCCGGATCGTGCAGCGGATCCTTCGTGACAAGCCCAGCCAGCTCGCGATCGGTCTCTTCGTCGCGACCTTCGTGCATGCCGTTCTGACGATCCGCGAGGTCGTGGACCGGGGCGATGGCACGGGGCAGGTTCCGGGCATCGCCGTGGCGACGTCGTACGTCCTCGTGCTGGCCAGCATCGCCGCCCTGGTGATCTACGTGCACCACATCGGCCAGTCACTGCGCGTATCGGCCCTGATCGAACTCGTCGGTCAGGACACACGCAAGCTCGTCGACCGCCGGTATCCGGACGCCGGCCCGCCGCCTCCCGTCGATCCGGAGGCTCCCCGCGTCGTCGCTGCGCGGAAGTCAGGCGTCGTGACGATGATCGGGACCCATGCACTCGTTGCCGAGGCCGAACGGGCCGACTGCGTGATCGAGCTCGTCCCGGCTCTCGGCGCGTTCGTGCCGGCAGGGGGACCCCTCTTCATCGTTCACGGCGGTTCCAAGGACCTGGATGAGGACCGGCTCTTCTCGGCGCTGAGCCTGAAGCTCGAGCCGACGCTCGACGAGGACGTCGCATACGGAATGCGGCTTCTGGTCGACATCGCGGAGCGGTCGCTCTCTGAGTCGCCGTTCCAGGACCCCACGACGGCCGTGCAGGCGATCGACCGCCTACACGACATCCTCCGGCAGCTCGCGCGTCGGCCGTTCTCCGACGGCCGAGTTCGTGACGGGAGAGGCGAGATCCGACTGCTGGTGAAGACGATGACCTGGGAGAACTACGTCCATCTCGCCTTCGACGAGATCCGGATGGCCGGCGCGGGCTCGCCCCAGGTCTCGAGACGCCTGGTTGCCGCGTTGATGGATCTCCGTCGCGTGGCGCTTCCCGAGCGCATCGAAGTGCTCGACGAGCAGGCTGTCCTCCTCCATGCCGCCACGCGTGACGCCTTGCGCGACGAGCAGGACGCCCGCTTCGCACTCGATCCGGACCGCGAAGGTCTGGGGGCTGCCGCGCCCTAGCCGCTGCGATTCAGAACGGGTACTCGTCCTTGCGCCAGCTGCGCGGCTCATCCGGCTGCGGCTTCGGCGCCCGCTCGAGCAGCATCTCGAAGTAGGGTCCGACGAACGGGTCCGGCGCCGACACCGTGTAGGTGTGGTACACGGTCCCGTTCTCACGCGCGAACGCGATGTAGCTCGGGTTCTCGCGCAGACCGTCCTTGAGGTCCGCGGCAACCTGCTCCGACCATTCCTGGAGCCAGCCCGGCGGCTCGTCGATCATCTCTTTCAACTCGGGGATCTGCTGTGCCTGCCCTTCGGTCAACGCGAGCCCGAAGTCGAACGGGAAGTCGCTCCCGTGCGTCGAGACGTAGGGGAACTGCCAGCCCATCCTCTTCTTGTAGGCGGAGAGGCGCTCGATCGGTGCCCGCGAGAAGCAGAGGAACGTGACGTCGCGCTTGTTCAGGTGGATCAGCTGGCCGTCGAACCCGTCCGCGAGGCTCGTGCATCCGGGGCATGCCCCGGCCTCGAAGTCCGGCCCGAACATGATGTTGTACGCGAGGAGCTGTGACCGGCCATCGAACAGCTCCGCGAGGGTCTTCTTCCCCTCGTTGGTGTCGAACTCGTAGTCCTTCGTGACCGGCACCCAGGGGAGATCGAGCCGCTTCCTCTTGATCTCCTCGTTCCGCTCGGCGTGTTCCGCCTCGAGCTTCGCGAGTTCGTCGCGGGCCGCCTGCCACTCATCACGCGTTCCGACCTTGTGCCCAGTCACGTCGTCTCCCTCCCGTGAGCTCGGCCGATCCGACGATCCGGTCTCTTTCGCAGGCTACTCGACGACAGTGGATCCGACGTCGCGTGGCTCAGGCGACGAGGCCCATCTTCGCGGTCTCCTTGATGAGCGCCACGAGCGCCTCCTCGTCGAGGTTCTCGAGCTTCCTGAACATCACGCAGGACTTTCCGATCTTGGCTCTCCCGAGCCGGCCGACGTACCGCTCGGCCACGTAGCCCTTCGCGTCGGAGGCGAAGCAGTACAGCGAGATGTACGAGGCGTTGCTCGCGATCGCGAGCTTGCAGGCGTCGCCCTCGCGGCCGCTCGCATAGCGGTAGTGGAACGGCCCGTAGCCGAGCATGCCGCCCATGATGACCGGCTCGAGCTTCGCGAGTTCGTCGCGGGCCGCCTGCCACTCATCACGCGTTCCGACCTTGTGCCCAGTCACGTCGTCTCCCTCCCGTGAGCTCGGCCGATCCGACGATCCGGTCTCTTT
>DASSDW010000029.1:0-2773 GCA_035696925.1 Actinomycetota bacterium
AACATGGCATCCGTGATCGATGTGGCCGTGATCGAAGACCCCGAGGCAGCCGAGGTGTCCCTGGACCCCGTGCGGAGCCGCATGCTGGCCGAGCTGGCCGAACCCGGCTCGGCGACGAGCTTGGCCGGAACGCTCGGTCTCCCTCGCCAGAACGTGAACTACCACCTCAAGGCGCTCGAGCGGCACGGCCTCGTGGAGCTCGTCGAGGAACGGAAGAAGGGCAATATGACGGAACGGGTGGTCCGCGCGACGGCGCTCTCCTACGTGATCTCTCCGGCTGCCCTCGACGGCGTCCAGCCGGACCCGTCCCGCGCCCCGGACCGGCTCTCCGCACGGTGGTTGATCGCGGTGGCGGCACGGGCAGTGCGGGACGTGGGGCAGCTCGTGGCCGGCGCGACGAAAGCTCAGAAGCGCTTGGCCACGTTCGCGATGGACGGCGAGATCCGGTTCGCCTCGGCGGCCGACCGATCGGCCTTCGCCGAGGAACTGGCCGCCTCGGTCACTTCGCTGGTAAGCAAGTACCACGACGACACGGCACCGCGCGGCCGCGACCACCGTGTGATCGTGGCCGTCCACCCGAGCCTCAAGGACGACCAACCGAGCGACGCATCGATGATCACACCATCCGAGGGAGAGGAGCGCTGAGATGGCACACCCGTTCAAGGTGACCGACGAGTTCGAGGTCACGGCCACTCCCGAGGAGGTGTGGGACGCGATCGCAACCGGCCCCGGCGTCGACGCCTGGTTCATGGGCGTGAACGAGATCGAGCCGCGGGAGGGTGGGGCGACCCGCATGCAGTTCCGCGGCTCGGCGGAGGAGGCCACGATCACGGCGTGGGAGCCGCCCACACACTTCGCGAGCCGCACCCCGGAGGGTGAGGACGGGGCGCTCCATGCGTTCGAGTACCTCGTCGAGGGGCGGGACAAGGGCAGCACCGTCGTCCGGTGGATCCACAGCGGGTTCCTCGGCGACAACTGGGAGAAGGAGTACGAGGGCCTCTCCGAGGGCGACCCGATGTACTTCGACAAGCTCCGCATCTATCTCACGTACTTCAAGGGCCGCAAGGCGACGCCGGTGAACGTGTTCGGTGGTCCGGTGATCCCGGATCGCGACGAGGCGTGGGCGACCTTCTATCGGGGGCTCGGACTCGCGGGTCCCCCGCAGCTCGGTGACCGGGTGCGGCTCACGCCCGAAGGGCTCCCGCAGCTCGACGGCGAGGTGGACTGGCTCTCCCGGGACTTCCTCGGTGTCCGCACCGACGACGGGATCTACCGGTTCATGCATATCAGCGTGTTCGGCGGTCCGACGGGCGTCGGTCATCACATCTTCGTCGACGGCCTGGACCAGCGAGAGACCGAGCAGGCCTGGGAGTCCTGGCTCACGAAGCTGTTCTCGTAGGCTCGAACCGAGGGAGGGATATCGCCATGGAAACGGTCACTTCGAGGGACGGCACCGCCATCGCGTTCGATAGGACGGGCGAGGGATCACCCGTCGTCCTGGTCACCGGTGGATCGGTCGATCGCATGTCGAACGCGCCGCTCGCGCAGGAGCTCGCGAACGACTTCACGGTCCTGAACTACGATCGCCGCGGTCGCGGTCCGAGCGGGGACACGCCGCCGTACGCGATCGAGCGCGAGATCGAGGACATCGAGGCGATGCTCGAGGCCGCGGGCGGTTCGGCGAACCTCTACGGCAGCTCGTCGGGCGCGGCTCTGGCACTCCAGGCTACGGCGGCCGGGCTCCCGGTCACGAAGCTCGCGCTCTGGGAGCCGCCGTACATCATCGACGAGAAGGCCCGGCCGCCGAAGGATCAGGTCGAGCAGTACGAGACGATGGTGGCGGAGGGACGCAGGGGAGACGCGGCCGAGTACTTCATGACCAAGGTCGTGGGCATGCCGCCCGAGTTCGCCGCGCAGGCGCGTAACGAGCCCTGGTGGCCGAACCAGGAGGCGCTGGCCCACACGCTCGCGTACGACGCGAGGATCATGGGCGACTACTCGGTGCCGACCGATCAGGCCGCGTCCGTGAAGGTGCCCACCCTCGTGGTGGCCGGAGGAGCGGACATGCCGTTCATGCGGGAGACCGCGCAAGCGCTCGCGGATGCGCTTCCGGACGGCCAGGTCAAGTTCCTCGACGGACAGGGTCACAACGTCGACCCGACCGTCTTGGCGCCCGCACTCAAGGGATTCTTCGAATGAGGGTGCTCACGTGAGGTTCCGCACCACGCTGGAACAGGCCGGCAAGACCGCGACCGGCTTCGAGGTCCCGTCCACCGTCGTGGAGGGTCTCGGCGCCGGGAAACGGCCGGCGGTGCGCGTGACGATCAACGGCTTCACCTACCGGAACACGATCGCCTCGATGGGCGGCCGGTACATGGTCGGGGTGAGCGCCGAGAACCGAGCGGGCGCCAAGGTCGCCGGCGGCGATGTGATCGACGTCGACATCGAGCTCGACACCGCGCCGCGCGTGGTTACCGTGCCGAATGACTTCGCCGCCGCCCTCAAGAAGGAACCGAAGGCGAAGGCGACCTTCGATGGGCTGTCCAACAGCATCAAGGGTTGGCACGTCTCCTCGAGCGAGGGCGCGAAGACCGACCAGACGCGGCAGCGCCGGATCGCGAAGTCGGTCGCCACCCTCAGCGAGGGCCGTCCCCGCTGACCTGACCGCTTGCAGCGCAACTGCAAGCCCGCTGCCGCCGCTGATTCTCCGCCGCGCCCGATCTCGCCCCGCATCGTTCGCGCATGGCATTGATTGGTCCGGCGTTCGCCCTGA
>DASSDW010000030.1:0-2968 GCA_035696925.1 Actinomycetota bacterium
GTCCCAACCGGGTGGGGCAGGGATGTCGTTGCCTCCGTAGCCGTTCATGTACTTGCCGAACAAGGCTGTCCGGTAGCCGACCCGGTCCAGCGCGGTGGCGATCGTGCTCGACTCGGACGGCCGGAAGGCGTGCCATCCGCCATGCGGCCCTCCGTTGAAGTAGACACCCGTCGTGTGCGAGTACCTCCCGGTGAGCATCGTCGCGCGTGAGGGGCAGCAGAGAGGGTTCGTGATGATCGCCCGCGTGAACCGCAAACCACCATCGATGAGAAGCCGTTGGACCTGGGGCATCACCGTGAGGGTGTCGTACCGCTGATCGTCGGTGATGATCAGCACGATGTCAGGTCGGGAGGACACGGTGACGGCGGGAGGAGAGGCCGTGTGCGCCGAGAACGATGACCCCTGCACCAACGCCGCTCCCGCGAGGATGATCAGTACGCGGCGAAGCCGACCCCTGAGAGGGCCGATCACGGTTCCGGGTCCAGACCGTGGCAGCGGGCCGCGTCGCGGTGCTCGATGCCCCCCGCCCCCATGGGGGCTGCCTCAGGAGGCGATGACGAGACGGCGATGATGGATTCCAAGTTGGCCCCGGGCACATGGTCGGAAGCGAAATCCGCACGTTCCGTACATCCGATACCCTTCTCGCTCCCCAGCAACCCACATGCCCTCCTCCAATTGAAGGAAGGCAGCCGAGTTGATCCCCCGTTTCCGAGTTCGAGCGAACGACGAGCAGATCAGCTCGATCGGCGAGAGGCGCGGACCAGCGGCCGAACCACTTGGTAGATCCCGTAGGCCAGGATCAGGAACCCGATGATCGCCTCCACCTGTTCGCGCGTGAGGCCGGTTCGTCGCGCGATCGGTTTCGCGACCGACTTGGCCACCCGGCCGCGCACCCCCGTGAGGGACGCACTTCCGATCTCAACCGCCTTCTCTTGCGCCGTCATAGTCGAGTGGCTTCCCGGAACAGGCGCATTCGAAACGAGCCTCGGGAGAGAGACGTTCTCCCGAGGGGTTTGGTCTGTCCCCGTCCGGGGCAAGGGAGAGTCCCGGGGCATCCCGGGGGACAGCCGAGTTGAGGAGGAGCACAAGCATGGCGCAGATCACCGAATCGATCGATGTAGCGGTGCCCGTGCGTACCGCGTACAACCAGTGGACGCAGTTCGAAGAATTCCCGCGGTTCATGGACGGTGTGGAGTCGGTTCAGCAGCTGGACGACACTCGTCTGCGCTGGGTCGCGGAGATCGGCAACAAGCGCGAGGAGTGGGACGCCGAGATCACCGAGCAGAACCCCGACGAGCGCGTCGCCTGGAAGGCCAATGGCGGCAAGGGCAACGCCGGCGTGGTCACGTTCCATCGTCTGAATGACGAAGAGACGCGGGTGACCGTGCAGATGGATTGGGAGCCGGAGGGAGTGATCGAGAACGTCGGAACGGCCCTCGGCTTCGACGACCGTCAGGTGTCGAAGGATCTCGACCGGTTCAAGGAGCTGATCGAGTCCCGTGGCCAGGAGAGCGGCGCCTGGCGCGGGGAGGTCTAAGCCCGGATCGGCGCCCCAGCAAGGCCCCGAGGTGAGACGTAGCACCTCGGGGCCTTGTTGCGTTCTGAGGATGCATAGGTTCGACGTTGGGGGCGCACGTAGCATCGGGCCATGGATGGAGCGCCATCCGAGGGCGGTGACGGTCTCGCGATCGCGGCCGTCGCCCGCGCGTTGGAGATCCCGATCCCGACGATCAGGTCGTGGGAGCGACGCTACGGGCTGCCTGCACCCCCGCGGACCGCAGGGAAGCACCGTCGGTACTCACGCACGCAGATCGACGAGCTGCGGAGCCTGCGTGACCTGATCGTGCACGGCTACCCGGCCCGGACGGCGGCGGCGATGATCCGCGCCCGACGATCCGGCGATGACGACGGTGGCGCGATGGAGCGGATGGTCCGGTCCGCGATGCGGCTCGACAGCGAGGGCGTGCGGTCGGAGCTCGACCAGGCGGCCGAACGCATCGGCATCGAAGCGACGCTCCGAGACGTCGCGCTGCCGGCGATGCACGAGATCGGTGATCGCTGGAAGACGGGCGCGTGCGGGATCGAACAGGAGCACCTGGCCACCGACGTGGTCCGCCGGTGGTGCGCTCGTCGGTCGGCGATGGCGCCTCCGCCCTCGCGTCCCAGCCCGATCGTCCTCGCATGCGGTCCGAAGGATCTCCATACGATCGGGCTCGAGGCGTTCGCCGTGGTCCTCGCGCGACGCGGTTGGTCGTGCCGCGTGCTGGGAGCGCTGACCCCGACGGGATCCCTGGTCGATGCGATCCGTACCCTGAAGGCGCCGGCTGCTGTGGTGGTCGCCCAGCGCGGCGTTACACGCCGCGCCGCGATCGAGTCGATCGCCGCCGTCGAGGCGCTCCGCCGTGTTCGGGCGTTCTACGCGGGGGATGCCTTCGCTGCGCCGACGGTTCGCCGTGGCGTGCCGGGCATCTACCTCGGATCCGATCTCATCGCCGCGGCCGAGATCCTGGAGTCCGAGCTGACCCGGCTCGGCCTCGCCCAGCTCGCCTGACCCCGACGAGCGGCATTTGCCGAGGACTGGATCGGTCAGTTTGCATAGGTTCATGCATGGTTCCGCTCGTCTCCTTCGTGAAGGATGGCTCCAGTCCAACACGGAGCGAGGTGATGCCATCGATGGTGAGACGGACCGCTGGGAACCATCGGAACGATCGAGGAAAGGGAGGAAGCCAATGAAGCGGATCATCGGTTTGGCACTCGCGCTGACCACGACGATGGCTTTGGGCGCAAGCACGCCCGCTGCCGCGTCAGAGCGCGAGAAGTTCTCGTTGAACGTCGTGCACGGGATCCCCGGCGTGACCGTCGACGTGTGCGTGAACGGCGCGAAGGCGATCACCGATTTCCAGCCGGGTGACGTCGTGAGCGACGTTCGGCTGCAGGAGGGCGAGTATCGCCTGAAGGTCACGCCGGC
>DASSDW010000031.1:0-4506 GCA_035696925.1 Actinomycetota bacterium
CAGCAGCGGCTCGTAGAAGCTCACGATGTGGCGGGTGGCGTCCAGCCCGAGGACCTCGAGCTCCGCGCGCACGACCTCGGCGTCGGTGTAGTCCCGGAAGGCGAAGCCGGCGACGCCTGCGAAGCCTGCGACGCCGGTCGACGGATGGTCGGTCGTGCTCGCAATGGGCGCGTCGAGCGAGAGCCGCAGCTGGTCTCCTTCGCGCGCGGCTTCGGCGGTGATCGCGGTGAAGAGATGTCCACGACGGTTGCTCCCGGGGAGCGCGTCGAACGCACCGGCGTGCGCGAGCGCCTCGACCACCGGCCTGGCGACCGAGGTCCGCCGCAGGAAGTCTTCGACGCTCGCGAACGGCCGTTCGGCGCGAGCGATCAGGATCGACCGGATCTCGGCGTCGGAGATCCCGTGGACGTCTTGGAGCGCCAACCGTATCCCCCATGTCTCGGAGCTCGACTCCTCGGCGACGTACTCGGGCTCGCTCACGTTCACGTCGAGCGGCAGGATCGGGATGGCGTGGCGCCGCGCGTCATCCAGCAGCGCCCGCCGGGGATACATCCCCGGGTCGTGCGTGAGGATCCCCGCGAGGAAGTGCGCCGGGTAGTGCGCCTTCAACCAGGCGCTGCGGTAGGTCGGGACCGCGAACGCCGCCGCGTGTGCCTTGCAGAACCCGAACGAGGCGAACTGAGCCACGGCGTCCCAGGTCTTCTCGGCCGCCACGGCGTCCACGCCGCGCTCACCGGCGCCCCGGAGGAACTCCTCCCGGAAACCGGGCACCAGCTCCTCGTGGTCGAGATGACGGCGGACGTGGTCGGCGTAGGTGAGGGTCCACCCGGCGATCGCGGCGAGCGTCCGCATCACCTGCTCGTGGTAGACGATCACCCCGAACGTCTCCCGCAGGGCCGGACGCAGGTCGGGGTGGACGTAGACCGGCGACTCGAAGCTCGCGCGCCGCCGCAGGTACGGCGTGATCATGTCGGACTTCACCGGACCGGGCCGGAACAGCGAGATGTCGACGATCAGGTCCTCCCACCGGCCGGGCTGGAGCTTCTGGAGCAGCTCGCGCTGGCCGGGCGACTCGATCTGGAAGCACCCGAGCGTGTCGGAGGCGCGGATCATCTCGAACGTGGCCTCGTCGTCGAGCGGGATCCGCTCGAGGTCGACCTTCTCCCCCAGCGTCCGCGCGATCTCGTCGGTCGCGTGGCGCATCGAGGACAGCATCCGCACCCCGAGGACGTCGAGCTTCAGATACCCGAGGAGCTCGACGTCGTCCTTGTCGGCCTGGATCATCCGGTGGCCGTTCGCGGAGCGCTCCAGCGGCACCCGATCCACGAGGTTGTGGGAGGACAGCACGATGCCGCACGGATGCAGGGCGATGTGACGCGGGAAGCCGTCGAGCCGCTCGGCCACGCGGAACAGCAGCTCGAGTTGGGCCATCGGGAGGTTGATCCCGTCGAGCTCGGGGAGCTCCGCCATCGCCTCGCGGAGGTGGCGCGCCGAGATGTGGGGGAACGATTTCGCCACCATCCCGACCTCGACCTCCGGCAGGCCGAGCGCCTTGCCGACCTCGCGGACCGCCGAGCGCGCCCGGTACGTGTCGATCATCGCGACGCAGCCGGTCCGCTCGTCGCCGTGGCGCGAGAGCACCATGTCGTAGACGTCCTCGCGGCGGGCCGACTCGACGTCGACGTCGATATCTGGCAGCTCGTCGCGCATCGGGTTCAGGAAGCGCTCGAACGCGAGGTCGTGCCGGAGCGCGTCGACGTCGGAGATCCGGAGCAGGTAGCACACGAGCGAGCCGGCGGCGCTCCCACGGCACGCCACGTGGATCCCCATCGCATGGATGTCCGCGACGATGTCGCCCACCGTGAGGAAGAACGCCGCGTAGCCCATCCGTCGGATCATCGAGAGCTCGAGGTGGATCCGGTCGCGCAGGCGCTCGTCCTCGGTCATCCCACGGTCGTGCACACCGAGCCAGCAGCGCTCGGCGAGGATCGCGTCGGCGCTCCGTCCCGCCGGCGTGGGGAAGTCCGGGAAATGGACCTGCTTGAGGCCGAGGTCGAACCGGCATGTCTCGGCGATCTCGATCGTCGCGTCGCAGAGGTCGGGTCGCTCGGCGAAGAGCAGACGCATCGCCTCGGCCGGCTTCAACCATCCTTCGGCATTCCTGCGCGAGACGTGGTGGGCGGCGATCGGGACGATCTCGCGCATGCACTCGAGCGCGTCCGCCAGGAACGCGTCCTCGGGCACGAGGTAGCGGACGGGGTTCGTGGCCACCGCGCGGATCTCCGCTCGGTCGGCGAGGCGGAGCATCGAGCGGATCTCGGCGTTCGAATCGCGCTCCATCCGATGTTCGGCCGCGACGTAGAGACGGTCGCGGCCGAACGCTTCACGGAACGGATGGAGCGCCTCCGCGGCCGCATCGGTGCGACCGCGGACGGCGAGCCGACCCGCGTGCGACCGTGGGCCGGCGATCGCGACGAGGCCGGCGGCGTGGGCGCAGACCTGGGTGGTGGCGATCGCCGGGTCGCCGCGCTCCCCCAGCATGTGCGCGTCGGTGATCAGCCGGCACAGGTTCGCGTAGCCGCGCTCGTCCTGCGCGAGCAGGACGAGCGGAGCGTCGCGGCCTCGCTCCCGGACCGTGAGCGAGGCCCCGAGGATCGGCCGGACCCCTTCGGCCTGGCACGCCGCGACGAACCGTGCGGCCCCGTAGAGCCCGTCGCGGTCGGTGAGCGCGACCGCCGGCATCCCCGTCGCGGCCGCGAGCGCGGCGAGGTGCTCGGGCACGAACGCCCCCTCCTTCAGGGAGAAGGCAGACCGCACGTCGAGATGGACGAACCCGGCGCTCTCGAACACCTGTTCGATGCTAGGGGTTCGGACATCGGTCTGTCCAGAGGCCCTATGTGACACTCATGGAGAGGAACGATGGGTCAACCCGACGCGACGATCAGGATCCAGGGCCAGGGCTCCGCGCCGGCCGTGCCCGACGGCATCCGCTTCCGTCTCACGCTCTCGGCCACCCGCCCGCGACCGGACGAGGCACTGCACGACGTCACCACCCGGAGCGAGCGGCTCGACGCGCTGCTCACCGAGCTCGGCATCTCCGACGACGCACGCTCGACCTCCGGACTCTCGATCAGAGAGCAACGGGAGTGGGTCACCGAGACCACCGACGGTGCCCATCGCGAACGCTCCGTCCATCGCGGATTCGAGGCGCAGAACTCGATCCTCGTTCGCATCGACGACCCGGCGATCTCCGGACGGCTGATCCAAGGGGCGGTCGAGGAGGCCGACGCGCTCGTGGACGGACCGTGGTGGCACGTGGCGGCCGAGAACCCGGGCCACCTCGAGGCGTGCGCCGAAGCGGCTCGGGACGCCCGTCGACGAGCGGAGGCGTACGCGGAGGCGCTGGGGCTGCGACTGGGAGCGGTACGGTCGATCAAGGACTCCGTCGCGACCCCGTGGGAACAACCCAGAGGGATGCTGGCAGCAGCTGGACCGTCGACGGCCGAGGGCATCGGGATCGACGCCAACCTGGAGCTGAGCGCGACCGTCACCATCACCTACGACATCGAGGGATGAACAGGAAGGACGAACGATGGACGACCAGGACGTGATCGGCCGGATCAACGAGATCGCGCACGAGGAGCACGAGCTCTGGGAGAAGGAGGGCCGCGGCGAGACCTCGGCGGCCGAGCAGGAGCGGCTCCGGGAGCTCGGGGTGACACTCGACCAGTGCTGGGATCTCCTGCATCAACGACGCGCCCGGCGCTCCGCGGGCCTCGATCCCGACGACGCCACCGTCCGCGATCCTCGGACCGTCGAGGGCTACACGGGCTGAGGCTCGATGTCGAGAACCGCGCGCCGCTTCCGACCGAGGGCCGACAGCACGGCGACCCGACGAGCGAAGGGAGCGTGCCGATGAAGTACATGGTCATGCTGTTCGGTGATCAGGCCACCATGGTGGAGACCAGGTCGCTTGACTGGATCAAGGAGATGATCGAGTTCATGACCCAGGTCGACCTGGACCTCAAGGAGTCGGGCGAGCACGTCTTCGACGCGGGACTCGCCGATGCGACCCAGGCCAAGACCGTCATCATCGAGGACGGGATCCCCGTCCCCACGGACGGCCCGTTCGCCGAGTCGAAGGAATCCCTCGCCGGCTTCTGGATCATCGACGTCGAGGACGAGGCCCGGGCGCTCGAGTTCGCCTCGAAGATCGTCGCGTTCATCGAGGGGCCCGTCGAGGTGCGCCAGGTGATGGACGCGCCACCGGAGTTCTGACGGCCGGCCCGGGGATCGAGGATCTGCTGCGGGAGCTCGCGCCGCAGGTCCTCGGGACGTTGGTGCGCCGGCACGGCCAGTTCGACGCGTGTGAGGACGCCGTCCAGGAGGCGTTGCTCGCCGCGGGGCTCCAGTGGACCGACGGCGGTGTTCCCGACGATCCTCGAGCGTGGCTCGTCACGGTCGCCTCCCGGCGTCTCGTCGATGGATGGCGGAGCGAGAGCGCGC
>DASSDW010000032.1:0-18869 GCA_035696925.1 Actinomycetota bacterium
ATGCCAGCGGCGACGAAAGCGATCAGGAACGGAACCACCGTCGCGACGATCAGGATCGGGAGATGCCCGACGAGCAGAAGACCGAGCGCGAGCCATGGGAGTGCCGACGTGAGCACTTCGACCGCACGGAGCGTCCGGGAAGAGAGCTGACTGCGCAAGGTGAGGGCGACGACCGCTGCGAGACCGATGCACAGCATGCCGCCCCAGCTCACTGCGGCGATCGGCACGGCGAGCCGGCGCTGCTGGAGGTAGCGCTCGTAGAGGTCCAGGGGTGCCGGCTCACCGGTGCGCTCGATCGGGGCACCGGCGTCGTACGGAAGGCCCAGCCAGGCGGCCAGGGTCGCCGCCGGGTCCACGTCGGCCACGACGCCGGCGCGCCGCGAGGAGTCCGACGTCAAGGCCTTCGGCTCCTCGTCCGTCACGATCAGCTGACCTGCCGCATCCAACATCTCGTCCGGATCCACCCATGCAGCGACGACGGCCCCCAGCTCGTCGCCTTCGTTCCTTCCGGTGATCAGCGGAGAGCGGGACACGATCAGGACGAGTGTCGGACCCTCCGCGACGGAGAGTCCCTCCGCCACGAGTATGTCCACAGCGGGACCGATCCCGAGGTCACCGACGCGAGCGTTGTAGAGCCCCGGAGGCGAGATCGGTTCGCCGTTCTCGTCCTCGAGCACGTCGGCCATCGCGTCCTCCGAGCCCGTGCGACCGTTCATGAGGGCGGATCCCCCAAGGGCAGCCAACGTTCTGATCTCCGAGACGTTGAGGAGATCCCGGAGGGACGCGTCCGCCGTCTCGATGAGGATCGCGCTCCGGCGCCCTCCTTGCGCGTGCGCCGGTGCTGACAGGAGGGCCAGGCCGGCGCACACCGCGACGAGCGCTCGCCTCACGGGAGGCGGACGAGCTCGGGGTCGCGCCGGACTTCGGCGCCCAGACCGATGAGCTTCGCCTCGAAGTCCTCGTAGCCCCGATCGACGTGCTCGATGTCGGCGATCTCCGTCACCCCGTCCGCGGTCAGTGCGGCGATCGCCATCGCCGCGCCGGCGCGGATGTCCATCGCTCGCACGGGTGCGGCGGAGAGACGCTCGACGCCCCGGATCACCGCGTGGTGCCCCTCGGTGCGGATGTCGGCTCCCATGCGCCGGAGCTCGTCGACGTACGTGAACCGCCCCTCGAACACGTTCTCGGTCGCGATGCTCGTCCCGTTCGCCGTGGAGAGCATGGCCAGCAGGATCGGCTGGAAGTCGGTCGCGATCCCCGGGTACGGGAGCGTCACGAAGTCGGCGGCCCCCGCCCGCTCCGGCTGCCGGACGCGCAGTCCGTCGTCGGTCCTGCGGATCTCGGCGCCACCCTCGCCGAGCTTCTCGAGGAAGAGCTCCAGGTGCTCGGGGCGCGCCCCGTCGAGCACGAGATCCCCGCGGGTCGCCACCGCGGCCGCGGCCCAGGTTCCCGCCTCGATCCGATCGCAGATGACCGTGTGCTCGGCAGGCTCGAGCGCGCCCACGCCTTCGATCTCGATCGTCGCGGACCCGGCGCCATGGATCCCGGCACCCATCGCCGCGAGGAACGCGGCCAGGTCGGCGATCTCGGGCTCCCGCGCGGCGTTGTCGATCACGCTGACCCCTTCGGCCGTGACCGCCGCCATCATCAGGTTCTCGGTGGCCCCCACGCTCGGATAGTCGAGGGTGATCGGTGCGGCCGTAAGCCCCTCGGCGGTCGCGACGAGGAACCCGTGCTCCGCGTCGATCCGGGCACCCATCCGGCGCAGCCCGTCGAGATGGAGGTCGATGGGACGTGAGCCGATGTTGTCGCCGCCCGGCATCGCCACGCGTGCTTCACCGGTGCGGGCGAGGAGCGGCCCGAGCACGGCGATCGAGGCCCGCATGCGCCGCACCAGCTCGTACGGCGCCTCGACGGACGAGAGGTGGGTGGCATCCACCGCGACGCCTCCGTCCTCCCACGAGACCCGGGCGCCGAGATGCTCGAGGACCTCGCCCATCGTGAAGCAGTCCTGGATGCGAGGAACGTTGCGGAGCACGGAACGTCCGGGTGCGAGCAAGGACGCCGCCATCAGCTTCAGGGCCGAGTTCTTGGCGCCCGAGATGCGGACGGAACCGGCGAGGCGAGCGCCCCCCGTCACGAAGAGACGGTCCATCCGCGCATCGTACCGGGGCCGGCCTGAGGGACGGTTCCGCGACGGTCAGCGCGAGTCGCCGAGCGCGATCCTCGCTTCGGCGCGGGCGATCTCGGTCTTCACGCGCTCGTCGTCGGCGCCGTCCGCGGCCGACCGCAACTCCTCCAGACGCCGCGTGACCGCCGAGACGTCGATCTCGCTCTCGAGTTGCGCGTTCGTCGCGAGCACATCCACGCGCGACGATCCTTCCTCCGTGGATACGTGCAGGAAGCCCCCGTCCACCACGGCCTTGAGCCAGGTGCCGTCCTCCTCCTGGATCTGCAGCGGCCCGACCGCCAGATGGACGAGCAAGGGGGCGTGACCCGCGAGGATGCCGACGTCGCCGTCGACCCCGTGCGCGATGACCTCGGTGGCCTGTCCGGACCACACCTCGCGCTCCGGCGTGACGACGTGCACCTCGAGCGCCACTACGCGGCCTCGAGGGTCTTCGCCTGCTCGACGGCCTCCTCGATCCCGCCGACGAGGAAGAACGCCTGCTCGGGGAGATGGTCGTACTCGCCTTCGCAGAGCGCCTTGAAGGACGCGATCGTCTCGTCGATCGGCGTGTACTTGCCCGGCAGGCCCGTGAACTGCTCCGCGACGAAGAACGGCTGCGACAGGAACCGTTGGATCTTGCGCGCCCGCGAGACGATCACCTTGTCCTCCTCGGAAAGCTCGTCGATCCCGAGGATCGCGATGATGTCCTGGAGGTCGCGGTACCGCTGGAGGATCTCCTGGACCCGGCGCGCGACGTCGTAGTGCTCCTGTCCGACGTACCGCGCGTCGAGGATCCGGGACGTGGAGTCGAGCGGGTCCACCGCCGGGTAGATGCCGAGCGCCGCGATGTCACGCGAGAGGACGGTCGTGGCGTCGAGGTGCGCGAACGCCGTGTGCGGCGCCGGGTCCGTGATATCGTCCGCCGGCACGTAGATCGCCTGGAGGGACGTGATCGACCGGCCGCCGGCCGAGGTGATCCGCTCCTGGAGCTCGCCCATCTCGTCGGCGAGCGTCGGCTGGTAACCCACCGCCGAGGGCATGCGTCCCAGGAGGGTGGAGACCTCGGATCCCGCTTGCGTGAACCGGAAGATGTTGTCGATGAACAGCAACACGTCCTTCCGCTCGACGTCGCGGAAGTACTCGGCCATCGTGAGCGCCGAGAGCGCGACGCGGAGCCGGACGCCCGGCGGCTCGTCCATCTGTCCGAACACGAGCGCCGTGTTGTTGATGACGCCCGACTCCGTCATCTCGAGGAAGAGGTCGTTGCCCTCGCGTGTCCGTTCCCCCACTCCGGCGAACACCGAGACGCCTCCGTGCTCCTTGGCCTGCCGACGGATCATCTCCTGGATGATCACGGTCTTGCCGACGCCGGCGCCTCCGAACATCCCGATCTTGCCGCCCTGGACGTACGGCTCCAACAGGTCGATCACTTTGATCCCGGTCTCGAGCATCTGCTTCTTGGGTTCGAGCTCCGAGAACTGCGGGGGCTCCCGGTGGATCGGCCAGCGGTCGCTCGCGTGGATCTCGGAGGCGTCCGTGTCCAGGGGCTCGCCGATCACGTTGTAGACGTGCCCCAGGACGCCCTCACCCACCGGCACGCTGATCGGCGCCCCCGTGTTCACCACCGGCGTGCCGCGGACGAGGCCGTCGGTGGGCTTGAGCGCGATCGTGCGGACGATCGAGTCGCCGATGTGCTGCGCGACCTCGCACGTGATCGTGGTCGTCTCGGACTCGAGGGTGAGGTCCACGGTGAGCGCCGTGTGGACCTCGGGCAGCTCCGCCGGCGGGAACTCCACGTCCACCACCGGTCCGATCACCCGGACCACGCGCCCCTCGGGGTGCGTTTTCTCGCTCGTTCCTGGCATCGTCATCCCTCCGAGCCGGCCGCCATCGATTCGGCGCCGCCCACGATCTCCATGATCTCCGTCGTGATCTCGTCCTGGCGCGCTCGGTTCGCTTGGCGCGTGAGGATCTTGATGAGGTCTTCCGCGTTGTCGGTGGCGGCCTTCATCGCACGGCGTCGCGCGGCATTCTCCGAGGCGGCCGATTCCAGAAGGGCCGCATACACCTTCGTCACCACGTACTGCGGCAACAGGTGGTCGAGGATCTCGTCCGGCTCGGGCTCGAAGAGGTACTCGGCGTGGACGACGCCGAGGCCCTTCCCCGTGACCTCCTCCGGCGCGATCGGGAGGAACCGCTGCGCGGTCGCGCGGAGCGTGAACGCGGAGCGGAAGTCGGTGTAGGCGGCGTGCAGCTCGTCGATCTCCTCGTCGGCGAAGTCCTTGATCAGGGTACGACCGATCCGCTCCGCTTCCTCGTACGGCGGAACCTCGCTGATCCCTTGCCAACGCTCGCGCATGGGGATCCCGCGGAACCGGAAGTAGCCGATCCCCTTCTTGCCGATCGCGTACAGGACCGGCTCGAGCCCTCGGCCGCGGACCTCGCGGATCACCCCCTCCGCCACCTTCAGCACGTTCGCGTTGTACGCGCCGGCGAGGCCGCGGTCCGAGGTCAGCACGAGCACGCCGGCCTTCGCCGGCTGCTCCCGATCCTCCAGGAGCGGATGCTGGACGGCCCCCGTCTGGCGCGCGAGGTCCTCCATCGCCTTGGTGAGCTGGATCGCGTACGGGCGCGAGGCCTCGACGCGCTGCTGCGCCTTCACGATGCGCGAGGACGCGATCAGCTCCATCGCGCGCGTGATCTTCTTCGTCGACTGCACCGTGCGGATCCGCCGGCGAACGATGCGGAGCTGTGCACCCATCTACGCGGGACTCTCCCCAGCCGTATCGTCCTCATCGTCCGGCAGCGGCACCTGCCCCTGCACGTCGTCCTCCTCGGCCGTCGATGGACCTCCGGATCGATCCGAGGCCCCCTCCTCGTCCTCGTCATCCACGGAAGACATCCGATCCCAGCCGATGTCCGGCTTCACCTCGTCCGGGGCCGTCCCGGCCCCACGGCCGGCCTCGCTGCCCGCGATCGCCTCGCTCGTGCGGAACGTCTGCGCGAACGCCTCGACGGACTCCTTCAGCGTCGCCTCGGTCTCGTCGGAAAGGTCACCCGACTCCTTGATCGTCCCGAGGACGTCCGTCCGGGAGTCGAGGGAGGCCGTGAACTCCTCGACGAACCTCCTCGCGTCCTCAACCGGGAACGGATCGAGGTATCCGCCGGTGGCGGTCCAGATCATCACGACCTCGCGCTCCACCGGACGCGGCTCGTACTGCGGCTGCTTCAGGACCTCGACGACCCGCGCGCCGCGGGCGAGCTGCTGCTGCGACGCCTTGTCCAACTCGGAGCCGAACTGCGCGAACGCCTCCAGCGCCCGGAACTGCGCGAGATCGAGGCGGAGCCGCCCGGCGACCTTCTTCATCGCTTTGATCTGCGCGGCTCCGCCGACCCGCGAGACCGAGATGCCGATGTTGATCGCCGGCCGGACGCCCGCGAAGAACAGGTCCGGCTCGAGGAAGATCTGTCCGTCCGTAATCGAGATCACGTTCGTCGGGATGTACGCGGAGATGTCGTTCCCCTTGGTCTCGATGATCGGGAGCGCGGTCAACGAGCCACCGCCGAGGTCGTCCGAGAGCTTCGCGGCCCGCTCGAGCAACCTCGAGTGCAGATAGAAGACGTCGCCGGGGAACGCCTCTCGTCCCGGCGGGCGGCGCAGCAGGAGCGAGAGCGTCCGATACGCGGTGGCCTGCTTCGACAGGTCGTCGTACACGATCAACGCGTGCTCGCCGTTGTACATCCAGTGGGCACCGAACGCGGCACCGGAGTACGGAGCGATGTACTGGAACGGGGCCGGGTCCGAGGCCGGGGCGTTCACGACGACCGTGTACTCCAGCGCTCCGTTCTCCTCCAGGGTCGCGACGACCTCGGCGACCGTCGAGGACTTCTGCCCGACCGCGACGTAGATGCACTTCACACGCTTCTTCGGATCCCCGGTCGCCCAGAGCTCCTTCTGGGCGATGATCGCGTCGACGGCCACCGCGGTCTTCCCCGTCTGCCGGTCTCCGATCAGCAGCTCGCGCTGGCCGCGCCCGATCGCCGTCATCGCGTCGATCGCCGTGATCCCCGTGTAGAGCGGCTCCTTCACGGGCTGCCGGTTCACGACGTTGGGCGCCTGGACCTCGAGGATCCGCCGGTCCTGCGACTGGATGGGGCCCTTGTCGTCGACCGGCTCCCCGAGGGCGTTCACGACGCGGCCGAGGAACCCGTCGCCCACCGGCACGGACAGGATCTGTCCCGTCTGCTTGACCGCGTCGCCCTCCTGGATGTGCGAGCTCTCCCCGAGGACGATGCAGCCGATCTCGCCGACGTCCAGGTTGAAGGCGAGCCCCAGCACGCCGCCGGGGAACTCCAGGAGCTCGTTCGCCATCGCGCCGGGCAGGCCGGACACGCGGGCGATCCCGTCGCCCGCCTCGATCACGCGGCCGAGCTCGCCCCGCTCGACCGACGGCGTCCAGCTCTCGACGTGCTTGCGGAGGGCCTCCGCGATGTCGTTCGGGTCGAACCTCTCTGCGTCCACAGCCATCGGATCACACGCTCCCTGTGAGGTACTGCTTCGCCTCGGTCAGCCGGCTCGCGAGCGAGCCGTCGAACACCTCGTCGCCCACCCGGGCGACCACGCCGCCGATCACGGAGGGGTCCACGTCGACCTTCAGTTCCACGGGATGTCCCGTGGCCCGCTCGAGCGCTTCGGCGAGCAACGACTTCTTCGCATCGCTCAGCGGGACGGCCACCCGTACCTCCGCCAGCGTGCGCTCCGATCGATGGGCAGCCTCGCGGGCCAGCTCCTCGGCGATCGCCCCGATCCGGCGCGCCTGTCCCGCGTCCACCAGGAACCCCACGAGCGTCGCGGTGACCGGGTGGGCGCGCTCTCCGAGGAGCTCGTCGATCACGGCCTTCTTGCGTTCGGGCGGGAGCGCGGCGTCCGTCAGAGCCTCGCGGAGGTCCTCGTTGCGCTCGACGGCCTTCGCGAACGCGTAGAGCCCTTCCTGGACGCGATCGAGGGCCCCCTCCGCCTCGGCGACGGACAGCAGGGCCTGCGCGTACCCGCGGACGGTGTCCTCGTTCGTCACTCAGGCACCGCCTTCGGTGTCTTCGGCACCGGCGTCCGCCGTTCCCTTGCCGTTGCCGTTGGCGCCCGCGCCCGACGCGACCTCGTCGATGAACTCGTCGATCAGTCGCTGATGCGCTCGCTCGTCGAGGGACTGACCGACGATCCTCTCGGCGATCTCCACCGCGATCGACCCGACCTGGGCCCGGAGCTCCTGGAACACGCGATCGCGCTCGGCCCGGATCTCCTCCTGGGCTCGGCCGACGATCGCCTGGGACTCCTCCTCGGCCTTGGCCTGGAGATCGCGGCGCAGCTGGTCCGCCGTCCCCCGAGCTTCCTCGATGATGCGGTTCGCCTCGTCCCGCGCGCCGGCGAGCTGGGTCCGGTACTCCTCCTGGAGCTTCTCGGCCTCCCCACGGGTGGCCTCCGCCTTCTCCATCTCGCCCTGGATCTGCTCCCTCCTCTGCTCGAGGACCTCCTTGAACTTCGGGAGCACCCACTTCCACGTGAAGAAGAACAGGACGGCGAAGGCGAGCAGCCCGACGATGAGCTCTCCCACCGCGGGATAGAGATCCTTGGCCTCGGAGACCTCCTCTCCGTGCTCCTCGGCCTGCGCGAGGATCGACCCGATCAGTGCGTGCACGAGCGGTCTCCCCTCCTCAGATGATGAACGAGAACGCGATGCCGAACAGCGCGAGCGCCTCGATCAACCCGATGCCGATGAACATCGTGGTCCGGACCTGGTTCGCGTACTCCGGCTGTCGAGCCATCGCCTCGACCGACTTCCCGATCAAGATCCCGAGCCCGATCCCGGGCCCGATGGCCGCGAGCCCGATGATCAGCCCTTTGCCGATCGTCTCCAGCCCCGAGAAGTCACTGGCGGCTTGTGCGAGCAACCCCAACATGTGATGCCTCCTTGTCTAGTGCTCTTCCGCCAGGACCCCGCCGATGTACGAGGCGGTGAGGATGGCGAAGATGAATGCCTGCAGGATCGCGACGAAGACCTCGAACGCGACGAGCGCCACGGAGATCGGAGCGGTCACCACGAGCCCGAGGTAGCTCAGGCCTCCGTTCAAGAAGAAGAACTCGGTCCCGAGGAACGCGAGTGCGAGCAGGAAGTGCCCGGCGACGAAGTTCGCCGCGAGACGGATCGTCAGCGTGATCGGGCGGATCACGATGTTCGAGACGAATTCGATCACGAGGAGCAGCGTGTAGCGCAGTATCGCCGGTGCGCTCGGGATGATGCACGTGAACCTCAGGTACCCGAAGAACCCGTGTTTCGCGATCCCCACCGCGTTGTACGTGACCCAGGCGATCACGGCCAGGACGAGCGGGAACGCCACGCGGCTGCTCGCCGAGAAGTTCACCCACGGGGCGACCTCGAACATGTTCATGAAGAAGATGAAGAAGAAGAACGTGACCAGCAGCGGCAGGAACCGGTCCGCCGCCGGCCCGAGCATCGGGAGCGCGATCTGCTCCCGCACGAACTCGAGGCCCATCTCCATCAGGGCTTGCAGCTTGCCCGGCACGGTGCGCGGCTTGCGGAACGCGAGCAGGAACAGGAGGACGTAGACCAGGACCGACGCTACGACGAGGGCGATGATGAAGTTGAAGCAGATCTCGATCCCGAAGAGATCGACGCTGAAGTAGCAGTCGAAGACGAAGTCCTTCGTCGAGGGCGGATGGAACTCTTCGGCGAGGACAGCCGGGATCACGTGGTCCGCTCCGGGAAGTACCAGAGGTCGGCCTGCATCCGGCCGCCGAGCAGTCGCATCTCCACCGCGAGGAGCGCGATCGTGGCCGGCGCGAACGCGGCCACGAACGCGAGCGGAGAGAACCAGGAGAGTCGGTTCAGGAGCAGGAGGGCAACCGTGAAGACGGCGACCCGCACCACGTAGCCGCCGAGGCCCACGGCCATGACGAGCATCGGGGAGATGCGCGCCGCCCACGCCACCGAGCCCGCGTAGGCCACGAAGTTCAGGGCGACGGCGACGATCGCGATCGCCGCGGACCACGCGGCTCCCGATCCCCCGAGCACGGCACCGACGCCGGCGGCGATCGCGAGTGCGGGAACGACGAACGGCAGGAGCCGGCGCACCAGCTCGCGCTCCGGCTCAACCGTGGTCGTCACTCGTCTCCCTTGCCGTACCGCAGATACACGATGTAGATCGCGCTCGCCGCCCCGAGGACGATGCCGAGCGCGGTGAACCCGGATCCCGTGTCGAGGAACCGGTCGAGCAGATATCCCAACCCTCCGACCGTGGCCATCCCCCCGACGAGGGTGGAGGTGATCGCCCAGCCGATCCCCATGCCGGACCACGCATCGCTCTTGCGGGATCCGCTCATCGGAGGCGGACACTCTAAACGGCCCCTTCACATGCCGTCAAACCGCGGATCCTGCGTTTCCGCTGGTCAGAGGCCGTTTCGGGGACCTCTGCCGGCGAGCTTGTGAAAGGATTCACATGGACCGGACGTCGATCCGACCGATCGGCGCCCGTCAAGGGGCGCTCGGATCGACGGGAGCCGGGCCCGATGCCCGCTTCGTCGTCGCGCCCGCCGCCGGCTTCGTGGTCACGCCCGACGCGGGCTTCGTGGTCACACCCGACGCGGGGAGGGTGGCTTCGGCCGTCCCGTCGGGGTCCTCGGCCCCTGTCTCCTCGCTCGCCCCGTTCGCATCCCCGTTGCGCCGACGCTCCAGGAGACGGGGCAGCGCCGTCACGAGGAAGAGCGTGACCGCGCCCGCGACGATCACCCCGGCGACGAGCAAGCCGTCGATCACGCCGATCGCGAGCGCGGAGCCGCAGACCAGCGCGGACCAGAGGTACATCAGGAGCACGGTCTGGCGGTGACCGTGACCGATGTCCATGAGCCGATGGAAGATGTGCTCCTTGTCCGCGTGGGCGATCCCGAGCCCCTTCCGCGTGCGCCGCACGATCGCGAGGACCACGTCGAGCAACGGGATCGCGAGGACCAGCAGAGGCACGAGCAGCGGCAACGCGATCACGGCGACGTCTCCCCGTTCCGGCGGGAAGGGATTCAGGCCAACCCCCGAGATCGTGGCGACCGCCACGAGCATCCCGAGGAGCATCGACCCCGTGTCGCCCATGAAGATCGTCGCGGGATGGAAGTTCCAGGGGAGGAAGCCCACGCAGACCCCGACCGTGATCGCGGACAGGAGCGCGGCGACCGACGCCGACTCGGAGAGATCGGCTCCGCGAACCATGTAGATGAAGAACGTGGCGGCGGCGATCGCCACCATGCCGGCCGCGAGCCCGTCCAACCCGTCCACGAGGTTGATCGCGTTCGCGGCCGCCAGCACCCAGAGGATCGTGAGCGGGACGGCCTCGTCGGTCCCGAGCACCGCGAGCCCCTCGCCCGGGAGGACGAAGAACGCGAGCTGGACGCCGAGCAGGATCAGGATCCCGGCGATGAAGATCTGAGCGGTGAGCTTCGCGAGCGCCGAGGTCCCTCGCCGATCGTCGATCACGCCGAGACCGACCATCATCGTGCACGTCACGACGGCGGCGAGAGGCTCGACGGCGGTCGCGTTCATCGGCTCGAAGAACGGCAGGAGCCGGGAGACCCCGATGGCCACGAGGAAACCGGCCCACATCGCGAGCCCGCCCATCGTCGGCGTGGGGACGGTGTGGAGCTTGCGTTCCGACGGCGCGTCGATCGCGCCGAAGCGGACGGCGAGGCGACGCACGAGGGGCGTCAGCGCGAACGTGGTCCCCGCTGCGACAAGGAACACGACCAGATACGCGACCACGGTGGCCTCAGTGTGCGGGGGTCCTCGCCACCCGGCAACCGGCGGACGTGCTCACCGCCAGCACGTGAGGGACGTCGTCACGGCACGTCGTCATGGGTAGAGCGGGAACCGCTCCATCAGGTCCCCGACGCGCTGCCCGGACTTCTCTTTCACGGACCCGTCCTCCGGGTGCTTCAGGACGTCGCCGATGATCGACGCCACCTCGCCCATCTCCGCCTCGTCCATCCCGAGCGTCGCCGGGCCCGGTGTGCCGACGCGGATCCCGGAGGGCGACGATGGCGGGTTGGGGTCGTAGGGGATCTGGTTCTTGTTCAGCGCGATCCCGACCTCGTCGCAGACGGCCTCGGCCGTCTTGCCGTCCGTGCCGACCGGGCGGACGTCCGCGAGGATCAGATGCGAGTCGGTTCCTCCGGAGATCACCCGGAGACCCTCGTCGGCCAGGCCGGCGGCGAGTGCCCGCGCATCGCGGACCACGCGCTGGGCGTAGTCGCGGAACGCCGGCTGCATCGCCTCCTTGAGTGCAACCGCTTTCGCGGCGATCACGTGCTCGAGCGGGCCGCCCTGCATCATCGGGAACACGGCCTTGTCGATCGCCTTCGCGTGCTCCTCCTTGCAGACGATCATCGCCCCGCGGGGTCCGCGGAGCGCCTTGTGCGTGGTGAACGTCACGACGTCGGCGTGCGGCACGGGCGAGGGATACGCGCCGCCAGCGACCAGACCGATGAAGTGGGAGGCGTCGACCCACAGGAGCGCGCCCACCTCGTCGGCGATCGTCCGGAACGCGGCGAAGTCGATCGCCCTCGGGTAGGCCGTGTAGCCCGCGAGGATGATCTTCGGACGATGCTCCTTCGCGAGATCCCGCACCTCGTCCATGTCGAGCTGCTCGGTGTCCTCGTCGACGCGGTACCCGATGAAGTGGAACCACATCCCGGAGACGTTCACGGGCGAGCCGTGCGTGAGGTGACCGCCGTGAGCGAGCTCCATCCCGAGGACCTTCGAGTCGGGATCGTTCGGCTCGAGGAAGGCACCGAAGACGGCGAGGTTGGCCTGGGCGCCCGCGTGCGGCTGGACGTTCGCGTGCTCCGCGCCGAAGAGCTCCTTCGCCCGGTCGATCGCGAGCTGCTCGGTGACGTCGACGAACTCGCATCCGCCGTAGTAGCGACGACCCGGATAGCCCTCGGCGTACTTGTCCGTCATCGTCGACCCGAGCGCTGCCAGCACCGCAGGACTCGCGTAGTTCTCGGAGGCGATCAGCCGCAGGTTCGTCCGCTCCCGCTGCAGCTCGTTCGCGATCGCGTCGGCAACCTCCGGATCCGCGGCCTTCAGCGCCTCCCAGTCGGCGGGGTATTCCCTCATCTCTACAGCTCCCCTCGTTCGATCAGTGCGATCTGCTCCACACGAGCCTCGTGGCGGCCCCCGTCGAAGGGCGTCTCCAGCCACAGCTGCACGATCTCGCGAGCGTACGCGGGCGCGACCACGCGCGCCCCCAACGCGAGCACGTTCGCATCGTTGTGCTGGCGAGCGAGACGGGCCAGGAAGAGGTCGTGGCAGAGGGCAGCCCGGATGCCGTCCACCTTGTTGGCGGCCATCTGCTCCCCCTGGCCCGATCCTCCGAGGACGATCGCCCGGTCCGCAGCCCCGGTGGCCACGGCGCGAGCGGCCGCCGCGCAGAAGGCCGGATAGTCCACCTGTTCGGTCGAGTCGGTCCCGTGATCCAGGACCTCGTGTCCCTCCTCGGTGAGGAACACCTTCAGATCCTCTTTCAGCGGGAAGCCAGCGTGATCCGCGCCCAGGGCGATGCGCATCAGTTCGGACCCTCAGCGAGGGCCACCGCGAGACGGTCGGCCAGGTCGTGGAGCTCGCGGGCGACCTCTCGATACCCCTCGATCGGATCGCCGAGCGGGTCCCGCACGTCCTCCGATCGCTTCGACGACCCGTTCCGAGCCGCCGCTTCCGCCGCAGCGGCGACGCGAGCCCGGAGCGGTCCGCCGGGGCGGGAAGCCTCCAACAGTCGCACGAGCCCCTTGATCGTGAACGTCTTGGTCGCCAGGTCCGGCATCGCGTCGACGATGGTCGATCGATGATCGGCAGCCATGCACACGATCAGATCCGCGTCCTCGAGCATGGCCCCGTGGAGCCTCCGAGCGACGTGCGGCTCGATGTCGACGCCTCGCTCCGCCGCCGTACGGATCGATTCCGCTGTCGCCCCTGAGCCCTCCCAGGCCGCGGTCCCCGCCGACGTGACGACCGGCGCCCCGTCGCCGAGCCGCGCCTCGAGCGCGGCGCGCAGGAACCCTTCGGCCATCGGCGAGCGGCAGATGTTCCCCGTGCACACCACCAGGATCCCGCTCATGACGAAGGGCGCGAGTCTAACAACGCGGCCTCGTCCGGCAGAAGCTGGGCGATCGCATCGCGTCCGAGGGCACCCTCGCGCAGGACGGACGCCGGTCCGTGGGCGAGGTCGAGCACGGTGGACGCCGCTCCCTCTAACGGGTCCCCCTGGCAGAGGTAGACGGCGACGTCCTTCCCGAACAGCCGATGGAGCTCGTCGCACGTCTGCACGGGGGGATGGCCGGAGCGGTTCGCGCTGGTCACGGCGAGCGGCCCCGTCTCGGCGAGCAACGCGAGGGCCAGCGGATGGTGCGGGGCACGGACGCCGATCGTCGCCGGGTCCCCTCCCAGATCCCACGCCGCGGCGTCCGCGCCCCGCGCGAGGACGAGCGTGAGCGGGCCGGGCCAGCAGGCGCCGGCGAGCCGTTCCGCGCGCTCGTCGAACACGGCGACCGACCGAGCCACCTCGATCGTCGCGACCAGCACCGGCAGCTCGAGGTCACGCGGTCTCTGCTTGGCCGCGAAGACGCGGGCGGTGGCGGCGCGGTCGTCGGGACGCGTCCCCAGCCCGTAGACGGTGTCGGTGGGGAAGACGATCAGCTCGCCACGGCGGGCGGCGGCGGCCGCCTCCCCCAACGGTCCTTCGAGAGGTTTCACGGGGGCGGCCGTCGTGCCACCACGACGCGGTCCCGACCTGTGAGGTCCTGCCGCACGATGATCCCCTCCAACCCTTCGTTCGCCGCAGCCTTCGCCACGACCCCGGCCGCGGTCTCTTCGATCTCCACGGCCACGATCCCTCCGGGCGCGAGCCAACCGACCGCCTGGGCGAAGAGTCGCTCGTAGATCTCGATCCCGCCGAACACCGCGAGCGGCGGCTCCGCGAGCACCTCGGCCGGAAGCGTGTCGCGGGCTTCCTCGGCCACGTACGGCGGATTGCAGACGACGGCGTCCACGCGCCCGCGGAGGTCGGCGGGGAGGGGTTCGAGCAGATCGCCCTCGAGGACGATCACCGGGAGACCGAGGGAGCGCGCGTTCTCGCGGGCGAGCTCGACCGCCTGGGGCGACAGGTCGGTGGCGAACATCGTCGCGTCGCGGAGCTCGTCCTTGATCGCCAGCGCCACGGCGCCGGTCCCCGTGGCGACGTCCACGACCACGGGGTCGGCCATCGACGCGAGCACCTCCACCACCGCCCCGACGAGGGTCTCCGTCTCGGGCCTCGGGATGAACACGCCGGGCCGGATCCGCACGACGATGCGGCGGAACGCCTGGTCGCCGGTCAGGTGCTGGAGCGGCTCCCCCGCGCACCGCCGGCAGAGCGCGCGACCGAAGAGCTTCGCCTCCTGCGACGTCAGCCCTTCCCTGGCGTAGATCCCCGCTCGATCCGTCCCCAGGACGTGCGACAGGAGCCGTTCCGCGGTGGGAACCGAGCTCTCCACGCCGTGGCGCTCGAGGTACTCGGCCGCTCGGCGAACCACCTGGGCCGGGCGCACGTCACCCCTTTCCATCAAGCTTTGGCCCGTCCTGCCGCGGCCCGTCTTGCTGCGGCCCGTCCTGTTGCGCGTCGCCCGGATCGGCGAGCTGGGCAGACCGCTCCGAGGCCTGCAGCCTCTCGGTGAAGGTGTCGAGCTCGTCGCCGCCCTCCAGCACGTTCCCGAGCTGATGCGAGGTGTGCTTGATCCGATGGTCGGTGACCCTTCCTTCCGGGAAGTTGTAGGTGCGGATCTTCTCGGACCGCTCCCCGGTTCCCACCATCGAGCGGCGGGCCGCCGCCTCCTTCGCCTGCTGCTCGTCGAGGGCTTTCTGATACAGACGCGCGCGCAGGTAGCGCATCGCCTTCTCGCGGTTCTGGAGCTGGGACCGTTCCTCCTGGACCTCGACCTTGATGCCCGTCGGCTTGTGCATGATCCGCACCGCCGAGTCGGTGGTGTTCACGGACTGGCCACCGGGCCCGCTCGACCGGTACACGTCGATGTCCAGGTCCTCCGGCCGGATCTCGACCTCCACCTCCTCGGCCTCGGGCATCACCGCGACGGTGGCGGTGGACGTATGGATCCGGCCCTGTGATTCGGTCACCGGGACCCGCTGGACGCGATGGACGCCCGACTCGTGCTTCAGCCGGCCGTAGGCGTCGCGCCCGCGGATGCCCAGGACGATCTCCTTGTAGCCACCCATCTCCGCCGGAGCCGACGCGAGCACGTCGGTCTTCCATCGGCGCCGGTCGGCGAGGTGCCGGTACATCTCGAACAGATCGCCGGCCCAGAGCGCCGCCTCCTGGCCGCCCGCGCCCGCCCGGATCTCGAGGATCAGATCCTTGCCCTCGTTGGGGTCTTTCGGGACGAGCAGCTCCTCCAGCCGGGACCGGAGCGCCGCCGCCCGCTCCGCGACCGCGCGAGCCTCCTCTTCGAACGCCTCCGCCATCTCGGCATCGGTCTCCGCGGCGGCGAGCTCACGCGCTTCCGCGGCGTCCGCCGTCGCCTGCCGGAGCTCCCGGTAGGGACGGACGATCTGCTCGAGCTCGGCGAACTGCTGGCCCAGCGTGCGCATCCGCTCGTGATCGGTGGCCGCTTCGACCGTGGACATCTCGGCCTGCACCTGCTCGAAGCGGGCCTCGATCTCCTTCAGGCGGTCTTCGACGTCCATGACGCCGACGATTCTCCCAGGCGCCCTCGGGGCGCCCAGGAATCCGCTACTCGTCGCGCTCGTCGAAGTCGAGGTCGATCGCCGTGAGATCGGGGATCTCGATCGAGGGGTCCTTGTGAACCCAGAGGTCCTCGTAGCGCGGATCAAGAGGTGTCTCGCCCTCGCCGGCGTCGCCCGCCTTCGCAGCGTCGTCCGCACCGGCGGCGACGGGCTGGATGAGATCGGCATCCTCCGCCTCCGCTCTCGCAGCCTCCTCGATGGGCCCCACCAGGTCCTCGGCGACGGTGAGCAGCTTCGAGCGCATCTCCTCCAACTGTCTGATGAGCTCTCCACGGCGCTCGGCGAGACCCGCCAGCACCTGGCTCGATTCCGTTCGGGCCCGTTCCAGCAGATCCGTTCCCTCCTGCCGGGCTACCTCGGCGTGCGCCTGGGCGTCGACCCTGATCCGGTCGGCCTCGGTCCTCGCCTCGTCGAGAGCGAGCTCCGACTCGGACCGCGCGTTCTCGAGGATCCGCTCGGCCTCCTGATCCGCCATCTCGATCAACGAGGCGAAGCGCTTCGACAGGGCGTCGTAGGGATCGCCGGCCTCGGATGGCGCCGGTGCAGGCGTGGTCGGAGAGGGCGCCGTCGACGGTTCGCCACGTGCGGCCGCGGAACCGACCTCCAGGCGGAGCTGGCTCAGCTCCCGTTCCAGTGTCCCCACTTGCTTCGCGATCGACGTGAGGTAGGTACGCACCTGCTGCGGGTCATAGCCACGGCGTACCGTTGCGAATTCGCGTCTGCGGATCTGTTCCGCGCTCGGTAGCAGCGGCATGTCCAGGTCGCTGGTCGGCATGGGGAAAACCTCCCGGGTCATGGGGACCGCATCATCTTCGCGCACGGATCCGCGGATGCAACGACCTCCTCGAACTCGGAGGCTCGGCTACCGATCGACCGCGGTCGCCTCGGCCTCGCGGCGGAGCAGCTCACGGAACGACGTGACGGCCACCTCGATCTGCGAGGAATCCGGCTGTTGCGTCGTGATCTTCTGCAGCCAGATCCCCGGCGTCATCAGGATGCGCATGCCGAGCGACCCGGGATGCTTCGCACCGAGGCGGAGCGCCTCGTACGAGATCGCGGCGATGATCGGGATCGCGATGACCCGGGAGAGGATCCGCCAGAGCAGCGCAGGCGTGCCGAACAGGGTGAAGACGAAGATCGTGATGATCATCACGATGATTAGGAAGTTCGTGCCGCAGCGGACGTGCTCCTTCGGGTAGCGGTCGATCGCCTCGGTCTCGAGCTCCTCGCCGTGCTCGTAGGCAGCGATCGTCTTGTGCTCGGCGCCGTGGTACTCGAAGACCCGATGGATGTCCCTGGTCCTGCCGATGAGGAAGAGGTACGCGACGAACAACGCCACGCGGAAGAGGCCCTCGCCGACGAGCGTGAGGATGCCGGCGGACCCGGTGCGGTTCTCGAACCAGGCGAAGAGGGTGGCGGGGCCGATGATGAAGATGCCGACGAACAACGTGAGCGCCAGCACGACCGAGAGGATCACCTGCCGGGGGGTGAGGCGCTCCTCCTCGTCCAGTGACTGATTCGCGGAGATCATCAGCGCGCGCATGCCGATCGCGAGCGACTGGCCGAGCACGATGATCCCCCGCAGGAACGGCTTCCCGAGGATCGGCACGCGGAGCACGATCGAATCGATCTCGTGCGACTCGATGTGGATCGAGGCGTCGGGCTTGCGGACGGCGATCGCCCAGAACCCGGCCCCACGCATCATGACTCCTTCGACGACCGCCTGGCCGCCGTAGAGATGGGTGCGCGGCGATGCCGGTCGGGGGAGTTCTGCCTCCGCCACTGTTCGGCTAGCCCTGCTGGGCCTGTTGGGCAGCCTGTGTCTTCGCGTACCGCCGCTGGAAGCGCTCGACCCGGCCGCCGGCGTCCACGAACTTCTGCTTCCCCGTGTAGAAGGGATGGCAGTTCGAGCACAGCTCGGCCCGGATCTCGCTGACGGTAGAGCGGGTCTGGAACGTGTTGCCGCACGAGCAATGCACGTTGGCGATCTGATAGTCGGGGTGGATGCCTTGTTTCATGTCCTTCTCCTCTTCGCCCCTCCAGGGTAGCCGACGGCGACGACCTCACGGTTCCCTGGCCGTTCCATCGGCCCGGTCGACGCTGCCGGCTATCCCCCGGAAGGTGCCTTCGCGATCTCCTTGAGGAACTGCTCGTTGGACTTGGTGGCCCTGACCTTGTCGACCAGGAGCTCGAGTGCGGCGCCCACATCGAGGGCGTGGAGTACGCGCCGAAGCTTGATCACCAGGGCCAGCTCCTCCGCGGGCATGAGCAGCTCTTCCTTGCGGGTTCCCGAGGCGTCCACGTTGATCGCCGGGAACAGCCGCTTCTCCGACAGTGAACGATCCAGGCGGAGCTCCATGTTCCCGGTGCCCTTGAACTCCTCGAAGATGCCGTCGTCCATCCGGGAACCGGTCTCGACGAGCGCGCTCGCGATGATCGTGAGGGACCCGCCCTCCTCGATGTTGCGCGCCGCACCGAAGAACCGGCGAGGCGGGTAGAGGGCGCCCGAGTCGATCCCGCCCGACAGGATCTTGCCCGACGAGGGCGCAGCCAGGTTGTAGGCCCGCGCCAGACGGGTGATCGAGTCGAGGATGACCGCGACGTCCTTGCCCGACTCGGCGAGCCGCCGCGAGCGCTCGAGCACGAGCTCCGTGACCTGGATGTGCTGGTCCGTCGGCTTGTCGAACGTCGAGTAGACGACCTCTGCGGCTTCGACCGTCCGCTGCCAGTCCGTGACCTCCTCGGGCCGTTCGTCCACGAGCAGGACGATCACGTGCGTGTCCGGGCTCGAGTTGATGATCCCGTTCGCGATCTGCTTGAGGACGGTGGTCTTCCCCGCCTTGGGC
>DASSDW010000033.1:0-6682 GCA_035696925.1 Actinomycetota bacterium
AGACCGGCGATGATCACGAGCAGCCCAGGCCCGGGGAGCACGAGCATCGCTGCGCCAGCGAGGACGACCACGAAGCCGGCGATCGTGATCGCGACACGCTTGCTGTTCCGGCCGATGAATCGACCGACAACCTTGAACGGAACGATGGTCGGGTGGTCGTGCCAGCGGCGGGCGAGCTCGGGGCGGCTCGACTGGAGTTCCTCGACGAACTCTGAGGCATCGACCTCCTGAGGCTCGTCGCCCCACACCTCGTCCCGGAAGGGGTTCCGACGCCTCTTCTGATCCGGATCGCGTTCGGTCGTCATGCCATCGAGTTTCGCACGGTGAGCCGTCACTGGCCCCCGACCGGGATTGTCACTCTCGAACGGGACATCTCTTGAACGAGACACGATGGATGAGCTACAAATCGGCAGGTCTTCGTTCCCGCGGTGACCGGGGAGACCGCTTCGTCCCAAGGAGGGCAGATGTCGGTCTACGCGAGTCAGCGAGGAGAGGGAAGGAACGCGGCGGCGGCTGAACGGAAGCCACCCTTTGCAACGGCCTTCTTGTGGGCAGTGAGCTGCCTGTCCGTCGCAGCCGCCATTTCGTTCGCTCTCCGGGAAAGCCTTGATGCCACCGGCTTGGTCCAGCTGGCCTCATGGGCAGCGATCGTTGCGGCGGTGGACATGATTCCCATTCGCGTCTGGGGATCCGTCACAGTGAGCATGTCATTCCCCGTGGCATTGGCTGCCGGCATGATCTTCTCGCCGGCGGAAGCGGCACTGATTGCCTTTGTTGGTTCCTTCGATCCACGCGAGCTGTCGAGACATATCTCGCTAGCCAAGTCGATCTTCAATCGCAGCCAGGTTGCCGCGAGCGTCATGGCAGGATCTGTCGCCTTCCATGCGTTGGGCGGGACGATAACGGATTGGCCAGGAGTCCTGGTGGCGGGAGTGGTGGCGCTACTGTTTGATGCGGGGGTCAACTTCCTTCTTGTCGCGTCTGCGGTTGCAATCGAGGATCGCCTTGCACCTCGAGGCGTATTGCTCAGGATGTTTGGAGCATCGCCGTGGCACTACCTCGCCGGATACCTGCTCCTCGGTTTTCTTGCGATGCCTCTCTCGGCAGCCTTCGCCACTGGCGGTCTCTGGGCAGTCCTGCTGTTTCTCGCGCCTCTCGTCTTGGCTCGAGAGATGTTTCGGCAGACTAAGCAGTTCCTCGACGCGACGGAACGGATCCGCCAGAAGGATGTCGCCATCCGCGGCGCTGCCGGCGAGCTGGTTCGCGAACGGAAGGACGAACGCCTGGCACTAGCTGGGGAGCTCCACGACGAGGTTCTGCCATCCCTGTTCAAGGTCCACCTAATGGGTCAGGTTCTGAGGCAAGACCTCGCGGCTGGGAAGCTCCTCGAACTCGACAATGACTTGCCCGAGCTCCTTTTTGCAACAGACGCCGCGCAAAGGGCGATTCGGGATTTGCTTGGAGACCTCCGAAGGTCGCCGCTCGGGGCTTCCGGGTTGATTCCGACACTGAGGCTCTTGGTAGATCAGCTGGCGTCGGCCGGAGCGCCGCCCGTAACCATCGACGTGGAACAGTTTGACAGTTCGCCACTCGCCCAGCTGCTCACGTACCAGGCAATTCGGGAGGCTCTGCATAACGCTGCGAAGCACGCCCGAGCATCGAGCATAGGAGTAAGGGTGTGGACAGACGAGGCGCTGCTCCGCCTGAGTGTCACCGATGATGGGACTGGCTTCTCATGGGCCGCGGTCGATGGCAGCCGTCACTTCGGACTGCAGATAATGAAAGAGCGGTTTGAGGCAGCAGGTGGCAGCCTATTCATCGATTCTCGCCTTGGTGTGGGAACACTGGTAGCTGCCAGTGTTCCGAAGAACGCCTGAGAAATGGAAAGGGGCCCCGAGGGGCCCCTTGAACTAGTCGGTTTCTAGCTTAGCCTCGCCAGTGAGCGCCGCCAGCCATGGCGACAGCCAGCAGTGAGCCGAGCGCGATTGCGATCCGTCGCACGACCTTCATGGCGTTCCCCCTCTCATCTAACGGGCCCAGCGGAGCAGTCCCGCCTTTTGACCTAGATCCACCCCCCATTTGGGGGAGTCCGATGCCGAATATCCCCGTCGGACGGGGGACACGCAAGGACGCCAATGCAGCTACGACGCATGCTGTAGGGCTTGTATACGACGCTTGCTGTAAGAGGGGGGTCAGGGCTTGCGCTCTGCTGCTCGAACGCCAAGATTGTGCCCCATGCAGGCAAACCCCGCCCCTGTTAGCCAGCGAAGGGTGATCGCCTTTGAGCTCGCGATCATCATTCCCACCTTCGTCCTCGGCGGCGCGCTCGTGATAGCGGATCCAGATGCCTTTGACCATGGGGCTCTCCTCATGTGGGCGGGCCTCATCGGTGTAGTCGAGCTGCTCCCGGTCCCGGCGTGGCGGGGTCTCACGATCAGTGTCGGGTTCCCCCTCCTCATGGTGGTTGCCTTCCTGTATGCGCCAGTAGCGGCGGCTGCGGTTGCTCTTGTTGGCGCGTCAGATCCTCGAGAATTCAAGCGAGAGGTGACATTTCTGCGCGCCCTGTTCAATCGGTGCCAGGTGGCGTTGTCCGTCTTCGCTGCGAGTGCGGTATTTCATCAGCTGACTGCGTTCTCGATCGACGAACAGCCCGAGTCGGGCCTGGTCCTAGTTACTGCCGCCGCAGTGGCGGCATTGGTGGACTACGTGGTGAACAGCGGGCTTGTCACGGTGTTTGTCAGTCTCCGAACAGGGGTGCCGACGCGACAGGTCATGAAGGAGCTGAGAATCGGTCGGCTCGGCGAGTTCTTGATGAGCTATCTCGGACTTGGCCTCGTCGGGTTGAGCTTGGCTGTCTTGTTCAAAGAGGGCTCCGGCTACGCCCTTCCTGCCATCCTGGCACCCTTGCTCTTCGCTCGGCAGATGTTTTTCCGATCGCAGGCACTCGAGGAAGCCCACAAGGAACTGCAGGAGCGCGAGCAAGTTCTACGTGCTCTCTCGAACGCGATGGCGGAGGAGCGCGCTGATGAACGTCTCCAGATCGCGGGCTACCTCCACGACGATCTCGCCCAGGTGCTCTTTCGGCTCTCGATCCAAGTGGACGTTGCGCGCAAGCTTCTCGAGAAGGGCCAGACCCACGACGTGAGTCTGCAGCTCGACAAGATCCGTCAATCGAAGCAAGAGACGTCGGATCGGATCCGCGCCCTGATCCGAGACCTCCACAGATCCCCGCTCGGGGCGAAAGGTCTCGCTGAAGCGCTTGAGTCGTTCACCGATGAGGTCGGCCGGGATTCATCGATCCGTTTCCACCGCGATGTCGCGGACATCCAGCTGCCGGCGCCGATCGCGTTGCTCGTGTTCCACATCGCGCGGGAAGGCGTGATGAACGCGATGAAGCACGCGCAACCGAGAGATGTGTGGATCGGTGTGCGTGAGGAGGACGCCGACATCGTCCTCAGCCTGAGGGACAACGGCGTCGGTTTCGACACAGAGGCGCCTGGTCCGGAAGGGCACTTCGGGATGGCGATGATGCGCGAGCGCGCACAGGTCGGTGGTGGTCGCTTCGAGGTGGAGAGCATGCCGGGTCAGGGAACGACGATCACCGTCAGGTTCCCCAAGTCGCTCCTGCAGGACGAGCCTCCCCCGGCCCTCCAAGATCCCAAGGCTCCCTCGGATCCCGAGGACGGGAGGAGCGGTGCCGCCAAGCCGCTCCCCACAGGTACTACAGACGGGAGAAGCGCGGACGGGGACGGAGGTGCTTCCCCCGATATCCCTGGAACCAGCGAGCCGGCGGCCTCCGATTCTCACCCGACCGTCCGAGCATGACGGCGACCACGAGGATCGCGACTCCGGCGTAGAGGATCACGTCGCCGATCGAGATCACCACGCCGATGGGTGGTGGGATCCCTATCACGTCGCCGAGCGGCGTCAGCGTGTCGCCGGGGCCCATGATGTGGTGCTTGAGCGTGCCTTCGTCGGCGAGACCCTCGGCGCTCGCGCCTGCGACCTCGAGCGCACTTGCGCTCACCGGCATCCCGTTGTTCACGCCGATGACCACGAAGTTGAGGGCGAGGCCGACCATCACGAGCCACACGGCCGGCAGCCTCCGGTTGACCCAGGCGAAGGACCCCAGCAAGACGTAGGACCCCAGGAGCGCCACGGTGCCGATGGGGCGGCTGACACCGCTCGTGAGCGGGACACCCTGGAGAACGAGTCCTGCGAGTGCGACCCCCCACCAATGCACCCGGAAGCGCTCGAAGTGTCGGAGGCTGCCGCCGGCGACGAACCCGACACAGACGGCCAAGCCGATCACGATCAGAACCAGCATCACGTGGGGAAGTCTCCGACTCGGTCGGGTGCTCGGCCAATCGTTCCACGAGCCTCGGGGGGAGTCCAGCGGGCAGGCCGCGCTACCCTTGGCAGATGGATCGGGACGAGGGGTACTTCGGGCCGCGGAGCGTCTCCTGGCAGGTGCATCGCGAGGTCACGGTCTTGTTCGGAGGCGCGAGGGCGATGCTCATGCAGGCGGCCCATCCGTCGGTGATCGCCGGCGCGAATCAGACAGGCATGTACGAGCGGAACCCATGGAAGCGACTGCAGAGGACGCTCGTCCTCCAGTACGCCCTCACGTTCGGTACCAAAGAGGAAGCGCACGCCGCGGCGGATCGCATCAACGATGTGCACCAGCGGATCAACGGGATCGATCCGGTGACGGGACGCGGGTACGACGCGACCGATCCGGCTCTCCTGCTCTGGGTGCACGCCTGCCTGGTCGAGAGCGCCCTCCTGTTCGAACGGCTCACGGTCGGCCGGCTCGACGATCGCGGGAGACAGCGGTTCCACGAGGAGCAGATGCTGGCGGCCGAGTTGGTCCGGCTCCCCCGGGACCTGATCCCGCCGACCGTGCGCGACCTGGAGGAGTACGTCGCCGACACGGTTCGCTCCGGGGACCTCCTCGTGACGGGCGCGGCGCGGAGCGTCGCCGGCCTCTTCCTGGATCCGCCGCCCGACGCCCAGTGGCGGCCCGTCCTTCGCATGGTCGCCCGGCTCGCCTTCGGCACACTGCCCGCCGAGATCCGAGCCGGCTATCAGCTCCCGCACAGGACGGGGGAGCGAGCGATCCGCCGCGCCACCTTCGCCGTGATGCGGGCCGGCCGACCGTTGCTTCCCGCGAGGTTCCGCTACATCGCTCCGTACCAGTCGTGGCGGCAAAGGCGCCGGCTCGACGATCCGGGCGAGCGCGAGCTCGCGCGATCGCTGGGGATCCGGCCGTGATGGCAGACTCCTGTCCGTGACGTTCGACGGGTTGCTGCTCGACATCGACGGCGTGCTCGCGACGTCGTGGGAGGCGCTGCCGGGAGCGGTCGATGCGCTGGCCCGGCTCCGTGACGAGAAGGTGCCGTTCCGGCTCATCACGAACACGACCACGAAGAGCCGCGCGGACCTGGCGGCGACGCTGCGGGACGCCGGCTTCGACGTCGCGGACGACGAGATCGTGACCGCGGTGGTCGCGACGGCGGAGCATGTGCGAACGGCGCACCCCGGTGCCTCGGTCTTCGTGCTGTCCGACGGGGATGCGACGGCCGACCTCGTCGGGATCGACCTCGTGGACGTCGACGATGCGGATGTGATCGTGATCGGCGGCGCGTGCGACGACTTCACGCACGACACGATGAACCGCATCTTCCGTCGGTTGATGGACGGCGCGGCGCTCGTGGGGATGCACAGGAACCTGTACTGGAAGACCGCGGAAGGATGGGAGCTGGACGGCGGGGCCTACCTCGCCGGGCTCGAGGAGGCCGCGGAAACGCGAGCGGCGATCTGTGGGAAGCCCGAGAAGACGTACTTCGACGCCGGGCTTGCGATGCTCGGTGTGGGGGCCGACCGAGCCGCGATGGTCGGCGACGACATCGTGAACGACATCCTCGGCGCGCAGGCGGCCGGCCTCACCGGCATCCTGGTCCGCACGGGGAAGTACCGGGCCGGAGACGAGGCGCGTGACGACGGGCGGCCGGATCACGTCCTGGAGTCGTTCGCGGACGTCCCCGCCTTCCTCGGATCCCCGTAGGCGGCGTCGGTTGCCCGTCGAGCGCACCCGGTTCGCGAGGCGGCTCTTCGCGGGCATCGCTCCGCAGTACGAGCGGATGGGGGCGCTCCTGTCGTTCGGTCAGGATGCTCGGTGGCGCCGGTTCCTCGTGTCGAGGACGAACGCGGTGCCCGGCGGTCGCGTCCTGGACGTTGCCGCCGGGACGCAGCTCGTGTCGCGCGCTCTCGCCGCGAGTCGGAACGTTCACGTCGTGGCCCTCGATCAGAGCGAGCCGATGCTCCGCGCGGGGGGCGAGCCCAACCGGCTGGCCGGCCTCGACGGCCGGATCCGACCGGTGCTCGGCCAGGCGGAGCGGCTCCCGTTCGGTGACGGGACCTTCGACTCCGTGACCTTCACCTATCTGTTGCGGTACGTGGACGACCCCGCGGCGACCGTACACGAGCTGGCGCGGGTGCTGCGGGCGGGCGGCTCGATCGCGATGCTCGAGTTCTCCGTCCCGGAGGCTCCGATCGCTCGCCTCGGCTGGTGGGTCCAGACCCGAGTCGTGATGCGGCTCGTCGGCACCGTGGTCTCGCCCGCGTGGGCGCGCACCACGGCGTTCCTCGGACCGAACATCTCTCGATTCGTGGCCGATCA
>DASSDW010000034.1:0-19421 GCA_035696925.1 Actinomycetota bacterium
AAGATCGCACGCACCTGCATCGCGTAGAGGCCGGGCTTCACGATCCCGAGCCGCACACCACGCAGACCCAGCATCGGATTCGCCTCGTGCAGCTCGTTCACCTTCTGCAGCACGGCCTTCCGCGCCTCGACGTCCTCGCCACGCGACTCCGCGAGCGCCACCTCCACCGCCAGGTCCACCTGGTTCGGCAGGAACTCATGCAGCGGCGGGTCCAGCAGCCGCACCGTCACGGGCAGGCCGTCCATCGCCCGGAAGATCCCGACGAAGTCCTCGCGCTGCAGCGGCGCCAGCGCGTCGTAGGCCTTCGCCTCCTCTTCCCCGGTGTCGGCGAAGATCATCTGCCGCACCGCTCCCACGCGCTCCTCGCCGAGGAACATGTGCTCCGTGCGGCACAGGCCGATCCCTTCTGCGCCGCGCTCGCGTGCGTTCTTCGCCTGGTCGGGGGTGTCGGCGTTGGCGCGCACCCGCAGCCGCCGTACCTCGTCGGCGTGGGCCATCAGCGCCTCGAACGCCTTCCAGATCTTCTCCTCGCGGGCCTGTGCCTCTCCGGCGCGGGCCTTCTCGAGCACCGATTCCTCCAGCGGCAGCTCCCCCACGAACACGTTGCCCGTGAAGCCGTCGATCGTGATGACGTCGCCCTCCTTCACGGACGTGCCGTTCGCGGAGAACGTCCGGTCGGCCGGTGAGAGCTTGATCGCGTCGGCGCCGCACACCGCGGGGATGCCTTCGCCGCGGGCGACCACGGCCGCGTGGGAGTTCGTGCCTCCGGCGCTCGTGAGGATGCCCTGCGCCGCGATCATCCCGTGGTAGTCGTCGGGCGTCGTCTCGCGCCGGACCAGGATCACGCGCTCGCCCTGCTTCCCGAGCCGCTCGGCCTCATCGGCCGTGAACACCACCGACCCGATCGCGGCACCGGGCGAGGCGTTCAGGCCCTTCGCGATCGGCGTGGCGCCGTTGGCCTTCACGCGGCGCTTGAACAGCTCCTCGAGCCGGTTCGCGTCCACGCGCAGGAGCGCGGTGTCGGCGTCGATCAGGGACTCCCCCAGCATGTCGTGCGCCATCACCCACTCGGCGAACGCCGTCCGCTTGCCCACGCGGACCTGGAGGATCCAGAGCTTCCGCTTCTCGATCGTGAACTCGATGTCGCACATGTCGCGGTAGTGGTTCTCCAGCGTGTCCATGTGCTCGCGGAGGCCACGATACGAGTCCGGGTCGAGCTCCTCGAGCTGGACGAGCGGCAGTGTGTTGCGGATCCCCGCGACCACGTCCTCGCCCTGTGCGTTGGGGAGGTAGTCGCCGTACGGGACCTTCTCGCCGTTGGACGGGTCGCGCGTGAACGCCACCCCCGTCCCCGAGTCGTCGCCGCGGTTGCCGAACACCATCGCCTGGACGTTGACCGCCGTGCCGAGGTCGTCGGAGATCTTGTTCTGCCGCCGGTAGTCGATGGCTCGTTTGCCGTTCCACGACTGGAACACCGCAGCGATCGCCAGACGCAGCTGCTCCTTCGGATCCTGCGGGAACTCCTCCCCCGTGTGCGTGCGGTAGATGCCGCGGAACTCCTCGATCAGCGCGGTCAGCTCGTCGGCGTCGAGGTCGGTGTCCTGGGTGCCCGCGCCCTTGCGCTCCTTCGCTCGGTCGAGCGCCTCCTCGAACGCCTCGCCTGGCACGTCCATCACGATCTTGCCGAACATCTGGATGAATCGGCGGTAGGCGTCGCGGGCGAAGCGCACGTCGCCCTCCGACTGCCGCGCGAGGCCCTCGACGGACCTGTCGTTCAGTCCGAGGTTCAGGACCGTGTCCATCATCCCCGGCATCGAGAACTTAGCCCCGCTGCGCACGCTGACGAGGAGGGGGTCGTCGGGGTCGCCGAGCTGGCGACCCATCGCGCCCTGGAGGGTGTCCAGGTGCTCTCCGGCCTCCTGCAGCATCTCCGCCGGGGCCCCGCCTTGCGCGAGGAACACCAGGCAGGCCTCGGTGGTGATCGTGAACCCGGGCGGAACCGGCAGCCCCATCGTGGTCATCTCGGCGAGGTTGGCGCCCTTCCCACCGAGGAGGTCCTTCATGTCCTTGTTGCCCTCGGAGAAGTCGTACACGAACTTGGTCATGCCCCGAGTGTACGGAAGGGGCGCCGGCCGGTGTACGCTCGCTTCCTCACGCGCGACGGAGGTTCGACGGATGCCACATGCCAAGGACAAGGGCGCGAAGAACGTCAAGAAGAAGGCCGCGAAGGGCATCAAGGAGAAGCGGGCCGAGAAGAGGCTGAAGCACGACGGCCGCCGCCAGTCGGGCGCCGTCGAGACCATCGGCGAACGTTCGAGCTAGGCCCCCTCGGCCCTGATCGAGTTCGCGATGTGCAGCAGCTCCGGCTGCTCTCTGTAGACGGATCCGCTGGCAAATCACATCCACCTGGATCTGCCTGCCCGCCGCCTTGATCTCAACCGAACCGCGCGACGTCATGGCCACGTCCGGTCCGCTACCGGGAGGTTGGAGGTTCCTCGCTCAACCGGCGATGCGGGAGCCGAAGCGCGCGAAGCCGGCCCGGCGATCGTGCACGGTGACGGTCGCGGTGCCGAGGAGCTCGGCCTTCCGCCGGAGCTGCGCCACCACCTTCTCGCTCGGTGAGCCGTAGATGTCGATGGCCCGCAGCACGACCAGGTCCGCGAACTTCGCGAACACCGGCCCGGCGAGCTCCATGTGACGCTCCATCGACGCCGAGTCGGGATGGACCTGCAGGACCGTCATCACTCGACCCTCGTCGCCGAAGTAGACCTCGTACGAGATCGGATCCGTTTCGTTCGTCTCCACGAAGGCGGCGAGCTCTGCGATGCCATGCTCGAGCTCCTCGCGCTTCCCCTCACGGATCTCCGATGTGTCGAGGACGATGAGAGGTTCCCTCATGGCTCGGACCCTAGAGCGGCCTCCGGCGGCTCGCAAACGCTACGCGGGCGCGAGCTCCGGGATGTCGCCGGGGGGCACGCAGATCGCTCCGGTCGACACGAACGTCTCCGCGCAGGGAGCCAGCAGCGAATCTGCACGGGCCGCCGACAACACGGTTTCGATCGCCGCCAGCACCACGTCGGGGGCGTCTCGATGGACGAAGTGTCCGGACTCGGGTGCCACCACCTGGAACGCGTTCGACGACAGCCCCGCCAGGCGTGCTTGGGAGCGAGCGGCCAGGATCGGCACCGTGGCCAACCACTCGTCCTCGATGATCCCCGCGGTCACGACGACGACCGGGATGTCGGCGAGGTCGCCCGCCGCGCGGAGCTCCCTCACGGTCGCATCGATGTCGATCCGGTCCGTGCGATCGATCCACGGTCCGGCATCGAGCCGTTCATAGACGGGCACCTCGGGCTCGCTCGAGACGTCGATCAGCACCATCCCCGCGACGTCACCTGGGTACGCGCCCTCGAACGCGCGAACGGGCATCCCGCCGAAGGAGTGACCCACGAGCACCACGGGCTCGCTGACGCCGATCCCCGCGAGCAGCTGATGGAGCTCTTCCGCCATCAAACCCGCCGTCACATGCCGGCCCTCCGGTCGCTCGTCACTCGCACCCGTGCCGGCCCGGTCGTAGGTGCAGACCCGCGAGACCCCCGCCACCTGGTCGATGAAACCGAAGAACTCCTCGGTGCCGGCGGCGCCGAGGCCGGCCTCCAGGATCACGGTGGGCTCGCCCTCGCCCATGCACTCATAGCTGAGCTCGTACCCGCCGACGTCGACGGCTCCGCTCGATGGCTCCGCAGAGACCGACGTTCTGGACGGCGTCGATGGGCTCGCCGCGTCTCCTCCGCCGCACGCCGCCATCGCGATCGAGGCGGTCAGCGCGATCGTCGCCAACCGCGGCATCTACAACGACCGCAGGATCGAATGCACCGCGCTCATCAGGGGCTCCCGGGAGCCGAACCCCGCGTGCACCGTCGTGCCGTCAGCGTCCAGAACAAGGCCGGGCAGCGTGCCTCGTGACACCCAGCGCCCGAGCGCTTCGCTGAACTCCTGCGCGTCCTTGGGCGTGTCCCAGACGGTGCTCATGATCATCGCCACGTCGTCGCCATCGGTCCAGGCGCGGTAGATCCCGCCGTTCCATCCGGCCGTCGCCGGAGCCGCCACGACGTCATCGAGGCGGAGATGCAACAAGGTCCTCAGCCACAGCTCGCCCACCACCATCACGTCCAGATCGCGCCAGCTCTCGCCGAACGTGGGCGCGAAGTCCGGCACGTCGAGGGACTCCCCCACCTCGTGCGGGAACTTCGTGGGATGCATGACCTGCTCCGTCGTGGTCGGGAAGGTCTCCAACGCGTCATCGATCGCCGAGGGCCCGTTCGCGTCGGAGAGCGCGTCCGCGAACCGCTGTCCCGTGGTGTACGGGTAGGCCTGCAGGTCGACGATGAACGGCGGTACGTTGCCGGCGTCCTCCCCTGGGATCGAGCCAACCTCCTGGATGGGGAAGTTGATCAGCACCTGCGTCGCGAAGTGGTTCGCGCTCCCCTCGACGATGCCGAGGGCGGCCTGGAAGCGCTCCTCTTGGCATCGCGCCACGAGACCGTCGAGGCGGTCGAGGTCGAAGTGCTGGTCGTCGATCGCGTGCGTGAGCTCATGTGCGAGCACGAACTGCTCGATCCGGTTCAGCTCGGCGTCGCCGGTGTAGACGAGCTCCTCGTTCTGCGAGTTGTAGAAGCCGAGGACCTGTCCCTGCTGGTAGGCATCGATGGCCTCCAGGTACCCGACGTCGCGTGGCAACACGCCGATCGTCTGCCATGCCTCGCTCCTGCGCGCGTAGAAGCGCTTCGGGTAGTACGTACCGAGGTAGTCGGCCAGCCGCCGGTCCATCTCGGCTTCCGTGATCGGCTCGACGTTCACCGGCCGGTCGAACTCCAGCCCGCGCACCGACTGCACCTGCTCGGCAACCTCCGCGATCGCCGGCGGCGTGGGCACCTCCGTCACGGGATCCGCCTCGATGTCGGGGGCGACGCAGAGCCTGCGCATCGCCTCGGCCGCCGAAGTCGGCCCCGTCGTGACCTCGACAGGATCGCCCGACGGCGTTTCCGACGGCGTTTCCGTCGGTGACGATGGCGACGACTCCGACGTGCAGGCCACGAGGAGCACCACGACCGCGACGGCGAACCGCCTCACCGTCGCCTCGACACCACGAGCGCGCTCACGGCGGCCACGATCGCGAGGCCCGAGAGCACGGCCGACACCGCCAGGAGCGTCGTGGATTCGAGGAACCCCGCGGTGGACACGACCAGCGTCACGACCGCCGCGACCCAGAGCACGACCGCCGCGAGGTACACGATCACAGGCGCTCCATCAGGTAGTCAACCAGGCCGTCGATCGCCAAGCGGTCCTGCCCCATCGAATCCCGTTCCCGGACCGTGACCTGCGCGTCGTCCAGGGAGTCGAAGTCGACCGTGACGCAGAACGGCGTGCCGACCTCGTCCTGCCGCCGGTAGCGACGCCCGATCGACCCCGCGTCGTCGAAGTCGCACATCCACTCGCTCTTCACGAGGTCGAAGACGCGCCTGGCTTCGGGGGCGAGCTTCTCGTTGCGGGACAGCGGGAGTACCGCCACCTTCGTCGGCGCCAGCCTCCGATCGAGCGCCAGGTACGTGCGCTTCTCGGTCCCGCCCTTCGCGGTCGGCGCCTCCTCCTCGCGGTAGGCGTCCAGGAGGAACGCGAGGACCGCGCGGTCGACGCCCGCTGCGGGCTCGATCACGTAGGGGTGGTATCGCTCGTTCTTCTCCTGGTCGAAGTAGGTGAGGTCCTCTCCGGAGGCCGCCTGGTGCGCCCTGAGGTCGAAGTCGGTACGGTTCGCGATCCCTTCGAGCTCCCCCCAATCGGTGAACGGGAAGCGGTACTCGATGTCGACGGTTCGCTTGGAGTAGTGCGAGAGCTCGTCGGCGTCGTGCTCGCGGATCCGGACATGATCCTCACGGAGCCCGAGGTCGGTCCACCAGCGCATCCGCTCACCGATCCAGAACTCGTGCCAGTCCTCGTCCGTGCCGGGCTCAACGAAGAACTCCATCTCCATCTGTTCGAACTCCCGCTGCCGGAAGATGAAGTTCCCAGGGGTGATCTCGTTGCGGAACGATCTCCCGATCTGGGCGATCCCGAAGGGGACCTTCTTGCGACTCACCTGTTGGATCGTGGCGAAGTCGACGAACATCCCCTGCGCCGTCTCGGGACGCAGGTACACCGTGTCCTCGGCGTCCTCGATCGGGCCCATGTTCGTCTTGAACATCAGATGGAAGTTGCGCGGTTTCGTGAACGCCGTCTGACCACAGTTCGGGCACGCGGCCGGCTCGGGGAGCTCGTCGGCGCGGAACCGCTGGTGGCAATTCAGGCACTCGACCAACGGGTCCGTGAAGACCTCGAGGTGGCCGGACGCCTCCCAGACCTTGGGTGACATGATCACGGAGGCGTCGAGCCCGACCACGTCGTCGCGGAGCTGCACCGTCGAACGCCACCACTGCTCACGGACGTTGCGCTTGAGCTCGGTGCCGAGCGGCCCGTAGTCCCATGACGAGCGGAGCCCGCCGTAGATCTCCGAGGACTGGAACGCGATCCCCCGCCGTTTGGCGAGAGAGGTGACGGCCTCCATCAAGTCGGCCATTGGTCTTCGACTCCTTCCCGGTCGCTGGCTGCGGCCGCCGGCGTGCCGCTCATGCTACCGGGGTCAATCGAACGTGCCGCCGTCCCGATACCTCTTGCATGCCTGTCGGACCACTGTGCAGGTCGTGTGGCGCCTCCCTCCCGCCGGACATCCGGTGGTGCACGACCTGCTACACGCCGGTGACGCTGTACACGCCCCGCGATCCGCTGCACGAGCCGGGTGGCTTCGTCGGCGTACCGACGCACACGCCGAGGACCTCCCGATGGCGGTCGGGACCGACGTCGTTCGGCCCGGTAGGCCGGATCTTGTGCACGCTCGCGCTCGCGGCGCTCTTCCCGTGGTGGGGTCTCGGCGGATTCAACCCGTTCTTCCTCTGGGCGTTGGTGGGATGGGTGCTGGCGGCGGTGTTCGTGCTCCGGAGCACCTGGAAACCGGAGCGGATCATCGACCCGACACCGACCAGGATCGAGCGGTTCCGTGTCCGCCATCCCGTGCTGGGAGGGGAGCTCCGCCTCAGTGGAGGGGCCGGTCTGGTCGTGCTGATCTTCTCCGTGGGTGTGGCGGCGACGGCCTGGCTCTCTCTGTACGATGTGTCCCGCTACGTCTGGGCCGTCGTGGCGATCGTCGCGGGCGTCGGCTTCTTCCTCGCGAGCTGGAACGACCTGTAGGACCTATGACCGGGGCGGGCCGCCGGGCGATCCCCCGGGCGGACCCTCGTGCGGCTGCAGGCGCTCGCCGCCCGGCTTCTTGCGGGCCGCTGTCCGGGCGAGGGCCGCGCGAACCGCGCCCTGGTCCACCTCGGCGGTGTCGTGTGCCTGCCGGTCGCTCTCGGTGAGGCGGATGAACATCTCGAGGGCGGCCTCGTGCGCCTCGGCGTCCGCGGACTCGGGATCGGCCGCGGTCGGCGCGGGCGGCGGGCTCGCCGGGGTGGCCGCCATCGCGGCCACGCGACGCTCGGGCGCCGGGGTCGGGTCCGGCACCACGACCGGGTCTGAGGCGGCGGTCGGCTCCGTCTTCGGCGACTCCCGCTTCGGCGGCTCCTGCCTCGTCGGCGACTCTTGCCTCGTGGGCTTCTCCTGCCTCGCCGGCTTCTCCGGCCTCGCCTTCTGGGGCCTCGGCTTCTGGGGCCTCGGCTTCCGCACACGCTTCTGTTTGTCGGCCGGCGGCCTCGGAGCGCTCGACGTCGCCGGCGGTGGCTTCTGATCCCGGGACGCGCGAGCGAGCGGACCGGCGGGCGCAGCGGTCCAGGCGTCGGACCGCGGCTTCACGACGTCGGACTCGGGGACCTTGACGACGGCCGGTTTCGGCGGGGCCTCGGCCACAGGTGCTGGTGGCGAGGCGACAGTCGCGGAACCGGTTGCCTTCGACAGAGCTTGCTGGATGCGAGCCTCCAGGCGGCGGCGCGCCTCTTCGGACTCCTCGAGCTTCTGCTGGAGCCGGCCGACGCGTTCCGAGGCCAGACGGTAGACCTCGTGGACGGCGTGCAGCCGGTCGTTGTCGATCAGCGAGAACCCGGCGGGCACGGACGACGAGGCGAACGGCACACCGGTGTTGATCGGCTCGATCGGATCGCGGAGCGACAGGCCGGTCAGCACGAGGAACAGGAGCAGCATCGCGCCGGCGAGGATCTGGTAGTACATCCACTCGGTCCGTACGGCGGCGAGGGTGCCTTCGTCGGTCTGGTCGATCTCGGCGATCGCGCCGGCCTCGAGCGGCACGTACGTTCGAACCAGACTCCGCTCCGGGTCGTCTTCCCCGCCGGTGTCGGAGATGCCCGAGCGGGTGAGCACACCCTCGCGCGCCACCCGTCGGAGGAGTTGATCGTTCAACCCCGCATTGGATCCGGGCCTGTCGGCTTGGTCGGTTGAGAACAGGAGGGGCCCGTCGGCGGACCAGATGCGGACGCGCGTCAGACGTTCGTCGGCGAGGATCGTGCGCTCGACGGCGGCCTCGAGCGACACCGCAGACTGGCCCGTTATGGGGCCGTCGAGATCCGAGCCCACGAGCCTCGGCGCGAGCTCCTCCGCCACGTATTGCACGGCTCGGCCCTGCGCGTTCGCCCGCTCCCGTTCGAGGGCGTCGCTCCCGTACATGATCGCGAACGCGAGACCGCCGATGGCCGCAAGGGCCATCACGGCCCATACGTACCTGCTGGCGCCGTCCCTGGTGAACCGAGCGATCACGCTCATCCGCCCCTCGTCGCCGGTGCGCCGATCGCCACCGGAAGCACCGTTCCGTGCTCTCCAGGCACGATACAGCGCCGAGCATCTGGTTCGGAACGGCCGAACGACCACCGCGGGTTAGGTCGGATGGCCGACGAACGGACCGAACGGCGGAGACGGTGGCTCAGGGTTCGTCGCCGATGCCGCCGAAGCGCCGCGAGCGCTTCTGGAAGTCGCGGATCGCCTCGTAGAGGATCTCGCGGTCGAAGTCCGGCCAGAACACCGGCGTGAACCACAGCTCGGAATAGGCCACCTCCCACAGGAGGAAGTTCGAGATCCGTTGCTCCCCACTCGTGCGGATCATCAGATCGGGGGGCGGCGTGTCGGCGGCGTACAGGCGCTCCGCGATCGTGGCCTCGCTGATGCCCTCGGGGCGAAGCGTCCCTGCGCGGACCTCGCGGGCGATGTCCTTCACGGCGTCCACGATCTCGGCCCGGCCCCCGTAGTTGAACGCGATCGACAGCGTGGTCCCGGTGTTGGCGGCGGTCATCTCCTCCGCGGCTCTGATCTCCTTGAGGACGGAGCGGGGGATGCGCCAGTTGCGACGTCCGATGAACCGGATCCGGACGTTCATCTCGTGGAGCGCGTCCCGCCGGCGCCTGAGCATGGTGCGGTTGAAGTTCATCAGGTAGCGGACCTCGCCCGGGGGACGGCGCCAGTTCTCGGTCGAGAACGCGAACACGGTGAGCCAGCGGACGCCCACCGCGACGGCTCCCTGGATCGTGTCCCACAGGGCGTCCTCGCCGGCGCCGTGGCCCTCGGTTCTGGGCAGTCCGCGTTGCTCGGCCCACCGACCGTTCCCGTCCATCACGATCCCGACGTGCGCCGGGATCCGGTCGAGATCGAGGTCCTGGAGGTAGCTGCTCACGTCGCCGTCCGTACGAGCATCGGGACGGACTTCATCCGCCGCTCCAGGTGGTACTCGGCGAAGCCGAACAGGAGGCCGCGCGCTTCCTTCCTCGTGCGCGGGTCCGGGGCGGTGGTCCGGCCCGCATCCGCGAGGTCCGCGACGGCCAGCGCTCCGAGGAACGCGAGGGCCGCGGCCGTGACGTGGCCGGCGCCGGACTCGGCGTCGGCGGCGCAGACGGCGCCGCCGAGCCCGGCGGAGAACAGCTGCACGTCGGTACTGCCGCAGACGGCACATGCGGTGAGGCTGGGGTGGAACCCCGAGACACTCAGGAGCTTCAGCAGGAACGACTCCGCGACGGCCGCGGGATCGATCGGTCGCGCCTCCAGCGACCGGAGCCCCGAGAGCAGCAGGAGCACGACACGGACGTTCCGCTCGTGCTCTTCGGCGACGCGGTCGACCGCCTCGAGCATCGTCTCGCCGGCGGCGAACAGCGAGAGGTCGTCACGGATCGCGCGATGGGGAGCGATGATCTCGGCCTGCGTGATGGTGTCGAGCGACCCCCGGCCGCGGTAGAGCATCAGGTTCACGTGCGTGAACGGCTCCAGACGCGCCCCGAACCGGCTGGTCGTCTTGCGGATCCCCTTCGCCACGCCTCGGACCTTGCCGGAACCCTGGGTCATGAGGGTGACGATCTTGTCGGCCTCGCCGAGCTTCGCCGACCGGAGGACGACGCCCTGCTCCTTGTAGGGGGGCATCCCCGAATCGTAGCCCGGCGGTCGGTCGCTCCACCCGAGGAGCGGTGTGACGTTTCCGTTGCGACGGTCGCGGACTAGGCGCCGATCGGATGCCAGACCGTCTTGTACTCGACGAAGGCCGTGACCTCGTAAGGACTCTGGGCCTCTTCGTCGAACGGGTCGGCGTCGGGCGCCCGGTGCACGCGCTTCACGTTCTCCGCCGACAGCTCCTCCACCTGGGGCCGGAGCTCGTCGGGCACGCCCGTGGCATCGAGCGCGTTCACGTCCATGTGTCCGGCGAGCCACGGGACGAGCTCCGCCGTGGAGCCGGTGAGGATGTTGAGGACGCCCCCCGGCACGTCCGAGGTCGCAAGCACCTCCCCGAGGGAGACCGCCGGCAGCGGGGACCGCTCGCTCGCCAGGACGACGGCGGTGTTGCCGCTCACGATCGCCGGCGCCACGCGCGACACGAGCCCGAGGAGCGACTGGTCCTGCGGCGCGACGATCCCCACCACGCCCGTGGGCTCCGGGATCGTGAAGTTGAAGTACGGACCCGCCACCGGGTTCGAGGCACCCTGGATCTGGTGGATCTTGTCGGCCCAGCCCGCGTACCAGACCCATCGATCGATCGCGGCGCTCACGCCACGGGCGGGATCCTCGGCGCCGGCGTCACGCAACTCCTGTTCGAACTGGACGCGCCGGCCCTCCATGAGCTCGGCCACCCGATACAGGATCTGGGCGCGGTTGAACGCCGTCTTCGCCGCCCATCCCGGTTGCGCGGCGCGCGCCGCCCGCACGGCGTCACGGAGGTCCTTGCGCGACGCGCGCGATGCCCACGCGAGGAGCTCCCCGCCGGCGTCGAACACCTCGTACGAGCGGCCCGACTCGCTCCGGGGGAACTCGCCGCCGATGAACAGCTTCGCCGTGCGCCGGACCGGCAGGCGCTCTTCGGTCATGCCGCACCGTTCCCCGGCGCCGGTTCCCGGGGTGTGAGCTCCAGATACGGCGCCAGCCCGTGCAGGCCGCCCTCACGCCCGAAGCCCGATTCCTTGTAGCCGCCGAACGGCGAGGACGGATCGAATCGGTTGAACGTGTTCGCCCAGACGACGCCGGCCTTCAGGCGCTCGGCCATCCAGAGGATCCGAGAGCCCTTCTCCGTCCACACGCCCGCCGACAGCCCGTACGGCGTGTTGTTCGCCTTCTCCACGGCCTCCTGCGGCGTCCGGAACGTGAGGATCGACAGGACGGGACCGAAGATCTCCTCGCGCGCGATCCGGTGCGACTGGCTGACACCGGTGAAGAGCGTCGGACGGAACCAGAAGCCACGCTCGGGGAGGTCACAGGCGGGTTGGTACATCTCCGCGCCGTCCTCGACGCCGGAGGCCACGAGCTCCTCGATCCGCGTGAGCTGGGCGCGCGAGTTGATGGCGCCGATGTCGGTGTTCTTGTCGAGGGGGTTCCCCACTCGGAGCGTCTGGAGGCGAGCCTTCAGCTTCTCGAGCAGCGGCTCGAAGATCGGCTCCTGCACCAGCAGACGCGAGCCCGCGCAGCAGACATGCCCCTGGTTGAAGAAGATCCCGTTCACCACGCCCTCGACGGCCTGGTCGAGCGGAGCGTCCTCGAACACGATGTTGGCCGCCTTGCCACCCAGCTCGAGCGTGAGGCGCTTGTGGGAGCCGGCGATCGTGCGGCGGATCTGCTTGCCCACCTCCGTGGAGCCCGTGAACGCGACCTTGTCGACGTCGGCGGCCACGAGGGCCGCGCCGGTCTCCCCCGCACCCGTGAGCACGTTCACCGCTCCGGGCGGCAGCTCCGCCGCTTGGATCACCTCGGCGAGCAGCAACGCGGTGAGCGGCGTCGTCTCCGCCGGCTTGAGGACGGCCGTGTTCCCGGTGGCGAGGGCTGGCGCGAGCTTCCAGGCCGCCATCAGCATCGGGAAGTTCCACGGGATCACCTGACCCGCGACACCGATCGGCCGCGCGTCGCGTCCCGGGAACGCGTACTCGAGCTTGTCGGCCCACCCGGCGTAGTAGAAGAAGTGCGCGGCGGCGAGCGGCAGGTCGATATCGCGGGACTCCTTGATCGGCTTGCCGCCGTTCATCGACTCCAGGACGGCGAACTCCCGGGCACGCTCCTGGAGCACCCGCGCGATCCGGAACAGGTACTTCGCCCGTTCGCGTCCGGGGAGGTCACGCCAGCCGGACTCGAACGCGGAGCGGGCCGCGGCGACCGCCAGGTCGACATCCTCGGGACCGGCTTCGGGCACCTCCGCGAGGATCTCTTCGGTGGACGGATCGATCGTCGCCATGTACTTCCCGCTCTTCGGCTCGACGAACTCGCCACCGATGAACAGCCCGTAGCGGTCTTGGAGATGAACGACGTCCTTCGACTCCGGCGCGTCCGCGTACTCCCACTCCGGGATCGCGGGCGTGCCTTCCCGTGTGGTATCCAGGTCGGTCATCTGCAGCACCTCACCCAGGAACGGTAGCCCACTTCCGAGCGGATGATCAGACCTCCGCCGTCTCACGCCGGGATGTCAGATAGGCACCCACGACGACCAGCGCGACGCCCGCGATCGCGATGGGTTCCACCTCGTCGCTGCGGAGCACCACCCCCAGCAGCAGCGCCACGACCGGGATCAGGTAGCCCACGATCGAGGCTCGGGTGGCTCCGACCCGCCCGACCAGTCGACCCATCAGGACGAACGCGATCCCTGTCCCGAGCACGCCCACGGCGGCGACCGCGAGGAGCGCGAACCACGCGAACCGCGAGCCCGGGATCGAGCCGAGTCCGAACGGTGCCGTGAGCACGGCGCCGATCGCGAGGATCCGCGCCATCACCGGGAGGGACCCGTACTTCTGCTGGAGAGGTGTCGCGACGTTGAAGGCGATCCCGTAGCAGACCGTCGCGACCAGGATCATCACGACACCGACCATCTGGCTCCGGCCCTCGCCTGCGGCCGACAGCGCGATCGCTGCCACGCCGAGGAACCCGATCGGGATCCCGAGGAGCTGACGCGAGCCCGGCGCTCGGCGGAACAGGATCGTGGCGACCACCACCGTGAAGATCGGTGCGGCGCCGTTCAGCATGCCGGCGATCGCCGAGTTCACCGAGCCCTGGGCGAGCGGGAAGAGCGTGAACGGGATCGCGACCCACGTCACGGCGAGGATCAGGAGCGACCCGAGGTCGGCGCGCTCGATCCGTGTCCGGACCCCGGGCAGCAGCCACAGCAGGGCGGCGCCGAACAGGACCCGGAGCCACGTGACGAGCCCGGGCCGGAACGCCTCGAGGCCGATCGCCATGAACAGGAAGGACGACCCCCAGATCGTCCCGACGGCGGCGAAGAGGAGCCAATCGACGGCCGCGAACGAGCCTCGATGGGTGCCGTGCGCGGTCGACAGGATCCGCCCAGCCATCGTCTGAACAACGACCAACGTCAGTCGATCGTGAAATAGTCCGGTCCCGCGTAGCGGCCGGTCCGTTCTTTCTCGATCTGCATCAGCACGTCGTTCAGCAACGAGGACGCGCCGATCCGGAAGCGGTCCGGTGTCATCCACGTCGAACCGAGGGTCTCGTGCAGCAGGACCAGGTTCTGGATCGCCTGCTTCGCGGTGCGGACCCCGCCCGCCACCTTGATGCCCACGGCGCGGCCCGTGTCCCGGTGGAAATCCCTCGCCGCCTCCATCATGCAGAGGGCCACCGGCAGCGTGGCGTTCACGGCGATCTTGCCCGTGGACGTCTTGATGAAGTCCGCGCCCGCGGCCATCGCCAGCATGCTCGCCTGCCGCACGCGGTCGTAGGACCCGAGCTCGCCGGTCTCGAGGATCACCTTCAGGTGGGCCGCGCCGGCGGCCTCGCGGGCGGCGACGAGTTCCTCGAACGCCTGCGCGTAGCTCCCCCCGAGGAAGAGGGAGCGGTTCAGCACGATGTCGATCTCGTGCGCGCCCGTCTCCGCCACGTCGTGGATCTCCTGCAGGCGCGCGTCCAGGGGGCCGAGTCCGCTCGGGAAGCCTCCCGCCACGCTCGCCACCTTCACCCCCGTGCCGTCGAGGTGCTCCAGGGCGACGGGGACGAGCTGCGGGTACAGGCACACGGCCGCCACGGGAGGGATCGTCGGGTCGAGCGGGTCCGGTCGCACGGCCTTCGCACAGATCGCGACGATCTTCCCCACGGTGTCGCTCCCCTCGAGGGTCGTGAGGTCCATCGACCGGATCGCGAGATCCAGCGCCCACAGCTTCGCGTCGCGCTTGATCGAACGCTTCGCGAGGGACGCCGCGCGCTCCTCGAGGCCGACGGCGTCGACGGCGGTCGTACGCACGGCCATCCGAACGGCCTCGGCGGGAGCCACGGGGAGGGGTCGGCTCGGCTCGATGTGCGCTGCTCGGACCATGCATCGATGGTAGCCCACCCGGTCGTCACGAGGTCCGGCTCGGTACCCTCCCCCGCATGAGGATCGCCCGGGTGCTTCTGGTCGCCCTCGCCGCGCTCGTCCCCGCCTGCGACGAGGAGACCGCTTCGCCGGAGCCGTGCACGGATCCGGCTCCGGCAACCTCGGTGGAGCTGGCGGACTTCGCGTTCCGCCCGGATTGCCTGTCGGCCGGCGCGGGGGCGACGATCGACCTCGACAACACCGGCGATGCGCCCCACACGTTCACGGTGGAGGGCACGGACGTCGACGTGAACGTCGACGCCGGATCCTCGGGCGAGGCGGACCTCGGGACCGTGGATCCGGGGACCTATACCGTGACGTGCACGTTCCATCCACAGATGGAGGCGACGCTCACCGTCGGGTGACGGTCAGAACCCGAGCCGCTCGAGTGCCTTGGGATCGCGCTGCCACTCCTTCACGACCTTCACCCGGACGTCGAGGAACACCTTCGTCCCGAGGACGAGCTCCATCTCCTCGCGAGCCCGCGTGCCGATCGTCCGGAGCGTCTGCCCGCCCTTGCCGATCACGATCCCCTTCTGGGAGTCGCGTTCGACGATCAGCGATGCATGGACCTTCACGAGCGGCTCCGTGATGTCGAGCTCCTCGATCGTGACGGTGATCGAGTGCGGGAGCTCCTGGCGGGTCACGTGGAGTGCCTTCTCGCGAACCATCTCCGCGAGGCGGGTCTCGAGCGGCTGATCCGAGATCGTCTCCTCCGGGTAGAGCGCCGGACCTTCCGGGAGCATCGCGAGGACCATGTCCCGGAGCATGCCGACACCCTTCCCGGCCTTGGCGGACACCGGGACGATCTCGTCGTAGTCACCGATCTCCGCGGCCGCGGCGAGCTGGGGCACGACGCCGTGCTGACCCGTGACATCGATCTTGTTCACCACCGCGATCTTCGGACACCCGTGTGGACGGACGCGGCGCTCGTACACGAAGGCGTCGCCGCGCCCGAGGCCGGAAGCCGCATCGAGGACGTGCAGGATCACGTCCACGCCCTCGACGGCGTCGCCGACCATGTCGTTCAGCCGGGCGCCGAGCTCGGTCCGGGGCTTGTGGAACCCGGGGGTGTCGGTGAAGACGGCCTGCGCGTCCTCCGTCGTGAGGACGGCGTGCAGGCCGCGTCGGGTCGTCTGCGGCTTGTCCGAGACGATCGACACCTTCCGGCCGACGAGCGCGTTCACGAGCGTCGACTTCCCGACGTTGGGGCGGCCGACCACCGCGATCATGCCGGAGCGGGTGACCGCGGGAGAGATCACGTGAGGTCGTCCGGACCGAAGGCGTCGGGCAGCAGGTCCCCGAGGCGCCACCGGGCGCGCACGCCGCCCGCCCCCTCCGCCACGACGGGGGTGTCCGCGTCCCCGAACTCCCACAGCACCTGACGGCAGCCGCCACAGGGCGGCGTCGGCGTCGGCGCGTCGGTCGCGACGGCGACCGCGAGGATCTTCCCGTGCCCCGCGACGATCATCGACGCGACCGCGTTCCGCTCCGCGCAGACGGACAGCGGATAGCTGGCGTTCTCGATGTTCACGCCCGGGCGGATCGTCCCGTCCTCGTTCAGCAGCGCGGCGCCGACGCGGAAGCGGCTATAGGGCACGTACGCCCTCGGCATGATCGCTCGAGCCGCCGCGAGCATCTCCTCGAGGGTCGCGTCCTCGACGTCCGGCTTCGACACGTCAGACACCAGCCACCTCCGACCCCTCGCTGTTCTCCTCGGGCGCCCTCGTGATCAGCACACTCGCGATCCGCCGCCCCTGGACCTTGTCCGCCTTCAGGTTGAGGCCCCGGAACGTGACGTCCTCACCCGGTTCGGGCATCCGCCCGAGCAGATCGAGCATGAGGCCGGCGACCGTGTCCCACTCCTCGTCCGGCAGCTCGGCACCGAGGAGCTCGTTCACGTCGTCGATCGAGGCCTTCCCCGAGACTCGGTACACCCCATCGCCGAGCTCCAACACCTCCGGCTCCTCACGGTCGTACTCGTCGGCGATCTCTCCGACCAACTCCTCGAGGAGATCCTCGAGCGCGACGATGCCGGTCACGGAGCCGTGCTCGTCGTAGACGAGGGCCTGATGGAACTTCTCCTGCTGCATCTCCTTCAGGAGGTCCGCGACCTTCTTCGATTCCGGGACGTAATGCGCGGGACGAACGATCTCCGAGAGCGGCATGTCCTGCCGGCCCTGGTGCAGGGCCTTCAGTACGTCCTTCGCGAACACGACCCCCTTGACACCCCTCGCGTTGTCATCGTCGTCGAGGGACTCGTGATACACGGGGATCCGGGAGTACCCGTGCTGCAGGACGAGCGCCTGCACGTCGCGGAGCGTCTTGTCGTCCTCGATCGCCACGATGTCCGGCCGCGGGACCATCACCTCGCGCGCGATGGTGTCGCCGAACTCGAAGATCGAGTGGATCAACTCCTTCTCGCCCTCGTCGATCGAGCCCTCCTCCGACCCCACCTCCGCCATCGAGCGGATCTCCTCCTCCGAGACGAACGGCCCCTGCTTCAGGCCCTTGCCGGGGAGCAGCACGTTCGCGAGGCCGATGAGGAACCGCGTGGGGAGCTCGAGGACGCGGCCGAGGAACCACACGATCGGCGCCAGCGTCAGCGCCACACGATCCGTGTGCAGGACCGCGAACGTCTTCGCCATCGCCTCGACCACGACGAAGTACAGGATCGTGAACACGAATGAGACGACGCCGACCCACGGGCCGCTGCCGTCCTCGGGGCCGAAATCGTTCTCCGCGAGGATCGCGACGAGGATCGCCGAGCCGTTCTGCACGAACATCACCGAGAGGTAGACCGCGTTCAGGTAGCGCGGTGGATCGGACTCGATCTTCACGAGCGTTTCGGCGTTGCGGCGACCGTCTTCCTCGAGGGCCAGCGCGCGGATCCGCGACGTCCGTGTGAGCGATGCCTCCGCGGCCGCGAGGACGGTCCCGAACAGAACCAGCAGGAGCGCGACGAGCCAGAGTGAGCTCACGGGGCGCGCACCCCGCTGTAGCGCTCCTGCCGCTCCCACATCCGGGTGCGCCCGTCCTCTTCCTCGTGGTCGTAGCCGAGGAGGTGCAGGATCCCGTGGACGAGCAGCAGGCGGATCTCCCCATCGGGATCGGCCGGGTTGTTGCGCTCCGCCTCCGCCGGCGCGACGACCACATCGCCGAGTTGGCGCGTTCCATCTCCGACCGAGGCTCCGACCTTGGCTCCGTCATTGGCGGGTCCGTCGGTCTCCTCGAGCGGGAACGACAGGACGTCGGTCGGTCCCGGCTCGTCCATGAACCGCTCGTGGAGCTCCTCGATCTCGCCTGTCTCCACGAAGGACACGGAGAGCTCGGCGCGATCGACCCCTTCGCCTCGCAGGGTGTCGCGGGCGAGCGAGCGGAGCCCCTCCTCGTCGAGCGCCCCCCGCTGACGGTTCGAGATCAGGACGCGGGGCCAGGCACCGTCCGCCGGTCCAGGGTCGACGGGATGATCGTCGTCGGCCATCAGTCGTCCATCCCGAGGCGCTGCTGACCGTAGCGGTCGTAGGCCTCGACGATCTCCTGGACGATCTTGTGCCGCACGACGTCGCGCCCGCCGAGCCGGCAGAACGAGATGCCGCGGATCCCCGAGAGGATCTCCTCGATCACGAGGAGACCGGAGCGCTGCCCGGTGGCGAGGTCCACCTGCGTGTCGTCGCCGTTCACGACGGCCTTCGACCCGAACCCGATCCGCGTGAGGAACATCTTCATCTGCTCCGGCGTGGTGTTCTGGGCCTCGTCGAGGATGATGAACGCGTCGTTCAGCGTTCTGCCGCGCATGTAGGCGAGGGGCGCGACCTCGACGGTGCCCCGCTCCATCAGCCGCGAGAGGCTCTCGGCGCCGGTCATCTCGAACAGCGCGTCGTAGAGCGGGCGCATGTACGGATCGATCTTCTCGTAGAGCGTCCCCGGCAGGAATCCCAGCCGCTCCCCCGCCTCCACCGCGGGACGGGTGAGGATCAGCCGCGAGACCTGGTGATCCTGGAGCGCGCGCACCGCGGTGGCGACCGCCAGGTAGGTCTTGCCCGTGCCGGCCGGTCCGATCGCGAACGTCACCGTCGCCCGCCGCATCGCGTCGACGAACCGCTTCTGGCCGACCGTCTTGGGCGCGACCGAGGTCCCCCGCGCCGTGAGGAGCGTGTCGCCCAGCACCTCGCTCGGGCGCATCCTGGCGGTCCCGTCGTCGCCCTCCGCCCATTCGTCATCGCCCTTGATCAGCTCGATCGTCTGGCCGACGGAGGAGTCGGAGAGGTGATGGCCCTTCTCGAGCAGCGCGAGGAGCTCTTCGAAGAGATGCGAGAGCTGTTCGGCCTCGTGCTCGGGGCCGGTGATCGTGATCTCGTTCCCTCGGACGAGGATGTCGGAGGAGAACCCGGCTTCGATCAACTTCAGGAACGCGTCCTGCTGGCCCAGGAGCGCCACCATCGGCTGGTGGCCGGGGACGAGGATCTTCACTTGGGTGGTGGCGGCTGCCACGTGTCGCGCTCTCGGGGGTGACCCCGTTCCTCCTGTTGTCGAGAGCGGGACCCGTCTGGGTCCCGCGACCCGCATCCTA
>DASSDW010000035.1:0-4197 GCA_035696925.1 Actinomycetota bacterium
GCCGAGTCCGACGGGCGTCCGGTGAGTCGCCGCACGCCGTTGATACGCTCGCACCCCTTCCGCTCCCCGGCGACCCGCCCTAGGTGACCGTGAACGACGATCTCATCGACATCCATCCCGGCCGCCAGCGGACAGCGCTGGTGGCCGTCGCCCTGCTGACGGTTCCCGCGTTCCTCGTGCGGTACGGCGGGCTCGGTGCGTCTCACGCCCTCGAGGCGCTCCTGTTCGGCCTCGCGATCGTGGGAGCGGCGTTCGCGATCTCGTGGGCGGCCGAGACCGCGCAGCTCGACATCTCCGCCGGGCTGGCGATCGCGATCCTCGCGTTGATCGCGGTGCTGCCCGAATACGCGGTGGACTTCGTGTTCACGGCCCAGGGCGGGAACTCCTACCAACTGGATCCCTCGTGTCCGTCGCCCCTCGGCCCCGGTCGAGAGTCACCGTGTGATCTGGCGCTCGCCAACATGACGGGTGCCAACCGACTGCTGATCGGCCTCGGGTGGTCCATGGTGGTCTTCATCGCGTGGTACCGGCTCCGCAGGACCCGAGCGTTGCCGAAGGGGCAGCGCTGGGAGGGGATCGAGCTGACGCGGGACCACTCCATCGAGCTGGGCTTCCTGTGGGTGGCGACCCTGTACTCGCTCACGCTGCCGCTGAAGGGGTCGATCACACTGATCGACAGCGTGATCCTCGTTGCGCTGTTCGCCGGCTACACGTGGAGGGTCTCACGAGCTCCGGCCGAGGAACCCCACCTCGTGGGACCGGCCAGGTACCTGGGAACGTTCCCGGTCCTCACGCGGCGTGTGTGGGTGATCGGACTGTTCCTCGCGTCGGGGACGGTGATCTTGCTGTTCGCCGAGCCGTTCGCCCACTCGCTCCAGGAGGCCGGGAAACAGCTCGGTATCAGCGAGTTCCTCCTGGTCCAGTGGCTCGCACCGCTCGCCTCGGAGTCGCCCGAACTCCTCGTGGCAGGGCTCTTCGCGTGGCGCCTGAACACGAATGCCGGCCTCGGGACGCTCGTGTCCTCGAAGGTGAACCAGTGGACACTGCTCGTGGGAACGCTCCCCATCGTGTTCGCGATCTCGAGCGCGTCCACCCACGGCCTCCCCATCAGCGCGGTCCAGCGAGAGGAGCTGTTCCTCACCGCCGCCCAGTCGTTCTTCGCGGTGGCGATCCTGTCGAACCTCTCGCTGTCGCTGCGGGAGGCCGGGTACCTGTTCGGGCTGTTCTGGGCGCAGTTCATCGTGGGCGCACTGGTCCCCGAGTCGATGCATGCGGCCGAACGGATCGGCGTCGGCATCCTGTACCTGCTGCTGGGCGTGGCCTTCCTCCTGCGGGATCGGCGGCGCATGCCGAAGCTCGTCCGTGACGCGTTCGTGGCGTCCTACGCGGAGCTCGGCGAGGAGCGCCTCCAGGACGCGCTCGAGGAAGCCGAGGAAGAGCACCCATCTCCGCCGCACGACGACCCCCCGCGCGACGACGATCCGAACGAGGACGATCCGAACGAGGACCCTCCCTCGGCGCCGTCCCGGTAGCGTCGCCCCGTGGACGCTCGTGGATTCCTCGAGGAGCTCACCGCGCTCGACCCCGAGACCGCCGCATGTCTCGTCAACACGCGTGAGCTACCGGCGCGCGAGCCGCGGCTCGATCCGTTCCCCTCGGACCTCCCGGCCCTCCTGACCTCCCGCCTGGGGCTCCTCGGCATCGAAGGTCTCTACCCGCACCAGTCCCGCGGGCTGGAGGCGCTCCGCGGAGGACGCGACGTGATCCTCTCGACCGGGACCGCGAGCGGGAAGACGCTCGTGTACGACGTGGCGTTCGCGGAGGCGGCTCTCACCGTGCCGAAGGCCACGGCGCTCTACCTCTTCCCGACGAAGGCGCTCGCCCGCGATCAGCTCCGGGCCGTCCGCGCCCTGAAGCTCACGCAGATCCGCGCCTCGGCCTACGACGGCGACACGCCGAAGGCGGAACGACCGCTGGTCCGCAAGAACGCCAACCTCGTCCTGACGAACCCCGACATGCTCCACCTCTCGATCCTCCCGGACCACGCACGATGGGCGGACTTCTTCTTCCGGCTCTCCCTGATCGTGATCGACGAAGCGCACGTGTGCCGCGGGGTGTTCGGCTCGCACGTGGCGATGGTCCTGCGGCGTCTCCGGCGGCTGATCGAGCACTACGGGGGCGCCCCGCGCTGGTGCCTGGCGAGCGCGACGGTGGGCAACCCGGGCGAGCTGGCCTCGCGATTGACCGGTCTCGACGTCGAGGTCGTCGAGGGGATCGGCGGGCCGGCCGGCGACAAGCTCTTCGCGCTCTGGAACCCGCCGATCGTGGACGAGGAGACCGGGCGCCGGCGGAGCGCGCTGGCGGAGGCGTCGTGGCTGATGGGCCGGCTCGTCGCCGACGACGTCCGCACGATCGGCTTCACACGCTCGCGGCGAGCGGCGGAGCTGCTCGCGGAGTTCACGCGACGCGACGTGGGCGACGCGGCCCGGCGATCCCGGGTCGTCTCCTATCGGGCCGGCTACCTCGCCGAGGACCGCCGCGCGATCGAGCGGCGCCTCGCCGAGGGCGACCTCCTCGCGGTGGCCGCGACCAACGCGCTCGAGCTCGGGATCGACATCGGATCGCTCGACGCGGTCGTCCTCACGGGGTACCCGGGGACCCGCGCGTCGATGTGGCAGCAGGCGGGCCGGGCGGGGCGCCGGGCCGAGGGATCGCTCGCGATGCTGGTCGCGCAGGACGATCCCTTGGACCAGTACCTCGTCCACCATCCGGAGGACCTCTTCGACAAGCCGGCCGAGGCCGCGGTGATCGACCCGGAGAACCCCTACGTCCGGGAGCCGCACCTGCGCTGCGCCGCGCGCGAGCTGCCGATCGCCGACGAGGACCACGCGTACTTCGGGGCGGACACGGGGGCCGCGCTCGAGCGGATGGGCGAGCGGGGAGAGCTCACGCGCCGCCGCGACGCCTGGCACGACGCCGGACGCGAGTCGCCGCACCGAGGGGTGGACGTGCGCGCCGGAGCCGGCACCGTCTACACGATCGTGAACGCCGATACCGGCGAGGTGATCGGGACCGCAGACGAGCACCGCGCGTTCGGCACGCTCCACCCGGGTGCCGTCTACCTCCACATGGGCGAGCAGTACCTCGTCACGGAGCTCCACCTCGACCGAGGGGTGGCCGCCGTGAAGGCCGCCGATCCCGACTACTACACGCAGGCGCGCACGATCACCGACATCGAGATCGTGGGCGAGCTCGAGCGGGGGACGCTCGAGGACGTGGAGGTCTCGTTCGGGGACGTGCTGGTGACCGATCAGGTCGTGGGCTTCGCCCGGAAGCTGGTCTCGACGAACGAGGTCGTGGACGAGGAGGCGCTCGCGCTCCCGCCGCAACGGCTGGAGACGCGATCGCTCTGGTTCACGATCACCCCGAACGTGATCGCGAAGGCCGCGATCACCCCCCGGCAGCTGGCCGGAGCGATCCACGCGGCCGAGCACGCCGCGATCGGGCTGATGCCGTTGATCGCCACGTGCGATCGCTGGGACCTGGGCGGCGTCTCCACGCCGCTCCACCAGGACACGGGCCTGACGACGATCTTCATCCACGACGCCTACCCGGGAGGCGCCGGCATCAGCGAGCGAGGCTTCCGCCACATCGGGCGCCTCCTCGAGGCGACGCTCGAGACGATCCGACAGTGCCCGTGCTCGCTCGGTTGCCCGTCGTGCGTCCAGAGCCCGAAATGCGGCAACGGCAACGAGCCGCTTGACAAGCCGGCGGCCGCCGCGCTCCTGGCGGCGATCCTCGGCGTGACGTGGGGCTGAGCCACCGGCCGGGGCTGCGATACTCCCGACCGTGAGCGAGGGCCCGTACATCTCGGTGATCGGTGCGGGTCAGGCGTCCGACGACGAGATGGCGGCCGGCGAGGAGATCGGCCGGCGACTGGCCGAGGCCGGGGCCGTGCTCGTCTGCGGCGGGCTCGGCGGGGTGATGGACGCCGCCGCGCGAGGCTGCGAGGCGGCGGGCGGCACCTCGGTGGGAGTCCTGCCCGGTGAGGACCGCAGCCACGCCTCGGCGCATCTGACGGTGCGGATCGCCACGGGCCTCGGCGAGGCGCGGAACGCGATCGTCGCCCGGGCCGCCGACGCGGTGATCGCGGTGGGGGGCGAGTTCGGGACGCTCTCCGAGATCGCCCTCGCCCTG
>DASSDW010000036.1:0-6422 GCA_035696925.1 Actinomycetota bacterium
GCCGCGGAGGAGCACCACCGGCGCGTGCGGCAAGGCTCGCCCGGCGCGGCCGACCTGCTGGTAGTAGGCGATCGGCGAGGACGGCGACTGGTAGTGGATCACGAAGCCGAGGTCGGGCTTGTCGAAGCCCATCCCCAGCGCAGACGTCGCGACCAGCGCCTTCACGCCGTTGTGGATCAACGCCTCCTCCAGCTCCAGACGCCCCTCCGACTCCGTCTCGCCGCTGTAGGCATGGGCGTCGATCCCCCGGGTGCGGAGGAACGACGCCACCCGTGTGGTGTCGGCGACCGTCAGCACGTAGATCACGCCCGACCCCTCCAGGCCGGGGACGACGTCCGCGAGCCACGCGAGTCGCTCGGGCTGCGACGTCGTGTCGAGCATCGACAGGGCGAGGCTCTCGCGCGCGAGCGGACCGCGGAGGGTGGCGAGCTCCGCGCCGAGCTGCGAGCGGATGTCCTCGATCACACGATCGTTGGCCGTGGCGGTCGTGCACAGGACCGGGACGCCGCGCGGCAGGAGCTCGAGCACACGGACGAGCCGCCGGTAGTCGGGGCGGAAGTCGTGGCCCCAGTCGCTGATGCAGTGCGCCTCGTCGATCACCAGCAAGCCCGAGCGCGCCGCGACCGTGGGGAGGATCCCGTCGCGGAACGCCGGATTGTTGAAACGCTCGGGCGAGATCAGGAGGAGATCGACGTCGTCGTGGTCGACCGCGTCGCTGACCACGTCCCAGTCGTTACGGTTCTCGCTGTTGATCGTGTGTGCGCGCACCCCGGCTCGCTCCGCCATCTGGATCTGGTTGCGCATCAGCGCGAGCAAGGGCGACACGAGGATCGTGGGACCGGCGCCGTCGTCGCGGAGCAGCCGGGTGGCGATGAAGTAGACGGCCGACTTCCCCCACCCGGTCCGCTGCACGAGCAGGACCCGCCCGCGCTCCGAGACAACGGCGTCGATCGCCTCCCGCTGGCCGGCGCGGAACGTCGCCTCCGGGCCCGCGATCAGGCGGAGGAGCTCGAGGGGGTCGGTCACGTCGTCACACCGTACCCGGGGTCGCCGACAGGACGGAACGCCGACCATCCGAACGAGCTCCTCGCCTCGTCGATCGCTGTGCCCTACGCGGGATAGCCCTTCTGGGCTCGTCCGCCGGTGCTCTTCTCACCGACGCGCCGTAGGACCGACGTCTGTGGCCCATCTGACCCGCAGAGTTCGCGCCGCGCTCGGCGTACGATCGCGCGACGAGACCGGAGGTCAGGGGATGCAGCGCGAGCGAAGGGTTCAGGTCGTCCTCGGCGAGGCGGAGCGCGCCGACGGACTGCTTCGCTTCGTGCTCGAAGCCGAGGGGTTCGACCTGATCGGGATGGCCTCGAACGATGAGGAGCTCTCGCGGGTGCTGCGAGGTGCCAGGCCATCCGTGCTCGTCCTCGATGGCGGGATCTCCGCCGCCGCCGCGCTGGACGCCCGGCAGAAGATCGACGGGGCCGCCCTGGTCGTCGTGTGGCCGGACGGCGTGTCCGCGGTGCTGGCGGAAGAACGCGTCGAGCCGCACATGGTCATCGAGGACCTCGGCGACGCCGTGCGCAGGGCGGCGGCACGGGTCGAGCGCGCCGACACGATCGTGGTGCCGGAAGCAGAGACCCCCGTCCCCGCGCCGGAGGCCATCGTCTCGAAGGACGCGCCCGTCGAGATCGAACCGCCGCTCCCGCAGCCTTGGCGAAGACGAGGGCGCGTCGCCCAGGTCCTCGTCGCCACCGCGACGTGGCTCCTAGTGATCACCGCCTTCGCCGCGATCGCCGCGTCGGTCCCCCGTGTCGTAGACACGTTCCGTGGAAGGGACGCTCCCCGGCCTTCATCCGCCCCACGGTCGGACCGCCCGGCCGACCCGGCCGGCTCGACCGGCTCGACCGGCTCGACCGTCACGCCAACGACCGGACCGGAGGGATCCGCACACTCGGATCGATGCGAAGACGCGGTGAAGGGCGTCGACCGCGCCGCCGACGAAGGCGACTCGGGCCGGGTCCATGCCTGCCCGAAGGATCGCGACACGACCCCCAAGGGGTCCGGTGCCGGTGGGAAACCTGAGGACCCGGGAAGTCAGGGAGAAGACAACGGATCGCTCGAAGTCCCGCCCGAGGAGCCGGTGATCGAGGGGGAGGACCCCGTGCCTCCCGACGACCCCGGGAGCCAGGGGGAGGACAACCCGCCGCCCGACGACCCGGGAGGCCAGGGAGAGGGTGGCGACGACCAGGGGAACCAGGGAGAGGGCAACGAACCCCCCGGGGGAACGCCCGAACAAACCGGGGACCAGGCCCCACAGGTGGAGGATCCGGCGGTTGGCCAGGACGGCTCGACCGCGGCGGTCGACGAAGCAGCTGGCAGCGACCAGCACGGTTAGCCATCGCGGGACGCGCGCGACCGCCCCTACGAGGCGAGGCGCGAGACCGGAACGGCACCGGACACGGTCGTGCCGCCTCCCGGAACCGACGTGACCTCCGCCATACCATCGAGCGCCGCGAGCCGATCCGCGATCCCCTGCAATCCGGTGCCGTAGGACGTCTCGCTCTGATCGAAGCCGACGCCGTCATCCTTCACCGCGAACCGGAGGCGTCCGTCCCCATCGGAGAGCGAGATCGTGGCCCGTGAGGCCGAGGCGTATTTGGCCACGTTCTGCAGAGCCTCGAGGCAGGAGAAGTAGACGGCGGCCTCCGCCTCCTGCGGATAGCGACCGACGCCGTCCGCCTCGATCGCGATCGCGATCGTCGACTTCCGCGCCTGGGACTCGAGCGCCGCCACGAGTCCCTTGTCCGCGAGGAGCGGCGGGTAGATGCCCCGCGCGAGATCTCGGAGGTTCTCGAGCGCGTCGCCGGCGTCGGACTGGAGACCGGTCAGCAGCTCCTTCACCTTCGCGGGGTCGTGATCGGCGACCTGCTCGGCCAGCCGGAGTTTCACGGCGAGCGCCACGAGCTGCTGCTGCGCGCCGTCGTGGAGGTTCCGCTCCAGCCGCCGGCGCTCCTCGTCCTGCGCCGAGACGAGTCGCTGACGCGATGTCCGGAGCTGTTCGATCGTGTCCAGCAGATCCTCCGTGAGGCCGGCGTTCCGCATCACGAGGCCCGCCTGCGCGGCCAGATCCCGGACCAGCTTCTCCTCGGTGGCCGCGAGGGACTCCCCCGGCCGCTTCTCGATCGACAGGGCGCCGAGGAGCTCGCCACGGTGTCGGACCGGCTCGAAGAGCGACGAGGCCGTGTTGGCGGTCTCTTCGCTGGACGCGATCGGACGAGCCGGCAGCGGGCCCGCGTCCTCGGGCCAGATCGCCTCGGACCGCAGCTCCTCGCCTACGCGGACCCACACGTCTGCGCGAGCCGCGCCCGTGCCCTCCCCCAGCGCCCGCGCCATCCTCGGGAGAAGCTCGTCGCTCGCGTACGTCTGCCCGACCCGCTCGGAGAACTCTGAGAGCACCTCGTAGGGCGTCGCGCGCTTGCCGTAGACGAGTCGGTCGGCCACACGCTGTGCCCGTCGCCGGATCGGCTGGAACGCGAGCGCGACGACGGCCGCGGCCGCGGCCGACAACACCGGGTTGGCCTGGCTCCCGACCAGAGCCCCCACGCCGGCGACGATCGCGACGTACACGATCGCGATGAACACGGCGAGCGCTCCGAACAGCACCGCTTTGTTGATGACGATGTCGATGTCGAACAGCCGGTAGCGCAGGATCGACACGCCCATCGCGATCGGGATGAGAGCGAACGACACGATCACGACGTTCTGCAGCCACAGGAGCCACCCGGGCTCCCCCCCGCCGCCCCAGGAGCTCCCGAGCGACGCGAGGATCGCGCCCGAGTACAGCAGCGCCACGAAACCGGCGGCCGTGAGCAGCCATCGAAGCTGGAGCCGCTCGGTCCCACTCGATCGGCGGAACCGCAGCACGAGCGACAGCAGCGATCCGAGCACACCGATCGGAAGCACCAGGATGAGGGCCTGCGCGGCGTTCAGGAACGGGCCGAGCGCGTCTATCCCGATCGGGTTCGGGACATTCGGCACTGGCGGGGCCTCGAGCGGCCCAGGATCGAGCAGGATCGCGAGGTACACGATCGCGAGTCCGACCCCGACTCCCCATGCGAACCACCGCCACCTCGGCGACGGCAGGTGCCCGTTGGGGAACAGCAGGAGGAGGAACGTGATCGGCAGCACCACGACGGGGACCCAGCTCGGTGAATCGATCGCGAGCAGGACGAGGCCCGAGTCGCGGCGCCCGGTATGGAGCAGGTACCAACCGACGGAGCTGACGATCGCGCTGAGACCGAAGAAGACACCCATACCCACCATCAGCCACCCAACGGCGTTCTCGGGTCGCCGCGTCACCAGCACGTAGCCGAACACCGGGAACGCAGCGAAGGCTGCCACGTACATGAGGTCCCCGAACGGATCGCCCGCGCCGGCAGGTCGGATCGCGGCATCGAGGAGCGTGTACACAAGACCGGTCGCGAACCCGGCCAAGGTGAGGCCGGCGAGGGCCCGGGCGAGCACGATGCGGCGCGACGAACGATCGACGGTCTGAGCCGATGCCTCTGAGGCCATGAGCGCATGTTCGCACCTCGACGAGGCCACCCCAAGGGGCCGACCCCGTCGGTTGCCCGGCGTGGGGGCATCACCCGCCCCCGGGAGGTCTCCACCCTCGGAAGGCGCGCGGGCGGAGGTCGGACCAGTCGCGTAGAGTGGGGTGGTGGATGAAGGGATGAACGTCTACAAGACCGCGGCCGGGATGATCTTCCGGGTCTCCGAGTCCCAGGAAGGCCACATCTCCGTCGAGACCCTGGACGACGCCACGTGGGTGGCCGGCCGGATCGGGATGGTGGGCCTCCGCGTGCTGCCGACGACCGTCCGCCTCACGGCTCGCCAGGTCCTGGCCCTGCCCGTCTAGGCATCGGTCTCGCTCCGCCGAACCGACGCTCCGTCGGAACGGCGAACGATGGTCGCACGATGCCGCTCCGGAACCGGGGCACGCCGTTCGGCGAGCTGATCGCTGACCCCGCGCGGGGACTGGTGTACGGGAACCGAGGCTGCCTTCACGACGAGCACGGCCGGATCCGGCGACACCATGCGACGCGTCGCTGGATCGGGTGTCGCCTCGAGTTCCGCGGCTGGCATCGCGAGCCGCTGATGCTGCCCGACCGGTTCACGGAACTGTTCTTCCTCGACGAAGCGACCGCGTTCGCCGCCGGGCACCGCCAGTGGGTGGTCGTCGACGCCGGGCTGTTGCGATGGACGACGCGATCGATGCGCGGCTCCACGACGAGCGTCTGGTTCGCGGATCCGGAGCGCAGCGCCCGCCGGCTAACGTCGAGCGGACGCCGCGCCCTTTCGACGGGATCCACGCGCGTGATCACACCGCCGTCGCTCGTGTCAGTGCTGCGATCGGGATGGCGTCCGCTCGTGCCGATGCTCCATCCCTCGGCGAGCTAGGCCTCGGTGAGCTAGGGCCGCTGGATCATCGTCCTCGCCTGGCCGGGCGCGGCCGCCTGCCGGAGCTCGGACGGGGGCGGGCGCTCTGGTGTCGCCGCGCGCTCTCGACGCGCAGCCCCGCGTTCCCGAACTCGCTGTGGAGCTTGAGGACGGTCGCGATCTTGCCGACGTCCCTCGTCTTCTCCGGCGTGACGAACGTGATCCCGGTTCCGGTCCGCCCCGCACGGGCGGTTCGGCCGACGCGGTGGAGGTAGTCCTTCTCGTCGGCCGGCGGGTCGAAGTTGATCACGTGCGTGATGTGCTCGAGGTCGAGGCCGCGCGCGGCGACGTCGGTCGCTACGAGCACGTCGTTCGCGCCGGCGGCGAAGTGGCCGAGGGCGCGCTCACGAGCCGCTTGCGCCATCCCGCCGTGGAGCGCTCCCACCCGGAAGCCCTCCGCCTTGAGGTTCTTCGCCAGGCGATCGGCGCCTCGCTTCGTCCGCACGAACACGAGCGTGAGACCGCGGTCGGCGGCGAGCTCTCGCACGAGCGCCCGCAACTTCCCCTGGTGATCCACCGCGACGAAGCGGTGATCCGCCTCGGTGACGAGCGGGCCGTCGTGACCAGCCACCTCGTGCCGGACGGGGTTCCGGATGAATCGTGCGGCGAGCCGGCCGACCGCGCCGTCAAGCGTCGCGGAGAACAGCATCGTCTGGCGGTCCGGCCGGAGCAGCTGGAGGATCCGCGTGACGTCGGGCAGGAAACCCATGTCGAGCATCCGATCCGCCTCGTCGAGGACGCAGATGCGGACACGGTCCAGCCGCAGCAGCTTCCGCTGGACGAGATCCAGGAGGCGGCCCGGCGTGGCGATCACGATGTCGGCGTGGCGGGCGCGTTTGGCCTGCGGGCCGAGGCCTACGCCGCCGTACACGGCCGCCACCTTCAGGTGCTTCACGTCGGCGATGGCGCGGAACTCCTCAGTGACCTGG
>DASSDW010000037.1:0-2959 GCA_035696925.1 Actinomycetota bacterium
CTCTTCTCGGCGGGCGTCTACGGCGTCCTCGCCCGCAGGAACGCCGTGATGGTGCTGATGGCCATCGAGCTGATGCTGAACGCGGTGAACGTGAACCTGGTGGCGTTCTCGTCGTCCCTGCACGACGTCGGCGGCCAGATCTTCGCGCTCTTCGTGATCGCCGTCGCCGCGGCCGAGGTCGGGATCGGGCTCGCGATCGTGATCCTCCTGTTCCGGAACCGGGCCTCGATCAACGTGGACGAGGTGAACCTCCTCAAGTGGTAGCGGCCGCCTTCAGCGCGATCGCTGCCACGGCGGCCGAAGCCGGCGTCGCGACCGGCGCGATCCAGTACGCGTGGGTGATCGCGCTCCTCCCGTTCATCGCGGCCCCCTTGATCCTCTTCTTCGGGAAGCGGACGCCGGGGCAGGGTGCGGTCTTCGGCATCGCGGCGCTCGGGGCCGGATTCGTGATGGCCCTCGCCGTGCTCTTCCACTTCGTGACGGGCGGCGGTACGTACGCACCCGAGGGGATCGAGTGGTTCGAGATCGGACCGCTTCACCTCGAGGTGGGCCAGTACGTCGACGGCCTCACGGCGGTGATGCTCGTCGTGGTCACGGCCGTGTCGCTCGCGGTCCACGTGTACTCGCTCGGCTACATGCACGGGGACGTGCGGTTCACGTGGTTCTACGTCGTCCTGTCCCTGTTCACGGGCGCGATGCTCACCGTCGTCATCGCGGACAACCTGCTGATGTTGCTGGTCGGCTGGGAGATCATGGGCGTGTGCTCGTACCTGTTGATCGGGCACTGGTACGAGGAACACGAGAACTCGAGCGCCGCGATCAAGGCGTTCATCACCACGCGGATCGGCGACGTGCCGTTCATGTTCGGGATCTTCGCGCTGATCTTCGCGACGGGGTTCACCACGACGAACATCGCGGAGATCGGCCACGCGATCGCCGGGCCGGAGACGTCACCGGCGCTCGTTACGGCGGCGGCCCTCCTGCTCTTCGGCGGCGCGATCGGGAAGTCCGCCCAGTTCCCGCTGCACGTCTGGCTGCCCGACGCGATGGCGGGCCCCACCCCCGTCTCGGCGCTGATCCACGCCGCAACGATGGTGGCGGCCGGTGTCTACCTCGTGGGGAGGATGTTCGAGGTCTTCGTGCACGCGGATCCGTTCGTGCTGACGATCGTGAGCGTGATCGCGGCGATCACCACGCTCGGCGCCGCGTTCCTCGCCCTCGTGCAGGACGACATCAAGCGGGTCCTCGCGTACTCGACGCTCTCGCAGCTCGCGTACATGGTGGCCGGCCTCTCGCTCGGACCGGAGGGTGTGACCGCCGGCTTCTTCCATCTCTTCACGCACGCCTTCTTCAAGGCGTTGCTGTTCCTGGGCGCCGGCTCGGTGATCCACGCGGTCCACTCGAACAACATGAGCGACATGGGTGGGTTGAAGGACGAGATGCCGGTCACGTTCTGGACGTTCCTGATCGGCTCCGCCGCGCTGGCCGGGGTCTTCCCCCTCGCGGGCTTCTGGTCGAAGGACGAGCTCCTGGTGGGCGCGTGGGAGCACAACCAATGGCTCTTCTACGTCCTGCTTGCGGTCGCGGTGATGACGGCGTTCTACATGACGCGGTGCGTCCTGCTCACGTTCTTCGGCAGGTATGCGGGCGAGGGCCACCCGCACGAGTCCCCGGCGGTGATGACCGGCCCTCTCGTGGGCCTCGCCGGTGCGTCGGTGGTCGTGGGGTTCCTCGGAGCCCCGCAGCTCGGCGCCGTGTTCGGCGACTGGGTCTACTTCGAGCATCCGCACGAAGCGGGATTCGTGTTCTGGGTGGCCGTCGTCGGGACCCTCGCGGCCGCCGCCGGGATCCTCGGTGGCTACCGGCTGTACCGGGAACGGCGCGAGCGCGATCCGCTGATGTCGTTCCCGCGCGCGTGGAACGTGTTGCAGCATCGGTACTACATCGACGATCTCTACATGAGCGGCATCGTCTACCCGATCCGCGACCGGGTGTCCGCGGGCGTGAACTGGACCAACCAGCATCTGCTCGACGGGGTGGTCAACGGGGCCGCATGGGTGGCGCGCGGCCTGGCCACGTTCGTCAGCTGGATCGACCGCACGTTCGTCGACGGCGTCGTCAACGCGGTCGGCGGTTTGACGGGGGCCACCGGTGGCCTCCTGAAGTACCTGCAGACCGGGAACGTGCAGTGGTACGCCGTGCTGCTGTTCGCGGGCGTCGTCGTCCTGACCATCGTGTTCGTGCAGATCGCGTAGGAGTGTGAGATGACCTGGGAGAGCTCGGCGATCACGATCACCACGTTGCTGCCGATCGTCGGCGCGCTGGTGATCATCCTCGTACCGAGGGACCGCGACCGCATGGTGCGAGGTCTCGGCATCCTGTTCACCGGCGCCGCGCTGGTGCTGTCGATCGCGATCGCGATCGGGTTCGATTACGGGAGGGACGGGCTGCAGTTCGTGCTCGACGTCGACTGGATCGCCGCGATCGGCGCGCGCTTCCACGTGGGCATCGACGGCATCTCGATGCCGCTCTACGTCCTCACGTTCCTGCTGTCGTTCCTGTGCGCGGTCTACACGTGGCGGTTCGTACCGGAGCCGGGTCGCACGAAGGCCTTCCTGGCGCTGATGCTGCTCCTGGAGACCGGGATGGCCGGCACGTTCATCGCGTTCGACCTGATCCTGTTCTTCGTGTTCTGGGAGATGGTCCTCGTTCCGATGTACTTCCTGATCGGGATCTGGGGGTCGGCCAACCGCGAGTACGCGGCGATCAAGTTCTTCCTCTACACCCTCTTCGGCTCGGTGTTCATGCTGCTGGGGTTCCTCGCGCTGTACTTCAGCGGTCCGGACCCGCACACGTTCGATCTCGTGAAGCTCACCGAGTTCGGGGCGGGGGGCGGCTTCACCCGCACGTTCCAGCTGATCGTGTTCGGGGCGATCGCCCTCGGGTTCGCGATCAAGGT
>DASSDW010000038.1:0-4428 GCA_035696925.1 Actinomycetota bacterium
ATCGTGACGGCCACGGTCAAGGGCGACGTGCACGACATCGGCAAGAACATCGTCGGGGTGGTCCTGGGCTGCAACAACTACCGGGTCGTCGACCTCGGCGTGATGGCGCCCGCGGAGACGATCCTGGACACGGCGGCGCGGGAGAAGGCGGACGTGATCGGTCTCTCCGGGCTGATCACTCCCTCGCTCACCGAGATGGTGAACGTGGCCACCGAGATGCAGCGCCGCGGCCTCGACCTCCCCCTCCTGATCGGCGGCGCCACGACCTCGAAGCAGCACACCGCCGTCAAGATCGCCCCGGCGTACGCCCAGCCCGTCGTCCACGTCGTGGACGCGTCGCGCGTCGTCGGGGTGATGAGCGCGCTGCTCGACGAGCCCCGGAAGGCGAAGCTGGACGCCGACAACCGCACGGACCAGGAGCGGCTCCGGAAGCTCCACGAGGAGAAGCAGAAGGAGCCGCTCCTGCCGTACCGGAAGGCCCTCGAGAACCGACTCAAGGTGGACTGGCGCCAGGAGGACGCTCCCCCGCCGCCCTTCGTCGGCACCCGGACCGTCGAGCCGGACCTCGCGACGCTCCGCGAGTACATCGACTGGACGTTCTTCTTCACGGCGTGGGAGCTCAAGGGAAGCTATCCGCAGATCCTCGACCATCCGCAGATGGGTGAGACGGCTCGCGAGCTGTTCCAGGTCGGGCAAGAGGTGCTGAACCGGATCGTCGACGAGCGGCTGCTCGAGGCGCGAGGCGTCTACGGCTACTTCCCGGCGCGCGCCGAGGGCGACGACATCGTGACCGAGGGCGGCTACGTCTTCCATTGCCTCCGACAGCAGGGCGACCGTGGCGAGGGCGAGCCCAACAAGTCGATCGCCGACCTCGTCGCACCTCTGGACTCGGGCGTCCGAGATCACGTGGGGGCGTTCGCCGTCTCCGCGGGCTTCGGCGCCGACGATCTCGCGAAGGCCTACGAGGCCGAGCACGACGACTACCGGGCGATCGTGACCAAGGCGCTCGCCGATCGCCTCGCGGAGGCGTTCGCGGAATACCTCCACGAACAGGTCCGACGCGAGTGGTACGCGCCGGACGAGCAGCTCTCCGGCGAGGACCTGATCAAGGAACGCTACCGCGGCACCCGGCCGGCCTTCGGCTACCCGGCCTGCCCGGACCACAGCGAGAAGCGGACCTTGTTCGAGCTCTTGAACGCCGCCGAGGCGACCGGGATCGATCTGACGACCTCGTGCGCGATGATGCCCCCGGCGAGCGTGAGCGGTCTGTACCTCGCGCATCCGGCGGCCCGCTACTTCCACGTCGGGCGGATCGCGAAGGACCAGGTCGAGGACTACGCGCGCCGGAAGGGCGAGTCCCTCGCCGAGGCGGAGCGGTGGCTCGCCCCGAACCTCGCGTACGAACCGGGATAGCTCGACGGAGGTCCTCGGAAGCGCGCGTCGCTGCTGGTAGCGTCCCCGACGTGGCGCAGTCCTACTGGCATCCGTTCGCCGACATGGCCGCGATCGCCGCGGGGGGCGAGCTTGTCCTGGAACGTGGGGACGGCTGCTACGTGTGGGACGTCGACGGCACTCGCTACCTCGATGCGACGGCGTCCCTGTGGTACTGCAACGTCGGTTGGGGCCGTCCCGAGATCGGCGAGGCCGCGGCGGCGCAGATGGCGAAGCTGCCGACCTATTCGAACTTCGGCGACATCGCGACCCCGGTGACGCTTGAGCTCGCCGACCGTGTGGCGGGGCTCGCCCCGGTCACTGGGTCCAAGGTGTTCCTCACGAGCGGTGGCTCCGACTCGATCGACACCGCGACGAAGATGGCGCGCCGCTACTGGCAGCTCCTCGAGGAGCCGGATCGCACGATCCTCGTGCGACGGGAGAAGGCGTACCACGGGATGCACACCGCCGGGACCTCGCTCGCGGGCATCCCGGCGAACGCCGCCGGACACGGCGCGCTGATCCAAGACGTCCTGGAGGTGCCGTGGGACGATCCCGACTCACTGCGCGCGGCGGTCGACGACGTCGGTCCGGAGCGGGTCGCGGCGTTCTTCTGCGAGCCGGTGATCGGGGCGGGCGGCGTGTTCCCACCCCCGGATGGCTACCTCGAGGCCGTCCGCGCGGTGTGCCGGGACACGGGCGTCCTGTTCGTCGCCGACGAGGTCATCACGGGCTTCGGCCGGTGCGGGGACTGGTTCGCCTCCACCCGCTTCGGCCTGGAGCCGGACATCGTCGTCTGCGCGAAAGGGATCTCGAGCGGCTACTTGCCGTTGGGCGCGGTCCTCGCCTCACCGGGCGTGGCCGAGCCGTTCTGGGCCGAGGGTGGGGGGATGTGGCGCCACGGCTACACGTACAGCGGCCATGCGGCGGTCGCGGCGGCGGCGCTCGTCAACATCGACATCCTCGAGCACGAGGGCTTGCCAGCCCGCGCGAAGGCGATGGAGGGACCCCTGCTCGACGCCCTGAAGCAGCTGACCGATCACGACCTCGTCGAGGACGTGCGAGGGGGCGTCGGGCTGCTCGCCGCCGTGCAGCTGCGCTCCGACCTCGTGGACCAAGACCCCGCCCTGGGTGCCCGCGTCGGCGCCGCGACCCGCGAGGCAGGCGTCCTCGTCCGACCGTTGGTCGGCGGCGCACTCGCGGTGAGCCCCCCGTTGATCATCGAGGAGTCCCAGCTCTATGAGCTCGTGGACGGTGTCCGCACGGGCCTGGACACCGTCGCCTGACGAGAGCGGATCAGCGGCTCGAGGAGCGGACCGGGCTGGCGTTAGTGGAACGAGTGGCCGCAAGCGCAGGAGCTCTGCGCGGCCGGGTTGTCGATCGTGAACCCCGAGGCCTCGAGCGAGTCCACCCAGTCGATCGTGGCTTGGGTCAGATACGGCACGCTCATCTTGTCCACGACGACCTTGACGCCGAACTGCTCCTCCAGCAGGTCCTTCTCGGAGACCTGGTCGTCGAGGTACATCGCGTAGCGGAGACCCGAACAGCCGCCGGGCTGCACGGCGATCCGCAGCGCGATGTCAGGACGCCCCTCTTCGGTGATCAGCTTCTGGACCTCGCCCGCAGCGGTCTCGGTCAGCTGGATGGACTTGCGGCTGGTCTGCGGGGCGGTCTCTTCGGCGGTCTGGGCCATGGTGTCTCCGGTCGCTGTCATGCCTCAGATTCTACCCTCGGTAGCCGTCATCCCTCGGTGAAATCCGCGGTCTCCGCTCCCGTCGCCCGACGGAGCTCCGACGGCGTGAGCCGGAACACCGCGTCCGGCGTTCCCGCCGCAGCCCAGATCTCCTGGAACGCAAGCAATGCGGGATCCAGGAAGCAGCGAACGGGCGCGGGATGCCCGAACGGCGGCGTGCCACCCACGGCGAAACCGGTGGCGGCGCGCGCCTCCTCCGGTGTCGCCCTCCGCGACTCGGACGCGCCAGCGAGCCGGGCCAGCTTGGAGGGGTCCACGCGATTGCCACCCGAGGTGTACGCGATCACCGGGTTCCCGTCCGCCATGAACACCAGCGACTTCACGATCTGCTCGACGTCGCACCCGATCGCCCGCGCGGCATCGACGGCCGTCTTCGTCCCCTCCGGGAACCTCCGGATCTCCGGCTCGAGCCCGAGCTCGCGTGCCGCATCGGTGAAGCGTTCGATCGCCCCCATCAGAGGGCCGTCCTCGCGGTGTGATCGGCAGGCAGGTCGAGCACGGCCCGTCACTGTACGATTCCGCGCCGTGAGCCTGGACCGCACCACACTGCTCGGGATCGCACAAGCGGAGCGCCAGCGGCTCGGTCGGACCGTGCAGTTCGCGGACCCACAGACGTGGGAGCAGCCGAGCGCCCTGCCCGGCTGGTGGAACCGCGACGTGATGGCCCATCTCGCAGCGCAGGACACCGCAGCCGCCCACGTCGTGAAGGGCGATCCTCCCGAGGAGCTCGAGGAGTATCGGCGGCATCTCGACGGCCGAGCGTTCACCGTCGACCGGTTCAACGAGTGGGCGGTCGAGCGGCGGTCGGGCCTTCCGACGCGGGAGGTCCTCGTGACGTGGGGGCAGGCGGCGGACGCGCTGCTCGGGTACGCCGGCCTCCTCTCCGAGGACGAGTGGGACAAGGGACGGTTCCCGTGGCTCGCGGGCGAGATCGCGGCCCGGTACCTGATCCATTCGCGCATCGTCGAGTGGTGGGTGCACGGCGAGGACATGCGCGCCACGAACGGCCTCGGCCCCGAGTACCAGCACTGGCCGATCCACCTCACGATCGACATGGGGATCCGCATGCTCCCGTGGGCCCTTGCCGAAGCGGGCCTGGACCTCACCGGGTACAGCGTCGAGGTGGAGGTCGACGGGGCGGGAGGAGGCCGATGGCACTGGGGCCTCGGTGCCGGCGAGGTGCCGCCGGCCGACACGAAGCCCGACACCACGATCGTCGGCCGTGCCCCGCACCTCGCGCTCGT
>DASSDW010000039.1:0-4925 GCA_035696925.1 Actinomycetota bacterium
CTCGAGGACCACCCGGGACAGGTCCGATCCCTTGATCTCCTCGACGGTCGCAGGCTCGTACCCCACCTCGACCTCCTCGGCCGCGATGTCCCGGCAACCGGGGAGGAAGAGGATCGCGCAGATCGGGACCGCGACCGTCCATCGACGACGAGGCATCGATCCTCCCCTCAGCTCCCGGCCACTGGTTCGATGTCGAGCTCCGGCTCCGGCAGGACCACCAGGTCTTCCGCGACGGTGTCACGCTCGGTGACGAACCCGTGCATCCGGTAGAGCGGTGGCAACACGAACAGCGTGAGGAGCGCGGAGGTCAGGAACCCGCCGATCATCACGACCGCCATCGGCCTCGCGATCTCGAGCCCGGCGACGTCGCCGGCCACGATGATCGGCACCAGCGCGAGGATCGTGACGATGACCGGCACGACCGACTGTTGCAGCCGCTCCTCGGTGCCGCGGAGCACCAACTCGTCGCCGAACTTCTCGCCCTCCTCGAGCTCGAGGTGCTGGTAGTGCCGCACCATCTGGATGCCGCTGCGCGCGGTCATCCCCAGGACCGCGAGGAGACCCGCGAAGGCACCGAGGCCGATGGTCCCCCCACCGATCCCGGCGGCCACGAGCCCGCCGACGAGCGCGATGGGAAGCGTCGCCAGGACCAGGATCGCGAGCCGCCAGCTGGTGAACGCTGCCTGGAGGAGGAGGAAGATCGCGAGAGCAGCCGTGAGCGCGACGGCGAGGATCGTGGCCCCTGGATCGACGACGTTCACGACGGCGCCCCTGATCTCCGCGTGGTGCTCGAGGGGGAACTCCACGGCCGCGACCGCGCTCCGGACGTCCTCCAGCACCCCTTCGGTGTCACCGCCCGCGATGTCGGCACTGACGTCGATGTAGTTGGAGACGGCCTCGTGACGGATCACGGCGGGGTTCTCGACGACGCTGACGTCGGCGACCTCGTGGAGGCGGACCCGCTCGCCCGTCGGCGTATCGATCAGCAGCTGCTCGACGTCCTCGACCGAACGGCGGATGTCGGGCGTTCCCCACACCACCACGTCGAACACCTTCTGCTCCTCGAACAGGTTGCCCACGGCGAGCCCGGAGAGCAGGATCGCCGAGGCTCGGCGGACGTCTCCGGGCTTCACGCCGAACTGCTGCGCGCGCAGGAGATCCACCTCGACCTCGATCGTCGGCTCGGTGGGGGCCACCTCGACCTGTGGCCGCTCGACGCCTTCGATCCCCGACAACGCTCCGCGGATCTCGTCTGCCTTCGTCTCGAGGATGGCCCTGTCCGCGCCGTACACGCGCACGACGACATCTCGGTCGCGGCCTTCGAGCACGTCGGTGATCCGCTGCTCCGCGTACGTGGTCACGCGGTGCGAGAGGTCCGGGTAGGTCGCGAGGACCTGCTCGATCGACGCGACCGAGGCATCGTGGTCCGCCGAGTCATCGAGGGTGAGCCAGATCTCTCCGCTGTTGATGTTCACGATCTGGTCGGAGTGGATCGCGCGGCCGACGTGGGCGCCCACCTGCTCGACGCCCTCGAGCGCGGCCAGCCGGTCGACGACATCCGCGGTCAACCCGTTCATCGCCGGCAACGACGTGCCCGGAGCGGCATCCCATCGGATCAGGAGGTCGGTCTCGCGCAGCCGAACGTTCGTCGAGCGGTCCAGGAACGGGAACACCGCGACGCCGATGATGAGCGCCACCCCGATCGCCGCGTAGGCCCACCGCGGTCTGCGGACGGCCCGGGTGAGCAGCGACCCGTGTCGGCCCCGGAACCAGCGGAGCACCGGGGACTCGCGCAGCTCCGAACGGCCGGGCAGCAGCATCAAGCCGAGGCTGGGCGTGACGACGAGCGCGACCAGCATCGAGACACCGATCACGGCCAGGTACGAGATCAGGATGGGGGGCAGGAACGCTCCCGCCTGTCTGTCGAGGAAGAAGCCGGGGACCACGGCGGCGACAGCGACGAAGGTCCCGAAGAGCAGGGAGCTCCGCACGGCGACGGAGGCCTCGAGGACCGATCGCCAGGACGGCACGCTGGCTCCGGCCCCGTCCTCGCCGGCGCCCTTGAGCCGCGAGGCGATCTGGCGAACGTCATTGACGGCGTCGTCGATCACGATGCCCAGCGCCATCACCAAGCCGGCGACGATCATCACGTTCAGCGTGACGTCGCGGAGGATGAGGATCGCGCCTGCGGCCGCGAACGAGGAGATGACCGCGGCGGCGGCGATCACGATCGAGCGCCACTCGAACAGGAGCAGGGCCAGCCCCGCGATCAGGAGGAGCCCGCCGATCGCGAGCGCCACGGCGACGTTCCGCGCGGACGTGTCGACGTAGTCGGCCGGACGGAAGAGGGCGGTGTCGACCTCGAGCCCGGGCAGTCCCGGTTGGAGCGCGTCGAGAGCCTCCTCCACGCCGTCCGTGACCTCACCGGTGTTCGCGTCGGGGAACTTCTCCACGACCAGCATCAACCCTGTCTCGCCGTTGCTGAAGACCGCATCGCCGATCAGCGGCTGGTGATCCTCGACGAGGTCCGTCACGTCGCCGAGCTGGACCGGCGCCCCATCGACGATGACCGCGTTGCCCTCGTCGTCCTCGATCGGGACCTGCGCGAGGTCGTCCGCCGTCGTGATCGGGGGCTCGTGACGGATCCCGATCCGCTGGTTCGGCGTGTCGATGAATCCCGCGGTCCCGGGGGTGGAGGCCTCCAAGAAGGTCAGCGGGGAGACCCAGAGGGAGTTCCCCGTCGTGCGCACGACCGACTGGAGGGTGACGTCCGCGTCCCGCAGGCGCTCCGGGTCGACCAGCACCTGCAGCTGGCGATCGCGGAACCCCCAGATCGAGACGTTGGCCACGCCCTGGACCCCGAGCAAACGTGGCGCGATGTTCCACTTGGCGAGCTCGGAGATCTTGATCGGCGACAGGGAGTCTGAGGCCAGCCGGATCGTGAGGACACGGCTCGTGGAAGAGTACGGCTGCAGCATCTGCGGGGGTGCGGACACCCCGGGGAGCGCGACGGCGGCCTCGGCGACCTTCTCCTGCACCACTTGTCGCGCATCGAGGAGGGGCGTCCCCGGCTCGAAGATCATGACGACCGAGGAGAGCCCCGGCAGGGATTCCGAGTGGATCTCTTCGACGAACGCGACGCCGTTCAGGAGGTCCTGCTCGAGCGGCACGGTGATCAACTGTTCGACCTCGGTCGCCGACAGACCGAGCGCCTCCGTCCGGACCTCCACCATCGTGGGGCCGAACTCAGGCAGTTGATCGACCGGGACGTGCCGGAGCTGGACGACTCCGAAGACGACCATGCCGGCCGCGAGCGCGACCACGAGACGGCGGAACTTCAGGCTCGATGCAACGATCCTGCGCATCATCGACGGGACCCCTCCTCTCGCGGTGGGTTCGCGGTGGACCGTTCCGGGCCGCTTGCCCGCCCCCCGTTGCGCGACACGTCGAAGGATGGGCCACCTGTAGCAACTCCACATGCGTCGTCTGACGTACCACTGGTACCGAGAAGGGTGATGTCCGGCCGATACCCAGATGGGCTACGTCGGGCGAGATGTCACATCACGTCGACGAGGATCGTGTGGTGTCCGGTCGCGCCGTCCGGGAACGGAGGGACGGTCTCCTCCGTCTGCGTTTCGCCCTCTCCGTCGGTGGCGCGCACCGCCAGGGCGTGCGAACCGGGCGTCGCGTCCCATCGATAGACCCACTGCCGCCACGTGTCGATCGTGTCCTCCGCGCCGAGCTCGGCCGGCTCCCACGCTCCGCCGTCGACACGCACCTCGACGCGGTCGATCCCGCGGTGCTGCGCCCATGCCACGCCCGCCACCGCGACCGGCCCGGGCGCGAGCTGCGATCCGGAGCGCGGGGTGTCGATCCGCGACTGCGTCTTGACGGGGGCTTCCTTGGCCCATCCACGCTCGATCCAGTACGCGTCGTAGGCGTCGAGCGTCGTGAGCTCGAGGTCGACGAGCCACTTCATCGCGGAGACGTAGCCGTAGAGTCCCGGCACGAGCATCCGCGCCGGGAACCCGTGCTCCAGCGGCAGGGGCTCGCCGTTCATCGAGACGGCGAGCATGGCGTCCCGTCCGTCCATCACGACGGCGGTCGGCGTGCCGATCGTGAATCCGTCGGCGGACCGCGACACGATCTGCGAGGCATCGCGATGCACGCCGGCCTCCCGGAGGAGGTCGGCGAGGGGCGCACCAATCCAGCGCGCGTTCCCCACGTAGGGCCCGCCGACCTCGTTCGAGACGCAGGCGATCGTGATGTCGCGCTCGATCATCGGTCGCGCGAGGAGGTCGTCGAAGCCGAGGACGATCTCGTGGTCGACCATCCCGTGGACACGGAGCGCCCACGACTCGGAGTCGACCGTGGGTACGAACAGCGCCGTGTCCACGCGATAGAAGGTCGCGTTCGGGGTGAGGAACGGCGCCACGCCCGGCACGCCGAGGTCCGCGCCGGCCGGAGGGGGCGGACCGATGTCCGCCGGGGTGGGGACCAGCGCCGCCGCTCGCGACGCAGCGGCGGTCGCGCGGCTCGACAGGAGCCGGCCGAGACCGCCCGCCGCCGCCGCGATCCCCGCGGCGGCGACGCCGGCACGGAGGAACCGTCTGCGGTCGAAGCTCCGCATCACCGGCGACGAAGCTGTTCCCGCGGCGCTCCCCGTCGGGACTCCGGCCGCGGCCATCAGCAGGCGAGAGGTGAGGACACCCGCCGCGGCTCCCGCGATCGAGGGGACCGCGTCGGCGAGGTCGTTGGCGGGCCGGGTGAGGGCGGCGGCCGCGCCGATCGCCCCGAGGACCACGGAGGCGCCGACCGCGAGGCTCGGCCGCCGCACCGACGCCGCGCCCACGATCGCGACCGCGATGCCGAGCACGACGCCGATCCCGATCAGGAGGACGAGCTTGTCCTGCTCGCCGAACGTC
>DASSDW010000040.1:0-7576 GCA_035696925.1 Actinomycetota bacterium
TCGGGCCGACCTCGTCGTATCCGCGCGCCGCCGGGCTCCCGGAGCTCCGCGCCGCGATCGCCGCGTGGGTCGAGCGGCGGTTCGGCACCCGCCTCGACCCCGACGCCCACATCCTGCCGACCCTGGGTTCGAAGGAGCCGATCTTCCATCTCGCGCCTTCGCTCCTCGACCCCGCCGGAGGGAAGCACCTCGTGACCGTGACAACCCCGGGCTACACGATCCCGGAGCGGGGCGCGCGGTTCGCGGGCGGCGACGTCGCCCGCCTCTCTCTCACCGAGCCGACCGGATTCCTGCCCGATCTGGACGCCGTCGACGCATCCACCTGGGACCGCACCGCGATCCTGTGGCTGAACTATCCGAACAACCCCACGGGCGCGACGGCACCGCTGGACTTCCTCCGGCGAGCCGCCGACCACGGTCGCGCGCACGACGTGCTCCTCGCCTCCGACGAGGCGTACTGCGAGCTGTTCTTCGACGGCGAGCCGCCGGCCTCCGTCCTCCAGTCGGGAGACCTGACGAACGTCCTCGCGTTCCACACGCTGAGCAAGCGCTCGTCGATGACGGGCTACCGGTCGGGGTTCGTCGCCGGCGATCCCGACCTGATCGCCGCGCTGAAGGCGCTCCGGCCGTCCGTCGGCGTGACGCCTCAGGAGTTCGTCCAGCGTGCGTCGATCGCGGCATGGAGCGACGAGGGCCACGTCGAGGAGGTCCGCGCGGTCTACGCTCGGAAGCGGAAGCTGTTCCTCGATCTCTTCGCGTCGCGCGGTGTCCGGGTCGCGGCGAGCGAGGCCACGTTCTACCTCTGGGTGGTCGTCCCTGCATCCACCACCTCGCTCGACTGGTCGCTCCACCTGTTGGAGCGCGCGGACGTGATCGTCGCTCCCGGGTCCTTCTTCGGACCGGACGGGGAGGGGTACGTCCGGATGGCGATGGTGCCGACGATCGAGGAGTGCGAGCGTGCCGCGGAGGCGCTCGACGCGGTGCTGGGAGCAGGCGCATGAGCACGGATCACGCAGATCTCGCGGACAGGATCGGGCGGTCCTGGACCGAGCCCGATCGGCTCGATGCCGCAGCGGTGGAAGAGGCGGTCGGGATGCTGGACCGTGGGGAGCTCCGCGTGGCCGAGCCCGACGGCGACGGCTGGCGGGTGAACGAGTGGGCGAAGATGGCCGTGCTCCTGTACTTCCGGGTGCGTGACCTCGAGACGACCGAGGTCGGCCCGTTCGAGTATCACGACCGGCTTCCCCTGAAGTCCGGCTACGAGCGGGCGGGAGTGCGGGTCGTCCCTCCGGCGACGGCCCGCTACGGTGCGTTCCTGTCACCCGGCGTCGTGTTGATGCCGAGCTACGTGAACATCGGCGCCTGGGTCGGCCCCGGAGCGCTCGTGGACACCTGGGCGACGGTGGGGTCCTGCGCGCAGATCGGCGCGGGGGTGCACCTGTCGGGCGGCGTCGGGATCGGCGGGGTCCTCGAGCCGGTCCAGGCCGGCCCGGTGGTCGTGGAGGACGGTGCGTTCGTGGGCTCCCGATGCATCGTGGTCGAGGGCGTCCGCGTGCGGTCGCGGGCCGTGCTGGGAGCCGGGCTGATCCTCACCGGCAACACGCCGGTGATCGACGTCACCGGCGACGAGCCCGTGGAGCATCGGGGCGAGGTGCCGGCCGGGGCGATCGTGGTGCCCGGCTCCCGCGCCCGCGACTTCCCCGCCGGCGGGTACGGCCTTCCGGCCGGACTGATCATCGGCTACCGGACCGAGGCGACGGAGTCCAAGCTCCAACTCAACGAGCTGCTCCGCGAGTTCGGATCGTCGGTGGGCTCCTAGCGGATGGCGGAGCGGCAGAAGACCCGACGCGAGGAGGATGACGGCAGCCGGACACGCGACCGCGCCACCCTCGAGTCGCCGCTGTCCGCGACGTGGCAGCCGCGCGTCCGCGAACGGGCCGTGCTGGTCGGTGTCGGACCCGGCATCAGCGAGGCGGACCTCGACGAACTCGAGGCGCTGGCGGACTCCGCCGGCGCCGATGGGGTCTCCCGGATCGTCCAGAGTCGACGGGAGCCCGATCCCGGCACGTTCATCGGCCGGGGCAAGCTCGAGGAGCTCCACCGCACCGTGCATCGCCTCGGCGCGGGATCGGTGATCCTGGACCAGGAGCTCACGCCCGGGCAGCTCCGGAGCCTCGAGGAGCGGCTCGGCGTGAAGGTGATCGATCGCACGGCGCTGATCCTCGACATCTTCGCCCTGCATGCGAGGAGCCGGGAGGGCAAGGCGCAGGTCGAGCTCGCCCAGCTGAACTACCTGCTGCCCCGGCTCCGTGGCTGGGGTGAGGCGATGAGCCGCCTGGGAGGGGGGATCGGCACGCGGGGTCCGGGCGAGACGAAGATGGAGGTCGACCGTCAGCACATCCGGCGCCGGATCTCGAAGCTCCGCCGTGACATCAAGACGCTCACGAAGACCCGCGACGTCAAACGTTCCCGTCGTCAGGATTCCGGGATCCCGCAGGTGGCGATCGCCGGTTACACCAACGCGGGTAAATCGACCCTGATGAACCGCCTGACCGGGGCGAGGACGGTCGTGGCCGATCAGCTCTTCGCGACGCTCGACCCCACCACCCGCCGGATCGAGCTCCCCGGTCGGCGTCGCGCCGTGATCTCCGACACCGTCGGGTTCGTGGGCAAGCTGCCTCACGACCTGGTGGAGGCCTTCCGCTCCACCCTCGAGGAAGTGGTCTTGGCCGACCTGATCGTGCACGTCGCCGACGCCACGTCGCCTGCCCTCGACGACCAGGTGGACGCCGTCCGGCGGGTGCTGGGGGAGATCGGGGCCGGCCAGATCCCGGAGGTCCTCGCGTTGAACAAGATCGACGAGGTCCCCGGATCCGCGCGGGCGAGGCTCGCCGGCCGGTTCCCCGGGTCCGTCGCGGTCTCCGCGCTCACCGGCGAGGGCTCGGACGGTCTGCTCGAGGTGATCGGTGCGCGCGTGCCCCATCCACCCGTCGAGGTGACGCTGCTCGTCCCGTTCGGACGCGAGGACGTGACGGCGCGCCTCTACCGGGAGGCCGAGGTCCTGTCGAAGGAGACGGACACCGACGGGACGATCGTGCGGGTCCGCGTGGGTCTGCGGCTGCTGTCCGCGATCCGTCCGTTCGTCATGGACGGGAGCTGAGCCCTACCGATCCGGCCGGCCCAGCCTCCAGAGTCCCTCGTCCGCCCAGTTGCCGGTGATCACCGTGTCGGGATCCTGACCGCGCTCGAGCGCGAGCCGCAGGGCGAGGATCTGCAGCCTGACCGTGAGCGGGATCTGGGCCAGGAGCATCGGGAGGGGCGCCGGCTCGCCCAGCGTGGAGACCGGGATGCCCTCGGCGGCGGCGGCGGCCGTCACGGCCCGCACGAAGCCGTCGGTATCGGGCGTCGTCAGGCCGAGCAAGGCGTCCCGATGATCGAGTGGCACCGCCGAGCCGTGGAGGAGGTATTCGATGTCGTGCCCTTCGGCCATCACCCGGGCGCCCTCACGGAGCTTGAGCGCGCCCTCGCGTGCGGTGAACGCGGCGGGCCCGGCGCCCGCGATCACGAGCGTCCTCTCGGGGACCCGCACGGACTCGGTCCCGGGCGCCTCGATCGCGTGCCGCACCGCCCCCGGGACGAGCGCCAGCGTGTCCTCCGTGATCGAGTCCGCGCCCATCTCCTTCGCGATCATCGCGAGCACGAGCAGCGCGGTGGTGTAGCTCACGGTGTAGGTCTCGGCGGTCTCGGCCGGGCACGTCTCGACCGCATGCGGGAAGGGTGTGCCGCGCTTCGTGATCATCATCACATCGAGATCGGCGCTCGTCGCGAGCGCGCGGGCGGCGAGCGCATAGGCCGTCTCGCCCGTGTGGGTGATCAGGATGATCGCGTCGTCGGGGCCGACGATGGGCGCCCAGACGACGAAGCGCATCGATGAAACGGCCACGGCCGAACGCCCCGCGTCCTGGAGCATCCCGGCTCCGAGGATCGCTGCGTGATGGCTCGTGCCGGTCCCGACGAGCCAGATCCGCTTCGCCCGCTTGAGGCGGTCGGCCGCCACGATCGTCTGATCCCGGGCACGATCGGAGGTGAGGAGGTGGGAGAGCTCGTCGGGCTGCGAGTGGATCTGACTCTCAAGCTTGGTGCTCGACTGCATGGACATCGGTCGGGTCCCCTCTCGCCTCTCGGCGTCGCCGGGGGAGCTTAGCCCGACTCAGAGCTTTCTGAGTACCGCCACGACCTTGCCGAGGATCCTGCCGTCGAGCATCTCGAAGGGCTCGAGCGCCGGGTTCTCGGGGATGAGCATCACGCGGGCGCCGTCGTGACCGAGACGCTTCACCGTGGCCTCATCCTCCGCCGGTCCGGGCAGGAGCGCGGCGACGATGTCGCCGTCGGTCGCCGATCGCTGGCTCCGCACGACCACGACGTCGCCGTCGAGGATGCCCGCGCCGACCATCGACTCACCCGCGACCCGCAGCGCGAAATGACCGTCGCCGCGCACGAACTCGGCCGGCACCATGATGCGGTCCTCGACGTGCTCCTCCGCGAGGACGGGCTCACCTGCGGCGATCCGGCCGATCAGCGGGACCGGCGTTCCCTCCGCCCGTCGCTCGTCCGAGAGCGTCATGGCCCGGGGCTTGCTCGGGTCCTTCGTGAGGAGCCCCTTCCGTTCGAGGTTGGCCAGCTGGGCGTGGACGGACGATGAGGAGGTGAGGCCCACGGCTTCGCCGATCTCCCGGACCGTCGGCGGGTAGCCGCGATCGCGCACGGTCTTCTCGATGAAATCGAGGATGCGCTGCTGCCGCGAAGTCATGTCAGACATGGTGCGTAGCCTCCTGTTCCGGGCGGCGCCTTCTCGGCCAGGCGTCGGCGCCGCTGCCGGGGAGGACGCTAGCACCCGTCCGGAGGAGACGCAAACATATGTTCGGTTCGTGCCTTGACATCGAACACGTGTTCGGCAATCATAGGCGCATGGGTCGAACACGCGTTCGGCGGCGCCGCCTGGTCGCGCTCACCGTCACCCTCGGGCTCGTCGGGGTCCTCTCCGGACCGGTGGCCAACGCCGTCGGTGTCGGCGGCGGCGCGGACGCACGCTCCGCTCGGACGTACGTCGTGCGTCCCGGGGACACCATGTGGTCGATCGCCAGGCGGTCGTCTCCGTCGGTGGATCCGCGCCTCGTGGTGGGCGCCATCGCGTCGGCCAACCGGGTGGATCCGGGTGCGCTGGTCCCGGGACAGGAGCTGTCCATCCCCGCCACCGGCTGACGGCGACGGTCGATGGGTTTGACCACACCACATCCTGCGGGTACCGTGCCCGCGGCCACCACATCTTGTGGCCGCAACCGACATGAGATGCCCATGGTGCGGCGCGGACGACGACCGGGTCGTCGACTCACGGCCCGCGGACGGTGGCTCGGCGATCCGTCGTCGCCGGCAGTGCGCGGCCTGCAGCCGCCGGTATTCCACCTACGAGCGGATCGAAGACGTCGGGCTCGTCGTTCGCAAGCGGGACGATTCGAGGGATCCGTTCCGCCGGGAGAAGGTGACCGCGGGCATCCTGAAGGCGACGAAGAACCGACCGGTCTCGGAGTTCCAGGTCGAGGAGCTCGTGGACCGCGTGGAGGAGCGGCTCCGGCGCAAGGGGCCCGAGGTCACGTCCGAGCAGGTCGGTCTCGAGGTCCTGCAGCAGCTCCGCAAACTCGACGAGGTCGCCTACATCCGGTTCGCGAGCGTGTACAAGGACTTCCAGGAGATCACGGACTTCGAGCGGGAGCTCGGGACCCTGCTCAAGCGGGTGCCCGCCAAGCGCCGGCCACGCAAGCCGAAGGGCTGACGTCGGGCCAACAAGGTCGCCAAGGATCGTGTTCCCACCGGTCGTCCACTGGCGTTCCACATGCTGCCTCCACTAGCTTCGGGGCCGGGTCGGAGTTGCTCCATAAACCACAACATGTGGTGGTAGAAGGTGGGAGTAACACCCCACATCTAGCAAACTAGAGACTTGACACGAGGGCCGCTCGGGGGTTGGATGACATCCTTGTGATTCCACGGATGTGATTCATCCGCCGGGACTCCTGACCCCCTCAGGACTCCCAACAGGTTCTTCCCCAGGAGAGGAGGGCGACGCAGGTGGCGAAGACCAGCGACGACCTGCAGGACGTGCAGGTGATCAAGGCCGAGGAACAGGATGGCTTGACCTTCCGACGGCACTTCTCGACCGAGGGGACGCATCCGTTCGATGAGATCGAATGGGAGACGCGGGACGCCGTCATCCCGAACTTCAAGGAGGGCGGCAACGCCTTCGAGCAGCGCAACGTCGAGTTCCCCGTGTCCTGGTCGCAGAACGCCACCAACATCGTCGCCCAGAAGTACTTCCGCGGACACCTCGGGACGCCGGAGCGTGAGTCCTCGGTCCGGCAGCTCGTGTCTCGCGTCGTCGACACGATCCGCGGCTGGGGGGAGAAGAACCACTACTTCGCCACGGAGCAGGACGCCGAGGTCTTCGCGCACGAGCTGACCCACCTGCTCGTCAACCAGAAGGCCGCCTTCAACTCGCCGGTGTGGTTCAACGTCGGTGTCCCGGACACGCCCCAGCAGTGCTCGGCGTGCTTCATCCTCGCCGTCGAGGACCACATGTCGTCGATCCTCAACTGGTACGTCGAGGAGGGGACGATCTTCAAGGGAGGATCCGGATCTGGGATCAACCTGTCGCGGATCCGCTCCTCGAAGGAGGGGCTCGCCGGGGGCGGGACCGCGTCCGGTCCCGTCAGCTTCATGCGCGGTGCAGATGCCTCCGCCGGCACGATCAAGTCGGGCGGGAAGACGCGACGCGCGGCGAAGATGGTGATCCTCAACGTCGACCACCCCGACGTGCGGGACTTCATCTGGTGCAAGGCGGTCGAGGAGCGCAAGGCCAGGGTCCTTCGCGACGCCGGGTTCGACATGGACCTCGACGGCAAGGACAGCCACTCGACCCAGTATCAGAACGCGAACAACTCGGTCCGCGTCACGGATGAGTTCATGCGCGCGTTCGAACAGGACCAGGACTGGAAGCTCAAGGCCGTCCTGTCGGGCGAGACGGTGGAGAGCACACGGGCCCGCGACCTGATGCGCGACATCGCCCAGGCCGCGTGGGAGTGCGCCGATCCGGGCATGCAGTACGACACGACGATCAACGAGTGGCACACCTGCCCGGCGTCGGGGCGGATCAACGGCTCCAACCCCTGCAGCGAGTACATGCACCTCGACAACTCCGCGTGCAACCTCGCGTCGCTGAACCTGATGAAGTTCGTGAACGAGGACGGCACGTTCGACGTCGCGGACTTCAAGCACGCGGTGGAGATCGTCTTCACGGCGCAGGAGATCCTGGTGGGAGATTCGAGCTATCCCACGGAGAAGATCGGGATCAACGCGCGGGCCTACCGCCAGCTCGGTCTGGGCTATGCCAACCTCGGCGCCCTCCTGATGGCGCGCGGCCTGGCGTACGACTCCGATGCCGGCCGGGCGTGGGCCGGGGCCATCACCGCGCGGATGACCGGGCACGCCTACCGGACGTCGGCGCTCGTCGCCGAGGCGATGGGTC
>DASSDW010000041.1:0-2794 GCA_035696925.1 Actinomycetota bacterium
GGCCGTGTAGAGGACGCCGGCGATGATGGCGCCGGCGATCGGTCCCACGATCCACACGAGCGCGTCGGCCCACTGCCCCCCGACCAGCGCCGGGCCGAACCAACGGGCGGGGTTCATCGCCGCGCCGGTCAGCGGCCCGAACGCCAGGATGTCGAAGGCGATCGTGAGCCCGATCGTGAACCCCGCGGTCTTGCTCCACGGGCCCTTGTCGTCGACGGCGGTCCCGAACACGACGAAGACCAGGAAGAACGTGAGGATCGCCTCGAGGACGATGCCTTTGCCGACAGCCAGGTCGGGTGCGAGCGCCGGGGCACCCGCGCCTCCGTTCTCGAACGCCTCGCCGCCAACGACGTACCGGAGAAGGAGGGCGCCCACCACCGCACCGATCAGCTGGGCCACGATCAAGACCGCGCCCCGCTGGGTGCCGATCTTGCCGGCCGTCCACAGGGCGATCGTCACCGCCGGGTTCACCTGGCCGCCGGAGATGTGGCCGGTGACGGAGACCATGATGGCCAGGACGAGACCGTGGGCGAGCGCCACGCCCACCAGGTCGAGCTGACCGGAGCTCGCGACGATCACCGCGCCGGCACCCACGAAGATCAGCGCGAACGTGGCGACGAACTCCGCGACCGCCGCCTTCCCCAGACTCTCCATCACGTCCTCCTTGGTCGTGGCTCCGACGGTTGCTCCGGCGCCGCTCGATGCACGAGAGCGCGTGGGAAGGTACGTGGCCGCGCCCCGACGCGCCGAGCCTAGCCTGCCACCCTGGGGCGTTCAAAGACCGTGCGATCCGCCCCGGCGGCCGCGTGGAAGCGAGTAGCATCGCCCGCGTGGATGTTCTGCTGGTGTCTCCGGACGTGCGTTCCCGGGAGCTGATGGCACTGGCGGTCAGGAGCATCGAGCGCCGGCTGGGCGAGGCGATCCGCTTCCGCGCGGCCCGCAACGGCGAGCTCGGCACCTGGGCGGCCCTCCGGGAGCGGCCGGACATGATCGTCGCGGACGAGATCGCGTCACGCGAGGGTGCATTCGGGCTCGCGAGAACCCTCCGGGATCACGCGGAGCCCTACACGGGTGTCATCGTGATCCTGCTGGATCGCAAGCATGACGCCTGGCTCGCGAGGTGGTCGGGCGCCGACGCGTGGTTCGTGAAGCCCGTGGATCCGTTCGAGCTGGCCGACCGGCTGCTGGATCTCGTGGCCGAGCCGGGGACCGAGCCAGAGACCGAGCCAGATGCGGAAAAGGAGAGTGCGTGAAGATCAAAGGGACCTGCAAACGGGACGGCCGGGAGTTCTTCGTGGAACAGGTCGTGGCATCGGGGGGCGAGTGTCCATGGGACGGGCAACCCTTCAACGCGGATTACGCCGCCGTGCTGGTGGAGTCGCTCCGCGAGGCCGAACGGCTGGGAACCGAGCTCGAACGGGCGCTCGAGCGGGTGGCCTCCCTCCACCCGGCGTTCACCCTGGACGAGCACAGCGTGCTTGGGGAGCTGACGGACCAGCTCGGGCGGTTCCACCGGAACCTCGTCCGGCAGGCGTGACGGTGGTCGCCGTGGCGGCGGACGGGAACGGCTTCGCGGTGGAGGTCCGGGGCGGCGAGGGGACATGGACCGTCGCGATCGTGAGCCCCGAGGGCGAGGTGGTGTCGGAGCGGGCGTGCCACGACGGCGCGGAGGCCAGGACGTACGCGTCGACGGTTCGCCAGCACATCTTCTGGCTGTCACCGGAGAAGTTCCGCGAGTACTACCGGATCCGGGGCCCGGTCGAGGGGTAGCCGATGGGGTTCAACGCGATGCAGCCGGGCAAGGTCAAGAAGGAGGATCTGATCATCGCCGGTGTGGCGCTGCTCGTGATCGTCGGGCTCGTCCTGTGGGCGGTGCTGTGACCGATGGTCGGTCCCTCGCCGACCTCGACTACTGCTACCTGACGACCACCGGCCGGCGTTCGGGCGAGCCCCATCGGATCGAGATCTGGTTCGCGCTCGTCGACGGCGTGGTGTACCTCCTGTCCGGCGGCCGCGACCGATCGGATTGGGTGCGGAACATCGAGGCCTCGCCCGACGTCGTGCTCGAGATCGGCGAGGAGAAGCGGCACACGCAGGCCCGGGTGGTGACGGATCACGATGAGGACGCGCTGGCCCGGCGGGTCGTCGGCGAGAAATACGGGCCCCGTTCTCGGGATGATCTGGACGACTGGGGGCGGACGTCGCTGCCCGTCGCGATCGACTGGCGCTAGCGTTCCTCGAAACCGATCGAGAACATGCGTTCCAGGTCGTGCTTCGAATACACCTGGAACGCGATCAGCGTCTCGGTGCGTTCCACCCCTCCGACCTTCGAGATCCCTCCGGGGATCACGGTCTCGAGTTCGTCGTGCTCGGCGACCCGGACGACCGCGACCAGGTCGAACTCGCCCGCCACGGAGTAGACCTCGGAGACGCCGCCGATCTCCGCGATCGCTTCCGCGGCCTCGGGGATCTCGTCGATCTCGCACTGGATCAGGACGACGGCGTGGACGGTCATCGGCTCAGGTCCTTTCGAGGACGACGGCGAGCCCCTGCCCGCCGGAGATGCAGAGGGTGGCGAGGCCGAGCGAGACCCCACGCGCGCGCATCTGGTACGCGAGCGAGAGCAGGATCCGGGCGCCGCTCATCCCGATCGGGTGGCCGAGCGAGATGCCGCCACCGAGCAGGTTCATCCGGTCGCGGTCGAACTTCAGCTCACGCTCGCACGCGAGCACCTGTGCCGCGAACGCCTCGTTGATCTCGATCAGGTCGATGTCGGCGAGGGAGAGGCCGGTCT
>DASSDW010000042.1:0-10863 GCA_035696925.1 Actinomycetota bacterium
ATCCGCGCGGAGCCCGAGCCGCGCGAGGAGGGACGCGATCAGGGCGACCCGCTCCGGGCGGAGGTCGGCGGCGACCGTGCGTCCCTCCGCTCCGACCCGGCAGGCGATGAAGGCCGTCTTCCCCCCCGGTGCGGCGCACACCTCGAGGACCCGGTCTCCCGCCACCGGCGCCACCGTGTCCACGACGAACGCCGATGCCTGATCCTGTACGGCGATCCAGCCCTCGTTCCATCCGGGAAGCGCGGTGGGGTCGCCGCCGTCCACGAGGACGCACTCCGGGTGGACCGTGCCGACCCTCCCGTCCTCGCCGGAGGCGGCGATGGCCGCGAGGACCTCCTCCACGGTCGAACGGCAGGTGTTCACCCGGACGCTGAGGGGAGCGCGCACGCTGAATCCGGCCGCGGCCGGCTCGACCTCTTCGGGGGGGAGGAGCGTCCGCAGCTCGGCGGTCGCCCAGGCCGTCATCCCGGTCCTGAGGCTGATCGCCCGGTCGTCGCGACCCGCCGGCGGGGCGGGAGGATCCTTCGCCAGCCGGCGGAGGATCGCGTTCACGAACCCCCGCTCCCGGGGGACCACGATCCCCACGGTCTCCCCCACCGCCGCGTGGGCAGGGATGCGGGTGTGCAGGACCTGGTACGCGCCGAGGCGGAGCGCGGCGCGCGCGCCCGGCGTCATCCGCGCGATCGGTCTCGTGGCGCGCGCGCCGATCGCGTCGTCGAGCCCAGGGGTGTGGCGGATCGTCCCGTAGGCGAGCTCGGTGGCGAGGGCTCGATCCCGCTCGTCGAGGCCGGAGCGTCCGAGTGCGGCGGGGAGCACGCGGTTCGAATACGCGCCTTCGTCGGTGACGCGCCGGATCACCTCGAGGGCGACCTCGCGGGCGCTCGGGCTCACGTCAGCTTCTCACCGGCCTGGATCCGCGCGCCGCGCGCCCACTCCGCGCCGGACATCCGCTTCCGCCCTGCGGGGGCCACCGCGAGGAGCTCGACGACGGTCGACGAGCCCGCGTGGACCTCGACGCCACCACCCTCGGTGATCCGGGGCTGCCCCACCACCGGCTCCGTCTCGGACAGCAGGTGGCCGTGCGCACCCTGGTCGCGCGCCTCGAGGACCTTCAACCGACCCTGACGGAACGTCGTCACCGCGCCCGGCTCGGGTGCGAACGCGCGCACGCGTCGGACGATCGCCTCGGACGGGTGGGTCCAGTCGATCGTTCGCTCGTCCGGAAGGAGCTTCGGGGCGACGGTCGCGACCGCATGGTCCTGCGAACGCGGCTCCAGGGATCCGTCATCCAAACCGCGCAGGGCCTCGATCAGGAGCGGGCCGCCGAGTTCCGCCAGACGAGCACCGAGCGACCCCGCGTCCTCCTCCTCGTCGATGGGCGTCTCAACCGTGAGAAGGACCGGCCCGGTGTCCAGGCCCTCGTCCATCAGCATCACCGTCACGCCGGTCGCCTCGTCGCCCTCGAGGATCGCCCGTTGGACCGGCGCGGCGCCGCGCCACCGGGGCAGCGCCGAGAAGTGCACGTTGACCGCCCCGAGCCGCGGGATGTCGAGCACGTCCGGTGTCAGGATCTCCCCGTACGCCACGACGACGATCGCGTCGGGCTCTAGCTCGTCGAGGGCGTCGAACCCCTCGCCGTCCCGCACGCGAGCGACCTCGAGGAGCGGAAGGTCGAGATCGCTCGCCGCGTCGGCGACCGCCGTGGGCGTCAGTCGCGAGCCGCGCCCCGCCGGCCGTGGCGGGTTCGTGAAGACGAGCTCGAGGTCGACGTCGTCCGCCGCGGCGAGGGCGCGCAGTGCCGGAACCGACCACGTGTCGTTGCCGAGGAAGGCGACCCGCATGCCGCGAGGATACGGCGGTCAATCTTCCGCGGTCGCCCGAGGCTCGGCGATCCCCATCTCGATCCGGCGCAGCTGCGCCATCACGTCTCGCCTGCCCTCGTCGTCGAGGCGGTCGATGTAGAGCATCCCGTCGAGGTGATCGGTCTCGTGCTGGAAGATCCTCGCGAGGAGGCCCTCGCCGAGCATCTCGAACGGGTTCCCGTCCAGATCCAGGCCGCGGCACCGGATCCGCGCGAACCGCGGCGTCGCGTTGTACGGCCCGGGGATCGACAAGCATCCCTCGTCCTCCAGCAGCTCACCGACACCGTCGGAGAGCTCGGGGTTCGCCACGAACATCGGCCCGGTCTCCCCATCGTCGAACACGAACAGCCGACTCGAGATACCGACCTGCGGGCCTGCGAGCCCCACGCCGGGCGCCGCGACCATCGTCTCCACCATGTCGTCGAAGAGCGAACGGAGTGACGGGCCGAACTCGGTGACCGGCCTCGCGGGCTCGCGCAGCACCGGATCGCCGAGCGTTCGGATGCGGAGGATCACGTCGGTCTCCCTCGAGATGGACCTACAGGTGCGGCTCGGCCTCGACGCGGTCGACGACGCCGTCGGTAGCCAGCTCGCGGATCCGCATCCCGAGCGCCGGAACCCGCCCGGGATCGAGGGCGAGCAAGCATACCGTCCGGCCTTCCGCCGAGGAGACCAGGAGCGTCGACGGCTCGAACGCTCGGAGCTCGGCCTCGACCTCGCCGGAGCCGATGATGCGGAAGACGGCCGCGCCGACCGGGAGGCCGGCCTCGTGGCGCCGCCTCCGCTCGTCGGCGTGGAACCGATCCGGGTTCCCACGGACGAGGGCCTGCACGATCGGATCCCCCGGAGCCGACGCCTGGACGATCGCCCGGCCTCGAGGGCGCGCCCAGCCGACCGCTTCCATCCACGTGGCCAGGCTCCGCTCGCGTGCGGCGAGCCCCGGCCGCCGATCCGCGCCGTCGACGTCGAGGATCGCCACCAGATCCAGCCCGCCCGGACCGAGGTCGTGGACGTCATCCGGACCGCCGACGAGGATCTCCTCTTCCCCGGGGAGCCGCGCGGGCACGCCGTCCCCGATCCTGCGAACGGGGACCTGCGCCGCCCGTGCCGCCCACTCCTCGACGTGTTCCTCGCCGCCGCGCCGCATCCCGAAGGACGAGGCCCCGCAGGCGCGACAGCGGCCCACGGCCCCGCAGACGATGCAGGTGATCGCTCCGCCGGACGCGCGGAGCATCCCCCCGCACGCGTGGCACGCCGCCGGCTCACCGCATGCCCGACACACCTGCGCGACGCCGGACCCTGGGAGCGGTGAGAACAGGAACCCGCGCCGGACGGTCCCGAGCGCCCGGACGAGCCGCGACGCGCGTCCCGCCGGTCCGGGCCGCACGACCTCCACGGGCGGCCAGCGCCTGACCTGGGGCGTCAGGATGGGCAGGCCCAGCGCCGACGCCTCCGCGGACGGGCACGCGGCCGCGAGCACGCAGGTCGCGCCCTCCAGCCGGGCACGGGCGAGCGCCACATCTCGACCGTGGTAGTACGGCGCGCGGTCCTCCCGATGGGCGGCGTGGCTCTCGCGCGCCACGTACAGCAGCCCCAGCCGATCGACCGGTGCGAACACCGCGGGCCGCGTCCCGATGACCACGTCGTAGCGACCCGCGGCGATCTCCAGCCAGGTGCGATAGCGAGCGCGCTTGCCGCCGCCCAGGAACAGCCCCGCTCGGTCACCGAACGCGTCGAGCAGCGAGGATGCGGTCGCAGGCATCGGCACCGCCTCCGGGACCAGCACGATCGCCCGACGGCCCGCCACGAGACACGCGGCCACGGCCTCGACCGCGGCGCCTTGCTCGTCCTCAGGTGCGGGCCGGAGGACGAATGCGCCCTCGCCCATCCCGATCGCCCGGAGCAGGTCGGGCCCGCCTCGATACCCGGGGAGCACCGGCTCCGGCGTCGCCACCGAGGATGGGCCGCCGCCCGCGCCGTGGGGAGTCCCCTCCCGCCCGGTCTCCTCGGAGGCCACACGCGGGGGGACCGCCCGGCCGATGACCGTCGCCAACGGCGAGACGTAGCGCTCGTTCATCCACCGGAACAGCGACAGCCGCCGGTCGTCGAAGAACCGCACGGGGGAGACGACCTTCGTGACGGGGAGCATCCGCGTAGGGAGGTCGTCCGTCGGACCCAGGACCCACCCACGGCTCGCACGACCGTGGAACGGCACCTGGACGAGCGAGCCGACCCCTGCCCCCATCTCGTCCGGGAGCTCGTAGGTGAACGGCCGATCGAGGGAGAGCAGGGGTCGATCGACGCAGACGCCGACCGGGCCGGAGAGCGGCTCAGCCGACGAGACCGCGGAGATCATCGGCGCGTTCCGTTCCCTCCCAGGGGAACTCCTTGCGCCCGAAGTGACCGTAGGCGGCGGTCTCTTCGTAGATCGGGCGGGACAGGTCGAGGTCCCGGATGATCGCCGCCGGCCGGAAGTCGAAGACCTGCCGGACGGCGTCGAGGATGGTCTCGGGGTCCGCGTGCTCGGTCCCGAAGGTCTCGAGGTTCATCGACGTGGGATGCGCCGTGCCGATCGCGTACGCGACCTGCAGCTGCGCGCGGTCCGCCAGCCCGGACGCGACGATGTTCTTCGTCGCGTACCGGGCCATGTACGCGGCGGACCGATCCACCTTGGTGGGATCCTTCCCGCTGAACGCTCCCCCGCCGTGCGGCGCCATCCCGCCGTAGCTGTCCACGATGATCTTGCGACCGGTGAGACCGGTATCGGCCTTCGGCCCGCCGATCTCGAACCGTCCGGTGGGGTTCACCATCGGTGGCTTCATCCGGCTCGCGTCGATGTCGGGGAACTCCCGGAGGACGGGGTCGATCACCTCCGCGATGATGTCCGGCCGCAGCAACGTCTCCACGTCCACCTCCTCGCGGTGCTGCGCGGAGATCAGGACGGAGTCGACACCGACCGGGACGCCGTCGCGGTACTCGATCGAGACCTGGCTCTTGCCGTCGGGCCGTAGATACGGAACGACGCCCGCCTTGCGGACGTCGGCGAGGCGCCTGGACAGCCGATGGGCCATCGCGATCGGCAACGGCATCAGCTCCTCGGTCTCGCGGCAGGCGTAGCCGAACATCATGCCCTGATCTCCGGCGCCGAGCTGGTCCAGCTCGTCGCCCGAGTGGCCCTGCCGGTGCTCGAAGGAATCCTCGACGCCGCGCGCGATGTCGGGCGACTGCTCCTGGATCGCGGTCATCACGCCGCACGTCTCGCCGTCGAGCCCGAACTTGGCGTTCGTGTAGCCAACGTCCGTCACCGTGGCGCGCACCACGGAGGGGATGTCCACCCATCCTTCCGTGGTGATCTCGCCGGAGACGATCACGAGCCCCGTGGTGACGAGCGTCTCGCAGGCGACCCGCGACGCCGGGTCCCCACGCAGCATCGCATCGAGGATGGCGTCGGAGATCCGGTCCGCCAGCTTGTCCGGGTGACCCTCGGTGACGGACTCGGACGAGAAGAGGTAGGAGCCGCGCATGCGCGCGCGAGTCTAGCGGTCGAGGCCGACGTCCGGCGGAGCAGGGAGGAGCGTCACGACCCGATCGATCACGGCCGTCGCGAGCTCGCGTTTGGTCCACGTGCGGAGCGGTTCGGGGTCCCCCGCGGAGCCCAGCAGCATCGCTTCGCTGGCATCCGCGCCGAAGCCGGTGCCCTCGCGCCCGACCCGGTTCACGACCACGAGGTCGAGATGCTTCGCTACCAGCTTGCCGAGGCCGGCTCGCTCGAGGTCGTCGGTCTCCGCCGCGAACCCCACGAGGACCTGGTCCTTCCGCCGCTCCCCCAGCTCGGCGAGGATGTCGGGCGTCGGCTCGAGCATCACCTCGGGGACGCCCGCGTCCTTCTTGAGCTTCTGCTCCGAGACCGACTTGGGGCGGAAGTCGGCGACGGCCGCCGCCATCACGACGGCGTCAGCGTCCTCGAACCGGGCGAGCACCGCATCACGCATCTCCTCCGCGGTCTCGACGGGCACCACCTCGGCACCCGGCGGCTCGATCGCGCCGGGGCCGAGCACGACGGTGACGACCGCCCCCCGGGCGACGGCCTCGGCCGCGAGCGCGGCTCCCATCTTCCCCGTGGAGCGGTTGCCGACGTAGCGGACGGGGTCGATCGGCTCGCGGGTGGGCCCCGAGGTGATCAGGACCCGTCGGCCCGCGAGATCGTGGCGCGCGAGCGTCCCTCGAACGGCGGCCACCACGTCCTCCGGGTCCGCGAGCCTGCCGATGCCCTCGTCGCCGTGCGCGAGCGGTCCCGTCACGGGTCGCACGACCACGACACCGCGGGATCGCAGCAGCTCGATGTTCGCGCGCGTCGCCGCGTGCTCCCACATCCCCGAGTGCATCGCCGGCGCGACCACGACGGGACAGGTGACCTCGAGCATCGTCGAAGAGAGAAGGTCGTCCGCGAGGCCGAAGGCGAGCTTGGCGATCGTGTTCGCGGTGGCCGGGACCACGACGGCGACGTCGGCCTCCCTCGCGAGCTTGACGTGCAGGACCTCGCCGGGTCGCTCCCAGAGCGAGGTGTACGCGGGCTCTCCCGTGAGCGCGGAGAACGTGTCCGGACCGACGAAGCGTGTGGCGGCCTCGGTCAGCACGGTGGCGACGTCGGCTCCGGCCGTGCGGAGCAGGCGCGCGACCAGCGCGGCCTTGTACGCCGCGATTCCGCCGGACACGCCGAGCAGCACCCGGCGGCCGGCGAGGGGGTCGCTACTCGGCCTCCGGCTCCTCGGGTCGCTCGTAGTCGATCTTCCCATCGGCGATCTCCTGGAGGGCGATCGAAAGCGGCTTGTTCGAGAAGCCGGTCTCCACGAGGGGCGGCACGAACTCACCCCGGCCCTCGCCGAGCTGGTTGTAGTACGAGTTGATCTCTCGCGCTCGCTTGGCTGCCACGATCACGAGGGAGTACTTCGAATCCACGGCGGCGAGCAGGTCGTCGATCTTGGGCTCGATCACAGGAAGGCCTTCCTTCTTCACACTTCGGTGGCTTCACACTTCGGTGGCTTCACACTTCGGTGGGAGTCCCCGCGGCCTCCTCAGGCGGAGCGGGACGCCTCGATGATAGCAGCGACCTGCGACGAAGCTCGTTCCAGGTCGTCGTTCACGATCGCGTGATCGAACCAATCACGCTGCTCCAGCTCCCATCCCGCCGTCTCGAGGCGGAGCCGGATCCGATCCTCGGTCTCGGTGCCCCGGCCTCGCAGGCGCCGCTCCAGCTCCTCCATCGACGGGGGCTCGACGAAGATCAGCACGGAGCCGGGGACCCGGTCGCGGATCTGGGAGGCGCCGACGACGTCGATCTCGAGGACCACGTCCCGACCGGCGGCGAGGCGATCCTCGACGAACCCGCGAGGCGTCCCCGATCGGTGTCCGACGATCTCGGCCCACTCGAGGAGCTCCCCCGCCCGGATCATCCGATCGAAGGCGTCGTCGTCGACGAAGAAGTAGTCCACCCCGTCGACCTCCGCGGGCCGCGGCGCTCGGGTCGTCACCGAGACGGACAGCGAGAGCCCCTCGGGGTCACGCGAGACGAGGTCCCGAACGATGGTGCCCTTGCCCACGCCCGATGGACCGGCGAGGACGAAGAGCTTCCCGGTGCGGATGGCCCGTTACTTCTTGAACCGGTCGAGGAGCTGGGCGCGTTGCTTCGCACCGAGTCCCCGAACGCGACGGCTCGCCGAGATGTCGAGCTCTTCCATCAGCTTCTGTGCGCGCACCTTGCCGACACCGGGCAACGACTCGAGGACCGCCGAGACCTTCATCTTCCCCACGGTGTCCTCCGTCGACCGGATCAGCACGTCTCCCAGCGTCCGCTTCCCGGACTTGAGCTCTCCCTTGAGCTCCGCGCGCTTCTTCCGCGCCTCCGCAGCCTTCGCGAGGGCCTGCGCGCGTTGTTCCGGGGTGAGGGTCGGGAGTGCCATGCCCATGCTCCTTCTGTTCGGTGGCCGACGACGTGGCCGTCGTCGTTGGCCGTGATCGTCGGCCTCGATGGAAGGCAAGGCCACGGTCCACGGCCGGGTCGGACGGTGCGAGGGCGCGAGTATATGCACGGCGCGTGTCGGCGTGGCAAGCGAAGTTTCGCATGTGGCCTGCGGTTTCCCCGGCGCCGCAAGGGTCAGCGGAGATCGCGCATGATCCCCCTGACCACACCCGCAGGGTCGGGAGCTCCCGTCACCGGGCGACCGATCACCAGGAAGTCGGCGCCCCGCTCGATCGCTTCGGCGGGCGTGAGGACCCGCACCTGGTCGTGCCCGTTGGATCCCGCCGGTCGGATCCCCGGAACGACGAGGCAGAACTCCTCGCCACACGTCGCACGCACGTCCTCCACGTCCTCCCCGGAGACCACCACGCCGTCCAGCCCGGCCGCCTTCGCCTCGAACGCGAGCGACGCCGGACTCGCGAGCCCCTCCCCCGCGTGGCTCGACAGGACCGTGACCGCGACGACCAGCGGGGGTTCGACGCCCGCGTCGGCCGCGCCCCGGCGCGCCCCTGCGACGCCGGCTCGCATCATCGCCTCCCCTCCGAGCGCGTGGACGTTCAGCATCGCGACCCCGAGCCGAGCGACGTTGGCGGCCGCGCGTTCGACGGTATTGGGGATGTCGTGAAGCTTGCAGTCGGCGAAGACCGGCCCGTGCGTGGCGACCCGCCGGATCGCCTCCGGGCCGGCCGACCATGCGAGCTCGAGCCCCACCTTGAGCATGCCCACGTGGGGGGCGAGGATCTCCGCCAGCCGTTCCGCTTCCTCGAGCGTCGAGACGTCGAGCGCCGCGACGATCGGATCGGTGGGCCGCGGGATCATGGCTCCTCGGGTTCCCGGAACCCGATGGGGACCCGCAGCCGAGCACGGAGATCGTTCGGTGTCCCGAGTCCCTTCTCCTTCAGGTACCCCGCGATGCCCCGAGCGATCTCGACGGGGGCGGCCGGGTCGACCAGGGTGGCGGTGCCGACCTGCACGGCGGAAGCGCCGGCGAGGAGCATCTCCACGGCGTCCTCGGCCGAGCGCACCCCGCCCACGGCCATGATCGGCGCCTCCGGCACGACGCGAGCGGCCTCGAACACGGCCCGGAGGGTGATCGGCTTGAGCGCGGGACCCGACATCCACCCGGTGACCGGGCCCAGGGCGGGCCGGAACGTCCCCGCCACCACGCCGATCGCCGGAGGTGGCCCCCCGATCGTGAGCCCGTGGGCGCCCGCGCGGATGCACGCGCGCGCGAGCTCCGGCAACTCGGTCGCCGTCATCGGCAGCTTCGCGAAGACGGGCACGAGGGACATCCGGGCGACCGCGCCCACGATCTCCCCCGTCCGGTCGATGTGCTCCCCGAGCACGTCACGGCGGAGCTCGTCATCGGGCCCGGAGAGGTGGAGCTCGACGGCCACGACCTCCGGTCGCGTCTGCAACGCCCCGATCGATCGCACGTACTCTTCGAGCGAGCCGCCCGCGATCGAGACGATCACCGGCACGCCGCCCCGTGCGAGCCTCGGGAGCTCGGCGTCGATGAACGCGTGCACGCCGGGGTTCTGCAGCCCGGTCGACCAGACCGTCCCCGACGGCGTCTCCGCGATCCGCGGCGGCGGCGAGCCCTTCCTGGCGTCCAGCGTGATCGTCCGGCTCACGAGACCGCCCACCTTCCGCAGTTCGACGAGTCCGCTCAGCTCCTTGCCGGTGCCCGCGCATCCGGACGCGATCAGGACGGGCGTCGGCAGGACCAGCCCAGCCCCCAGATCGACGGCGAGCGTGCGTTTCATCGCGTCCGCTTCATCCGGTCCGCCGTCATCCGGGCCAGGAACGGGTGACCGGCAGCCCCTCGGGCGGCGTCGGCAGCATCGTCGGCCGCTGCCCGAGCCACCGATCCCACAACACGCGTGCCGGATTGAAGACTGGCCCGTCCACGCACGATCGGAGGTTGTCGTAGCCGCTTCCGTCCTTGCGCGCGATCGGCACCACGCACGTCTGGCACAGGCCGGTGCCGCATCCCATCCGTTCCTCGAGCGCCATCTGCGCGGGCAGTCCTCGCTCGCGGCAGAAGGCGGCGACCTGCTCCATCGTGCGGGCGGAACCCGACGCGTACACGACCTGCGCGCCGCTGCGATCGGCCGCTTCGGGGAGCGCATCCATCACCACGCCTCGATCGCCGAGGGTTCCGTCCGCCGTGACGATCGCCACGGTCTGCGACAGCCGCTTCGCCTCGATCGGCTTGAGGACCTGCTCCATCGTTTCGGCCCCCACCACCATGTCGACACGTTTGCCGGCGGCGACGAGCTCCTGCGCGAGGAAGTACAGGGTGGCCGCCCCATGCCGCTCCGCCACCAGGAGGCAGTTCGTCAGCCGTCGGGGGTGGGCGAATCCCTTCCCGAGCGGGCCGATCAGATCGAGGAAGGAGTGGGCGCGAGCCGAGGCGAGCCAGGCGGTTCCGGGACCCGTCGGATCGATCACGAACTCGAGCGTCCCGGCCCACCCGCCCCGGCGGGACGCGTCGTGGATCGCGAGATGGCGCCGGAGCAGGAACTCGCGGCCTACCGGCATGCGGATGGACACGAACTGCCCGGGTCTCGCCTTCTCCGCGATCTCCGGCGCGACGATCGTGAGCTGGTGGTACGCGCCCATCTTCCGCGTGGAGAGCACCTCCGCGCGGACGCGCTTCACGCGACCCCCTCCCCGGGAGCGCGGACCCGTCCCACCTCGAACCCGAGGCGCTCCTGGATCGGCCGCGCCCGAGCGCCCGCGTGATGCTCCTGGATCGAGACGGGCTCGGTCGCTCCTGCGCGGAGGGCCTCGATCCCCCGGACCGCCGCGAACGCTCCCTGCATCGTCGTGAGGCACGGCACGCCGGCCGCGGCCGCCGCCGTCCGGATGTGATAGCCGTCCGTCCGAGGCCCGCGGCCGAACGGCGTGTTGATCACGAGGTCGATCCGCCCGGCCCGGATCAGCTCCGCCACGTTCCGCGTTCCGCTCTCCCTTCCG
>DASSDW010000043.1:0-35086 GCA_035696925.1 Actinomycetota bacterium
ACGCGGATATCGCGGTGGCCGTGGCCGAGGCAGGCAAGCACGTGTTCGTGGAGAAGCCCCTCACCCTCACGGTCGCAGATGCGAAGCGGGTGGGAGACGCGGCCGCGCGAGCGGGGGTGAAGGTCCAGGTCGGGCACAATCGGCGCCGCCAGCCGGCCAATCGCCGGATCAAGGCGATGATCGACGCCGGCGAGCTCGGTACCGTCCTGCAACTCGAGGGAATGCACTCGGCCGCCGGCGGCCACAAGCCCGACCTCCCGGCGTGGCGGAAGGATCCCGCCGAGTGCCCCTTCGGCGGCATGACGGCGCTCGGCGTCCACACGGTGGACACCTTCCACTACTTCATGGGCCCCGCGAAGAGGGTGACGGCGCTCAGTACGCGGTTCCGCGGGTTCAACGACCTCGACGACGCGACGACCGTGCTGCTCGAGTACGAGTCGGGTCCGATCGCGTCGATCAACACGACGTACTTCGCGCCGCCGGTCGTCTCGCTCTCCGTGTTCGGCAGCGACGCCGCGGCGTGGAACGAGGAGGACGGCGCGCGACTGTACACACAGGTCCGGAGCGATCCCGCGCGCACCGAGCACGAGGTCCAGACGATCGACACGATGCACGACGAGATGGTCGAGTTCGCACGCTGCATCGGAGGAGAGGCCGATCCGGAGACCGGCATGCCCGAGGCGATCGAGGTCGCCGCGGTCCTGGAGGGGATCGGAAGGAGCGTCGCGTCCGGGAGCGCGGTCGAGCTGGCCGATCTCCGCTAGACGATCACGCCGGCCGGCGCATCCTCGTCCCGCTCGGCGCGCAGGGCGAGCGCGGAGTGGATCGTCACGGCGCCGACCACGAGGAGGCCGCCCGCGAGCACCTCGCCGGACGGGCGCTCACCCACCGCGGACCAGACCCAGAGCGGACCGAGGAGGGTCTCGAGCAGGGCAACGAGGTTCACCTCGGGCGCGGCGACGTGATGGGTGGCGCGGGTGATCAGCGTAAGCGAGATCGGCAGGATCACGATCCCGAGGAGTGCGAGCAGGAGCAGGTCACGGCCGCCGATCCCGGCGTCGGCGCCCGCGAGCAGCCCGACGAGCGCTGCCCCGACGCCGCCGACCGCGATCGCCGGCGTCATGTCGGCCGGTCGAGCGGCACGCGAGACGGTCAGGTAGCCCGCGAAGCACGTCGCACCGGCGAGCGCGAGCAGGTCGCCGTCGACGTCGCCCTGGCCGACGCTTCCCCCGAGGATCAGCGCGAGTCCCGCGACCACGGCGAGGCCTGTGAGCCACGTGCGCGCCGCCGCCCGTTGGTGAAGGAAGACCCGCCCGAGGACGGACGCGATCAGTGGGCCCGCGGCGATGATCACCAGCACGCTCGCCGCATCCGTCCGATCGAGCGCCGAGACGAACGCGATGCTCGCCACCGCGAACAGCGCGCCGGCGAACAGGTGGGGCCCGGTGAGTCGCCGGGTGTGGGGAGCGACGCCGGGACGGAGCACGAGCAACAGCACCACGGTGCCGATGGCGGTGAAGATCCCCCGCCACGCCACCGTCGTCCACGCGTCCGCGTCCACGGATCGGACGATCAGGGCGTCCGGGCTGATCACGACGACGCCGATCGCGCAGAGCGCGAGGCCGCGGAGGTGCTGTCGGCGGCCGCTCGCTCCTCTCACGAAGCCATCTGCCACCGAACCCCTTTGTCTGGACAAGCCATCGCATATTCTATAGAGTGCGTCACTTGATCGGGCCCGACAGCACGGGGAGGGGGCTCCACATGGCTGGTCGCAGGATGCTTCGGGGTCTCGCGCTCCTCGCCGCCGCAACGCTCATCGCCGCGTCCTGCGGCGACGACGGTGGAGGTGGCGGCGGAGGAGGCGGCGGCGGCGAGGAAAGCAACATCATCCGCTTCACGTTCGCGCCGGATCCGGCGTGGGACTGGGTCAAGGACCAGGGAATCCTCGAGGCGATGGAGACGGAGTCGGGATTCCGCATCATCCAGCTCGCCACGTGGGACGAGTTCGCGACGTTCGCCGGAGGTCATGCGGACGTGATCTCGACCGGGACCTATGAGACGCCGTTACTCGAGGACCAGGGCATCGAGACCGTGACGTTCGGCCAGTTCAACATGAACAAGGACGTCCTGGTCACGGCGAACCCCGAATACCAGACGGCGGCGGACTTCCCGGAGGGGTGCAAGATCGCGTCGGAGTCCGTGAGCGGGAACACGATCATCTGGGCGTCCTTGATCAACGAGCTGGACGGCCGGGAGGTCGGCGAAGGCTCCGACGACATAGGGATCGTCACCGCCGACTATCAGATCATCCCGAACATCCTCCGCGAGGGGGAGGCGTGCGCCGGTATCCTCGACCCCACGCAGGTGATCGCGGACATGGCGTCGGGAGACCTCACCGTGATGTACGACGGGAAGGCCGCGGCGGAGCTGTACGGCGAGGAGATCGTCCCGGGCCACGAGGGCGTGCTGAGCAACGCGTTCGTGTCGCGAGCGGAGTGGTTCGACGCGAACCCCGACGCAGCCGCGTTCTTCCTCGAGGTATGGGACTGCGCGATGGTGCAGTGGGCGGATCATCGGGACGAGATCATCGACACGTACCCGCAGCACTTCGCGGTCGAAGACGAGTCTCAGGCCCAGTTCATGAAGGACTACTTCGAGAACACGTTCGATTGGTTCGTGGAGAGCCCGTACCTCACCGAAGAGTGGATCGAGGGCGAGCGTCCCGTCTTCGACCTCGTGAAAGAGGCGGGCATCATCCCCGAGGACGCGGAGTTCCCGCGTCACGAGGCGATGGAGCCGCCGGACGACTCGCCCTGCCCGGAGGGGTTCTAGCCAGCCGCGAGGTGCCGGCGTCATGCGCTCGCGCGTGACGCCGGCACTACGACCTGGCCCCGATCATGGCGACGACCGAGAAGACTCTCGAGGAGCTGGAGCAGGAAGCGATCGACGCCCTCGCGTCCGGGGGTCGCCGTACACGATCCAAGGTCTTCTACTCGGCCCTCGGCGCGCTGAGCTTCTTCACCGTGTGGACGTACTACTCCACGGTTTTCGAGCCCTTCGTCCTTCCGTCGCCGCTGGCGGTCGGGCAGAGGATGTGGGAGCTCGTCACCTCGGGTGACGTCTTCCTCAACTTCGGGAGCAGCTTCCTGAAGACCATGGCGGGATGGGCGATGGCGCTCGTACTCGGCATCCCCATCGGCCTCCTGATGGGCCGCTACCGCTACGCGCGGGCCTTCTTCCACGACTTCGTGTACCTGTTCGCGAACGTCCCGCTCCTCGTCTACGCCGTCATCGCGATCATCGTCTTCGGGATCAGTCCCTGGGGTCCGGCGTTCGTCGTGATGCTCGAGGCATTCACCGGCATCGCGATCAACGTGGCGGCCGGCGTGGAGTCGATCGATCGAGGACTCCTGGCGATGAGCCGCTCCTTCCGGCGGACCAGCCAACGGACCGTCCGCAACATCGTGGTCCCGTCCGTCGTCCCGTTCCTGTTCGCGAGCGGCCGCGTCTCGTTCGCGAACTCGTGGAAGTTGGCGGCGCTCGCCGAGACCTTCGGCGGCTATCTGGGGATCGGCTACCAGCTCGAGAAGGCGTTCCAGACCTTCTCGGTCGTCACGCTGCTCGCGTGGATGTTCTTCTTCGTGGTCTTCGTGATCCTCGTGGAGCGGCTCCTGATTGCGCCGGCGGAGCGACGCGTGTTCGCGTGGCGCGATCCCGCGGGCGCGAGGGAGCAGGTCTCGTGAGCGACGTCACCGCCACCGTTCGCGGGCGGGTTACCGACATCCCGGCGTCGCTGCTGGCGCCCCCGGAGAAGCCGTGGTGGTCATGGCTCACGTCCGACCGGGCGGCGCGCTACACGGCGAGGCTGACCTTCCTGGCCGTGTGGCAGTGGGCGGGCACGACGTTCGAGGACATCCCCGCACCCACAGGGACGATCGAGTCCCTGGTCGAGGAATTCCAGCGGGGCGCGGTGTTCCCGAACGTCGCGATCAGTCTCCTCCGCGCGGTGATCGGCCTGAGCCTCGTGCTCGTGCTCGGCGTCGCGATCGGGATCGCGATGGCGAGATGGTGGCGCGTGCGGTACTTCATGACGGACCTGATCCTCGTCGGGATCACCTTGCCCGCCTTCATCTGGGCGCTGCTGGTCGTGATGTGGTGGGGATTCAGCAACATCGGCCCGATCACCGTCTGTGTCGTCTCTGCGACGCCGCAGCTCGTCGTCAACACGTTCCAGGGAGCCACCGCGACGCCCGGGAGGCTGCTCGCGATGTCTGATGCCTACCGCGTGGCCGAGCGGCGTCAGTTCCGATGGCTCGTGATCCCGTCGATGATGGAGTACATCGCGGCCGGATTCCGCTCGGCGGTGCTCGCCGGATGGGGCGCGGTCCTGTTGGTCGAGTGGTTCGGCAACGACAGAGGCGTCGGCTTCCGGGCTCACTACTGGTACGACGCGCACAGCTTCGAAGGGATGATGGGATGGGGTCTCGTGATGATGGTCATCATCCTGACGTTCGACCGCGTGGTGATGGATCGCGTGGTGCGACATTTCCGAAGCTGGCGGACGGGTGGGCAGCAGTGGTCCCGATGACCGGACGCATCCCGCGGAGTGGTCGACGAGGGAAAGGTGAGCCGACGTGGCCCGATTGGTAGCCCGCGACGTGAAGAAGGTCTTCCCGCCCACCCGCCAGGGGCAGGATCCGGTGTTCGCGCTTCGCAACGTGACCTTCGAGGCCGAGGGGCACACGTTCGTCACGCTCGTCGGTCCGTCCGGCTGCGGCAAGAGCACGTTCCTGAACATGGTCTCCGGCATCGAACAGCCGAGCGCGGGCACGCTCGAGGTCTTCGGACGCACCCAGGGGGACGCCCGAATCGGCTATGTCTTCCAGGATCCGCGCCTGCTGCCATGGAAGACGGTGCTCGACAACATGGTCTACGTCCTCGACGAAGGGTCCCCCGCCGAGCGAGCGGAACGAGGCCGGAGGTTCCTCGACCTGGTCAACCTGGGATCGAGCGCGGAGATGTATCCGGGCCAGCTCTCGGGGGGCATGCAGCAACGGGTCGGGATCGCCCGGGCCCTGTCGATTGAGCCCGACCTCCTGCTGATGGACGAGCCGTTCAGCCACCTCGACGCGATCACGGCCCGCGACCTCCGCGTGGAGCTCCAGCGGCTGTGGCTCGACACGGGCTCGACGATCCTGTTCGTGACGCACGACGTGCTCGAGGCGGTGCTCCTCTCGAGCCGCGTCCTGATGATGAGCAGTCAGGGCGTGATCTTCCGCGACCTCACGATCGACCTGCCCTTCCCGCGCCGGCAGACCGACAAGGAGGTCGCGATCCAGCAGGCCGAGATCCTGGAGCTGTTCGAGGAGATGGAACGACCGAAGGTCGACGCCTGAGGCGAGCGACCCACCGGCCACACGGACCACGAGGAGGACCATCGTGCTGAGACACACCGCGTTCTTCATGCTCAAAGAGGGGAACGGGCCGGAGGAGATGAGGTGGATGCAGAAGGGGTCCGCCTACATGCGGTTCACGGCCGCCGGACCGGTGGCGATCGACTTCGGGCAGGACCTGTTCGGCGGCTCGCTGCATCTGAAGGAGACGAAGCCCTGGGATCGCACGCCACGCTGGCGAGGTGCTCTCGAGGGCCCGCCATGCGACTACGACGTGGCGCTGCACCTCGACTTCGAGGACGAGTCCGGGCTGGATGCCTACAACAAGGACGATGTCCATCACGAGATCGCCGTCTACAACGCGGCCGTCTGTCAAGGAGAGCTGACCGCCCGGATCGACTGGTGGTACGAGGGTGCGCCGCTGATCGAGGCGGGGAAGGTCCGGCACACGGCGATGTTCCTGTGGAAAGACGAGCTGGACGACGCGGCGAAGGAGCGCGCGCTCGCGGAGGTGAAGCGACTCGGCGACGAGACCGGCGTCGAACAGGTCACGATCGGGACGAACGTCGGAACGCTCCGCACCGACTACGACTGGATCCTCGATCTCCGGCTCCCGGACGAGGCCGCGGCGAAGGCCCTGGTCGAGGGCGACGGGTACCGGGAGGCGATGCGGGCGCTCGCCGACACCACGAAGTACGAGTGGACGGCCCGGCTCACCCACCGGATGCACGGCCACTGACGGAGCGCCACGTGACCGACCCGAACGCGACGCCGATCATCGACGTCCACTGCCATTGCACGCTCCAGCGCTTCCAGCGCGCCGTGCTCGAGGGTGGCGGCGACTGGCACGGGATGACCACCGCCGACGGCGAGCTCGACAACGTGAAGAACCGATGGGACGTCCCGAAGCGGATCGAGACGATGGATGAGCTCCGGATCGACGTGCAGGTCGTCTCGCCGACCGATGTCTTCTACCAGTACCACCAGGCCCCCGAGGTCACGCAGACGATCGCGCGCGAGGCGAACGAGGAGATCGCCGGGATGGTCCGCGACCATCCCCATCGGTTCAGGGGGCTCGGCACGTTGCCGATGCAGGATCCGGCGCGCGCGGTCGCCGAGATGGGGCGCGGAATGCGCGAGCTTGGGCTGACCGGCTTCATGATCGACGACCACGTGAACGGGCTCACGTACGACCACGACCAGTTCGAGCCCCTGTGGGAGGCGGCGCAGGACCTGGGGGTCTTCCTGCTGATCCACCAGTTCCAGCACACCACCGTCACGTACCGGACGCGGAAGTACTTCCTGCTGAACTCGATCGGCAATCTCGTCGACCGGACGATCACCTTCGCCGCGTTCGTCTACGGCGGCGTGCTCGATCGCTACCCGGGGCTCACGATCTGCCTGTGCCACGGCGGGGGCTACGTCCCCTACGCGCTGGACCGGCTCGACAAGGGCTGGGACGTGTGGCCGGGACAGCGCGGGAAGTCGCAGGATCGACCAAGCGCCTACGTGCGGCGCTTCTACTACGACACGGTCGTGTACACGCCGCGCAACCTTCGGTTCCTGATCGACGTCGTGGGGGCGGACCGGGTCGTGTTCGGGACCGACTGGCCCGCCCCGATGACCTTCGACGACCCCGTCGGCCGTCTCGAGACGATGGCCGAGCTCTCCGACGACGAGCGGCACGCGCTGCTCCGCGGGACGGCCGCGAGCCTGTTCGCCGGGACGGCGCCGAAGCTGGGCGCGGCGCAGGGTCCGGGCGTGTGAGCGCGCCGACCACCCTACCCAAAGTCTTCGTCGTGCAGCCGATCATGGATGTCGGTCGCTACGCGCTCGAGGAGCTCGCCGATGTCGATGTCCACGACTCGGAGCGGATGATCGGAAGGGAGGCCCTGCTCCACGGCGTCCGGGACGCCGACTACCTCTGGATGCTCGGTGACACCCCGATCGACGAGGAAGTCATGGAGGCGGCGCCTCGACTGAAGGGGATCGCCACGATGGCGTTGTTCCCCAACGTCGTGGACGTCGAGGCGGCCACCCGGCGCGGCCTGCCGGTGACCGTGGTTCCGCACGTGATCACAAAGACGACCTGCGACCTGACGTGCGCGCTCCTGATCGGGCTGGCATGGCGCCTCGTGGAAGCCGACCGCTTCGTGCGCGACGGCCGGTTCCACCAGGAGCAATCCACGACGTTCCTCACGCACGAGCTGTCCGGGAAGCTCGTCGGGATGATCGGGCTCGGCGAGATCGGCGCGGAGATCGTCACCCGCCTGCGGGCGTTCGAGATGGACGTGATCTACTCGAAGCGGACGCGCCTGCCGGCCGAGCGCGAACGCGATCTCGGCGTGATCTGGGAGCCGGAACGGGACGACCTCCTGCGTCGTGCCGACTTCGTGGTGCTGATGGCGACGTACAACCAGTCGACGCACAAGTTGATCGGCGCCAGGGAGTTCGACCTGATGAAGCCCACGGCCTTCTTCGTGAACACCGCCCGCGGGCGCATCGTGGACGAGCCCGCCCTGATCGAGGCGCTCCGTAACGGGAAGATCGCGGGCGCCGGGCTCGACGTGTACTGGCAGGAGCCGCCGGTGGGGGAGCCGGCACCGAGCCCCGAGCTGTTCGCGTTCCCCAACGTGATCCTCACGCCCCACATCGGCAGCGCCACGGTCGAGGCGCGCGAAAGGATGAGCCTGGCCGTCGTCGACAACCTCCGGGCGATGATCGAGGGCAGGCGGCCGCCGGGCGTGGTCAATCCGGAGATCTACGGGGAGGAGGTCTCCGAGCGGCCGGACCGTCTCGGGTGACGCCGTCCGGGGGTTCGAGACTGTCTGGACACGCTCGTCATACAAGATATAGAGTGCGCGAAACTCGGTCGGGTCCGACGGAGATAGAGGGGGGTTGGGGATGGTTCGTCGTCTTGCGGTGGTCGGTGCGGTGCTGGCGCTCGTCACACTTGGCGCCTGCGGCGGGGACGATGGAGGCTCGGGCGGCGGCGGCGGGGGCGGCACGCTTCGCTTCGTCTTCTCCCCCGACCCGGTCTGGAACTGGCTCGAGGACGAGGGGATCCTCGAAGAGATGGAGCAGGAGTCGGGGATCACGATCCAGCGCAACGAGTCGGAGGACGAGTTCGCGTTCTTCGCCGGCGGACACGCGGACGTGGTGTCGACGGGCAGCTACGAGACCCCCGTGCTCGAGGCGGAAGCCGGCGTCGAGACCGTGACGATCGGCAAGTACAACAAGGCGAAGGACATCATCATCGTCAAGGCCGACTCGGGATACGAGACGTTCGACGACCTGGAGCCGGGATGCAAGCTCGGCGTCGAGTCGTTCAGCGGCTCGACGATCGTGTGGCAGGCGCTCGCCCAGGACCTGCACGGCAGGACGATCGGGGAGGGCCCCGACGACATCCAGATGGCGATCACGGACTTCAACACGGCGGTCGACCTGGTGCAGACCGGGGACCTCTGCGCGGGCGTCACGTCGATCTACAACGCGGCGGGAGCCCTGATGGATGGGAGCGTCGTCGGGCTGTACGACGGGAAGTCCGCCTCCCAGCTCTACGGCGAGGAGTACGTTCCGGGGCACGAGGGCATGAACAGCAACAACTTCGTCGTGCTCAAGAGCTGGTACGACGAGCACCCCGAAGAGGTGGCGTTCTTCCTCGAGGTCTGGGACCGCGGCCTGCAGGAGTGGGAGACGAACCGTGACGCGATCCTCGATGCCTACCCGGAGGACTTCGGCTACAAGAACCCCGAGGAGCTCGCGTTCCTGAAGGAGTGGTACGAGACGCAGTTCAACGAGTTCACCGAGACCGTGTACCTGGACGAGACGTGGATCGAGGGGGAGCTCCAGGTCACGGACCTGCTGGCCGATGCGGGACTCGTTCCGGAGGGACAGCCGGCGCCCATCCATGTGTGCATCGACCCGGATTCCGGCGAGGAGACGTGCAGCTTGCCCGCGTGAGCCGGGCCCGACGCCACGGAACGACACCAGGAGCGTGATGGCGACACCTTCTGTCACCGACGTCGAGCAGTCGGAGAGCACCACCGCCATCCCGCTCGCCTCGGCGAAGCGACCCGCGAGCACGCGGTGGAAGGCCACCGCGTACTCGCTCGCGGGGGCGGCGTCGTTGCTGGCGATCTGGCAGTGGCGGTCTGGGTACAGCCCCACGGAGTTCGACCTGCTGCCTGCCCCGCTCCAGGTGCTGGAGCGGATGGGGGACTACACGTTCGGGAACGAGCTCGAGGGTATCGAGGCCGGATTCGTGTTCAGCAACTTCTGGGAGACCTTCCGGAAGACGTTGCTCGGCTTCGCCGGCGCCTTGGTCGTGGGCGTCCCGATCGGCATCCTGATGGGTCGCTACCGGTACGCGAAGAACTTCTTCTTCGACTTCGTGTACCTGGCCGCGAACGTTCCTTTGATCGTCTACGCGATCCTCGGTCTGTTGCTGTTCGGGCTCGGGGACACGGGCCCGGCCTTCGTCGTGGCGCTCCTGGTCTTGCCGGTCATCTCGCTGAACGTGGCGGCGGGCGTCGAGGGCGTGGACCGGAACCTGCTGGCGATGAGCCGCGCCTACGGCATGCCCACGTCGTCGGCGCTCCGCGAGATCGTGGTTCCCTCGTTCGCCCCGTTCCTCTTCGCCTCGGCCAGGGCGTCGTTCGCCGCCTCATGGAAGCTCGCCGCGCTCGCCGAGACGTTCGGAGGCACCACGGGCGTCGGTGTCCAGATCCGCAAGGCCTTCCAGGGGTTCTCCGTGACCGACATGCTCGCCTGGATGATGTTCTTCGTGATCTTCGTCGTGTTGATCGAGCGCGTGCTGCTGATGCGGCTGGAACGGTACGTCTTCCGGTTCCGGCTGAAGCGCGGCGAGGACGTGCTCAGGTACTGAACGGATCGAGGGAAACCGTGGCTGAGACGATCGCCGGTACGCATCCCCGAGCGGGGGAGGGACTCCTGGCGTTCCTGCGGCGCGACCGCGTGGCCCGGTGGACGTCACGCCTCTCGCTCTTGGTGCTGTGGCAGCTCGCCGGCATCCTGAGCCCCCGCTTCCCCACGCCGGCGCAGGCCGTGGACATCCTCGTCCGGGAGTTCCAGGCTCCGTTCGAGAGGGGCGAGTGGAGCGTCTGGAACAACGAGCTCGTGCAGAACCTGCAGATCAGCCTCACGCGGACGCTCCTGGCGCTCGTGATCATCGTGGCGATCGGGGTGCCGGTCGGATACGCGATGGGCAGGTGGTGGCGGGTCCAGGCCTACTTCACGGACGTGGTGACGGTCGGGATCGCGCTTCCCGCCTACATGTGGGCGCTCCTCGCCGTGATGTGGTTCGGATACGGGATCCGCGCGCCCGTCTACTGCGCGGTGGTCTCCGCCACTCCGGGATTGATCGTCCACGTGCTGCAGGGGGCCCTGGCGATCCCCCGCGACCTGCGCGACATGTCGGACGCCTACGACGTGTCGGGGACCGCGCGGGCCCGTGACCTGATCCTGCCTTCGATGGCCGGGGCGCTGATCGCGGGGATCCGGCTCTCCATCATCGCCGCGTGGGGATGCGTCGTCCTGGTGGAGTGGTTCGGCAGCGACGTGGGTGCCGGGTTCCGGGCCCGGGACTGGTACCAGAACGCTGACTACAACGGGCTGATGGCGTGGGGCGTCGTGGTGCTCGTCGTGGTGATCCTCGTGGATCGGGTGGTCATCGAGCGGGTCGATCGCGCCGCGCATCGCTGGCGTGGGGCGATCGCATCGTTCGGGGCGAAGGCGTAGGGGGCAGGAGGGTGGCGGTCCTGAGGGCGACGAAGGTCGTGAAGGAGTTCCCTCCTCCGACGAAGAACCAACCGACCGTACGAGCGCTGGACGGCCTCGACTTCGAGATGAGCGGTCAGACGTTCGTCTCGATGGTGGGTCCGTCGGGGTGCGGCAAGAGCACGTTCCTGAACATCGTGTCCGGCATCGAGGAGCCGACGACGGGAGACGTCACGGTCACGGCCGAGGGCGGCGGACCGGCGCGGCTCGGGTACGTCTTCCAGGATCCGAGGTTGCTGCCGTGGCGGACCGTGATGAGCAACCTCCTGTACGTGCACCGGCAGAAGACCGACGAGACGCGGGCGCACATCGAGCGGTACATCGACATGGTGGGCTTGCACGGCTTCGAGCACATGTACCCGGCCCACCTGTCGGGCGGCATGCAGCAGCGCGTCGGCATCGCCCGAGCGTTCTCGGTGGAGCCCGACCTGCTGCTGATGGACGAGCCGTTCAGTCACCTCGACGCGATCACGGCCCGGTCGTTGCGGGAAGAGCTCCAGGCGATCTGGAGGCAGACGAAGAAGACCGTGCTGTTCGTGACCCACGACGTCATGGAGGCGGTGCAGCTGTCCAGCCGGATCATCATCGTCGCCTACGGCGGTCGGAACTTCGCGGACCTGCAGATCGATCTGCCGTACCCACGGCTGCAGACCGACCCCGCGGTCGCGACGATGCAGGCGCAGATCCTCGAGGTCTTCGAGGACATGGAGCGCAAGCGCAAGGAGTCCGATCCGAGGATCGCCGAGCTCGCGGAGGCCACCCGGAAGATGGAGGAGGCGGGCTGACCCTCCGGGCTAGCCCTCCAGCCCAGGAGCGCTACATGCCGAGGAGCCGAGCCGGGTTGTGCTGGAGCACGCCGTCCTTCTCCTCCTGGGTGAGGCTCGTCATCGCGTTGATCCACGGAACCGGGTCGGGTTCCATCATCGGTGCGGGGTAGTCGGTTCCGAGCACCACGCGATCGCTACCCACCACGTCGAGGAGGTAGCGCAGCGTCGTCTCCGTGTACGTGCAGGAGTCGTACCAGAAGCGGCTCACGTACTCGCTCGGCGTCCGCTCGAGGAAGGTCCGCGCGTCCTCGAACTCGGGCATGTTCTCCATCGCGCCGGCCTGCCACCCCTTGTCCATCCGGGCGACGCCGAACGCCGTGTAACCGCCGGCGTGGCCGAGGCAGAGCTTCAGGTCGGGAAAGCGGTCCATGACGCCGCCGTACACGAGCGTGCCGAACGTGATCGCGCGCTCCACGAGGTTGCCGATCACGTTGGGCAGGCCGTAGCGGACCGTCCGTCCCTCGACGACGGTCGCGGCGCATTGGTGGAAGAACACCACCGCGCCGAGTTGCTCGACCGCTGCCCAGAACGGCGAGAATCGCGGATCGTCCAGCGTCACGCCGTCCACGTGGTCGCCGATCGTGATCCCTTTGAATCCCATCTCACCCATCGCGTGCTCCATGACGGCGATCGCGGCCGGGACGTCCTGCAGCGGGATCGAGGCGAGGCCCATGAAGCGATCCGGATGGGCTCGCATCATCTCGGAGAGCTCCTCGTTGCACTCGTCGGCGATCGTGCGGGCGATGTCCGAGGGGCGGTCGTACTTGAAGAACCCCGTGTTCACGGTGAGGACGTGCACGTCGACACCCATGCGGTCCATCTCCTCGATCCGCTCCTCCGCGGGGATCGAGAACTTCGGGATGTGGAGCTCGCCCACGTCCGCGTCCAGGGTGTGCCACTCGCCCCACTCCTCGATCGCGCGCACGAACCGTCGGGGCGTGACGTGGTTGTGGATGTCGATGACGGCCATGGGCTCAGAACGTGAACTGGACGCGCGCGGTGATCTCCTTCTGGGTCACCGAGGCGACGAGATCGGACGCGGCGTTCATCACCGGGTTCGCGAAGTAGCTTTCCAGTCCGGCGACGTCCTCGAAGTCGGCCACCAGCACCATGTCCCAGTTGTTGGGGTTGCGCCCGATGTCGAACCCCACCGTGTACTCGACGACGCTCGGCACCTGCTGCTTGAGCGCTGCCAGAGCATCCCTGGCAGCCACCTTGCGCTCGTCGGGAACGCCGTCCTTCCACTTGAACATGGCCACGTGCCGGAGCATCCGGACCCCTTTCTGCCTCACGGAAGCGAACGATTGCAGAACGCACGATATCGAATATCGTAGGCCCGCGCTGAATGGACGCAGCACCACGTCCGATCGGCGGATGATGTGAATCACATATAGTGCACAACAACCGAGCCCGTCACCGGCAGTACGTGGGAGGCACGCGCATGAGCGAGGGACCCTGGCACACCGATCGATGGTTCACGAGCCCCTGGAACTTCCTTCCGGAGATCCGCGAGACGCTCGATCTCCCGGCCTCGGTCCAGGTGCACGACGTGACCCTCCGAGACGGCGAGCAGCAGGCGGGCGTCGTGTTCACGAAGGACGACAAGCTGCGGATCGCCGAGGCGCTGGCCGACGCGGGGGTCCCACGGATCGAGGCCGGCCTGCCGGCCGTCTCGCCGGCTGATGACGCCGCCGTCCGCGAGATGGTCAAGATGGGGCTCCCATCGAAGATCTACGCGTTCTCTCGGTGCATCGTCGACGACGTGAAGCGCGCCGCGGACTGCGGGGTCGACGGCGTGGTGATGGAGATCCCCTCGAGCCATCACCTGGTGGAGAAGGCGTACCGGTGGCCCGTCCAGCGTGCGATCGACGCGTCGGTCGAGGCGACGAGTCTGGCGCACGAGCTGGGGCTCACGGTCTCGTTCTTCCCGATCGACGCCACGCGGGCCGGCCTCGTCGAGTACCTGGACCTCCTCCAGAAGGTGGCCACCGACGGGCACGTGGATGCGGTCGGGCTGGTGGACACGTTCGGCGTCCTCTCGCCCCACGGCGTGCGGATGTTCGTCCGCCAGACGCGAGAGCGCATGGGCGTGCCCCTCGAGACGCACTTCCACATGGACTTCGGTCTCGGCGTGGCGAACACGCTCCTCGCCGTCGCGGAAGGTGTCGAGGTGATCCAGACCACCGTGACCGGCATCGGCGAGCGCGCGGGGAACACGCCGATGGAGGAGACGGTGCTGGCGCTCCTCACGATGTACGACATCGACGCCGGGATCCGGACCGAGCGCTTCTTCGAACTCTCGAAGCTCGTGATGGACCTGGCCGGCGTCGACCAGCCCTCGAACCGGCCGGTGGTGGGGGAACGCCTGTACAACGTCGAGTCCGGGATCATCACGACGTGGGTCCGCAACGTCGGCGACGAGCTCACCGAATCGTTCCCGTATCGCCCGGAGCTCGTCGGCCAACCCCAGCCGATGCTGGTCCTCGGGAAGGGGTCGGGGATCGATTCGGTCGCGGCCGGGCTCGACCGGCTCGGTCGCTCGGCCACTCCGGAGCAGATGCAGCAGATCCTCGACGAGGTGAAGGCCCGGTCGCTCCAGACGAAGGGTCTCCTCGACGACGAGGCGTTCTCGGCGATCGTCGATCAGGTCACGTCGTGAGGCGACCTGAGCGGAGAGGGACAGGAGGAAGGTCGCGATGAAGGAAGCGTTCGGCTACGCGAACATCGAATGGAAGCGGGGCATCGACTGGGACGCCGTGCGGGCGTATCGGTTCGACCGGGCCCAAGCCGCGATGGAGCGTCACGGGCTCGGCGCGATGCTGCTGATGTACGACGAGAACATCCGCTACGTGACGTCGACCCTCACGCCCGGCTGGAACAAGCTGAAGCCGGGGCTGCGGTACGCGGTGCTCCCTGCCGGGAAGGCGCCGATCCTCTACGAGCAGGGCGACCTCGGGATCCACATCAAGGCGCACTCGCCGTGGATCCCCCAGGAGAACGTGCGGCACTCCTTCGCCTGGATCAAGGGTGCGGCCGGGCCGGCGTCCATGATGCAGGTCGAGAAGTTCACGAAGGCCCTCGCGGACGACCTCGAGGACGCCGGCGTGAAGGACCAGCCGCTCGGGGTGGACTTCATCGACATCACGATGATGAAGACGTTCGAGCAGGCCGGGATCAGCTGGACCGACGGGATGACGCCGATGATGGAGGCGCGTGCGGTGAAGAGCCCCGACGAGCAGAACTGCTCACGGATCGTCGGGTCGATCTGTGACGCGCTCCACTACGAGATGTCGCAATGGCTGCGTCCGGGGCTCACGGAGAACCAGGTCGCCGCCCACGGGTTCGAGTTCCTCTATTCGTTCCCCGGCGTCGAGGACGTGGAGGACGTGATCGTGTCGTCAGGGCCGAACGCCTGGCCGAACTGGCGCAACTTCTCCGATCGGATCATCCGGCCGGGGGAGCTCGTGATCATCGACGTGGCGGCGCTCACGTGGAACGGCTTCAAGTCGTGCGTGTACCGCACGTACTGCGTGGGCGGGACGCCCACCGACGAGATGCGGTCCTACTACGACACGGCCCTGACGTGGCTCCGGGACTCGATCGACGCCGTGAAGCCGGGTGTCTCCACCCGCGACATCGCCTCGAAGTGGCCGTCCGCGATGGACACGTGGGGCTACGCGGACGAGGACGAGGCGGCGGCGAACCTGTGGGGCCACGGCCTCGGCTTGGCGCAGTACGACCAGCCGGTGATCTCGCGGATATGGTCGCTCGACCATCCGATCGAGATCACGCCCGGCATGGTGTTCGCGCTCGAGACCCAGCACGGCAAGGTGCACGAGTTCGGCGTGCGCCTCGAGGAGATGCTGATCGTGACCGACACGGGTCACGAGCTGATCACGTCCTTCCCGATCGACGAGATCACGCTCGCGGGTTGATCGCGATGTCGGCGGTGCCTCTCGACGCTCCCGCGGCGCGCGACCCCGCGATCGTCGGTGTGAAGGCGGCCGGGCTGGCCGCGGCCGCGAACGCCGGGCTGCCCGTCCTCCCGGGATGGATCCTCCCCCTCGAGGCATCCACGGCCGCGATCACCGCGGGTGCGCGAGCGCTCGAGAACGCGGGGCGTCCGACCGCCTACCTCGCGGCGATGGAGTTCGCCGTCCCCTCGGCACTGCCGTCGGGTGGAGCGATGGACGGCGAACGGGGGTTATTCGTAGTGCGATCGTCGACGGCCCTCGACGACGACGGCCGCTGGTCGGGGGGGTTCGCGAGCTACGTCGGGATCGAGCCGGGAGATCTGCCTACCGCCGTCCGGGGATGCTGGGCGTCCGCGTTCTCCGGCGACGCCCTGGGCCGGTGCGCCGAGGCCGGCGTGGACGTGGACACGTTGCGGATCGCCGTGCTGGTGCAGCCGTTCATCCGGCTGGACGCCGGGGGGACGGCCCGGGTTCGTGACGACGGCGCGGTCGACGTCTCCGTGGCGCCGGGCGGGCCGTCGGGCGTGGTCGCCGGCCGCCGGGACGGCCGCGACGTGAGGGTGGGGGCGGACGGGAGGATCGTCGCGGAGACCGAGAGCTCTGTCCCGGCGGCGACGGTGTCGGCGGCGGCCGGCCTCGCGCGGCGTGCGTCGGGCTCCGTCACCGCCACCCCGATCGAATGGGGCGCCGTGGGCGACGAGATCTACCTGCTCCAGATCGGCCCGGCGAGACCGGCCGAGGCACCGTCCGCGGATCCTGCGCCGCACATCCGCACGCGCCATGCCCCGGTCCCCGCAGGCGCCGAGCGATTGGCCCGACTCGTGACGGCGTTCCCGGGACCGCTGGGGGATGCGCTCGTGCTTCCATGGGCCCTCGGGGCCGGCGATGCGTCGGCCATCGAAGGGGTCGGTGCGGACACGGTCGGGGTGCACGATCCCGCGTCGGCGCTCGTGGAGGCGCGAGCGCTCGCTGACGAGGCGGCCGCCGAGGTTTGGGGCGCGCCGCCACCGCTGGCCAGGGAGCGAGCAGCGGACGTGATGCGCCTCCTCCTCCGAGGAGGCGTGACGGATGGTGTCCGAGCGATCGCCCGCCTCGGAGCACCGGACCCGGATGTCGCTCGGCGGATCGTCGCGCTCGTCCGCGCGGTGGGGGAGCTCCTCGCCGGCGCGGGACTCCTCCCGTCGCCGAAGCTCGTCTGGCGGCTCACCGGCGAGGAGGTCGATCGCGCGATCGCGGGAACGCCGCCCGCGCTCCGCGGCGGCCCCGGGCGCTGGGAGCCGTTCGTCGCCGAGGTGGTTCGCGCACGGGGGCGTGGGGCCCAGGCGGTGCCGGTCTCGCCCGGGATCGGCGCCGGTCCGCTCCGTCCGCTCCGCCGGCTCAGATCGCTCGACCGTCCCGGTCCGCGGGAGGTCCTCGTCGCGCCGCTCCCGCTGCCCCACCTGGCGCCGCTGCTCTGGCACAGCGCCGCGCTCGTGACGGCCGGCGGAACCGCGGGCGCGCACCTCTTCGAGGTGGCTCGGTCGCTCGGCGTCCCCGCCGTGATCGGGCCAGGGATCGGGCCAGAGATCGGGATGGACGCGCAAGCGCTGGGAGAGAGCGGCTCGCTGGTCGCCGTCGACGGCGACACCGGGCGCGTCTCGATCCTCCCGAAGCCTGCTGCCCCGATCGTGGCGTCCCCCTCTCGTACCTCGAGGTCCAATTGGTCCGATCCCGTTGCGGCGGTCCCTGCAGGAGGTGCGTGATGGGGCTCGTCGCGGTGACCGATCACGTCTTCCCGGACCTGGACCAGGAGCGGGACCTGCTGCGCGAGGCGGGGCACGAGCTCCGCTTCGGATCCAACGCCGCATCGATCGAGGAGGTGCTCGAGGCCGTCGCGGGCGCGGAGGCCGTGTTGAACTGCTACGCGCAGATGCCGGCGGAGGTGATCCGCGGGCTCGACCGATGCCGCGTGATCGCTCGCTACGGCATCGGGCTCGACACCGTCGACGTCGACGAGGCGACCTCGCGAGGGATCCTCGTCACGAACGTGCCCGACTACTGCATCGACGAGGTGTCCGATCACGCCCTCGCGCTGATCCTCTCGCTCGCGCGCGGCGTCACGTTGCTGGACCGGAAGGTGCGATCGGGGTCCTGGACGCCCACCGACGCCCGACCGCTCCACCGCCTCCGCGGGCGGACGCTGGGCCTCGTCGGGTTCGGTCGCATCGCGCGGGCGCTCGCCGCCAAGATGGCGCCGCTCGGCTATCGGATCGTGACCACCGATCCGTTCGTCCCGGACGAGGCGGTCCGCGAGGCGGGAGCGGAGCCGATGACCCTCGAGGAGCTCCTCGCCGCCGCGGACGTCGTATCCGTGCACGCGCCGCTCACCGCGGACAGCCACCATCTGATCGGCGCGGCGGAGCTCTCGCTGCTGCGGCCGGGCGCGATCCTCGTGAACACGTCCCGGGGCCCCCTGGTCGACCTCGATGCGCTCCGCGCCGCGCTCGAGGAGGACCGGCTCGGCGGGGTGGGCCTGGACGTTCTGGAGGTGGAGCCCCCGTCGCCCGACGACACGCTCCTTCACCGGGACGACGTGATCGTCACGCCGCACGCGGCCTTCTACAGCGAGGAATCGCTCCGCGAGCTCCAACGCAAGGCCGTGGAGCAGGTGATCGAGGCGCTGGCAGGCCGGATCCCTCCGTACGCGGTGAACGCCGACGCCGTCGCGGGCCGAGGCTAGGACCCGGGCGGCAACGAACGCCCGGAACGGGCCACCGCCCACCAGCGCGCACCGCGCCGTCCGACGTCCATGGCGATGCCGAAGCACGCCTCGAGCGAACCCGGCGTCAGCACCTCCTCGATCGCGCCGCTCGTCACGAGTAGCCCGTCGCGCAGCAGCGCGGCATGGGTCGAGGACGGTGGGATCTCCTCCAGGTGGTGGGTCGCGAGGATCGTCGTCGGGGCCGACGGCTCGGCCAGCACGGTCTCGAGGGCCTCGAGCAGCGTCTCCCGCGCCGGGAGATCCAGCCCCGAGGCGGGCTCATCGAGGATCAACAGCTCCGGGTCCGGATACAGGGCGCGGGCGAGGAGGATCCGCTGCCGTTCCCCTTGGCTGCAGGTGTCGAGGCGCCGCCCGGCGAGGTGGGCGCAGCCCACGCGATTGAGGAGCGTCACCGCGCGGCGCTCGTCCTCCTCGTCGAACTCCTGGAACCAGGGCGACAGGGCCGCTCGCTTCCCGGTCAGGACGACCGTCCGGACCGCCAACCCAGGCGGCATCCGCTCAGCCAGGACGTGGCTCGTGTGGCTGATCCTCGGGTGGATCGTGCGCACGTCCGCGCGCCCCATGGCGGCGCCGAGCACCTCGACGCGACCCGACGAGGGCTGGCGTCGCGCGCCCGCGAGCGCGAGGAGGGTGGTCTTCCCGCCTCCGTTCGGTCCGAGGAGCACCCACCGTTCTCCCCGTCCCACCCGCAGGTCGACCGGGCCGAGCACCGTCCGACCGTCCATCCGCACCGACGCGTGACGCAGCTCGACCGCCGCGGGAGAGCCCGTCCGGTCCTCGGTCCCGCTCGCATCCCCGCTCATCGGCGCCGCTCAGGCATCGACGAACACCTTCAAGGCTCCCGGCGCGCCCGCGGCCTCGATCGCCCCGGCGACGTCGTCGAGCGGGTGATGCGCGGAGACCAGCGGGTCCAGCGCGATACGGCCCGAGGCGACCGCGTCGATCGCGAACGGGAAGTCCTCGACGCGCGCCGATCGCGCGCCGATGATCGCGATCTCCTTGTGGTACAGCTCGTAGAAGGGGAGGGATCCGGTCGTCTCGGTCATCGTGCCGTACGCGAGGATCCGTCCGCCCGTGCGCACCATCTCCATCGCCCGTGCCAGCGCCGCGACGGTGCCGACGCATTCGATCACGAGGTCCGCGCCGCCCGGGAGGGCCTCCGCCACAACCTCGGCCTCGGTTCCGTCCGCCGCCGCGGTGCCGTCCGCCCCCAACCCGCGGGCGATCGCGAGCTTCGGCGCCGACCTCGTGACCCCGATCACGGGTCCGGCCCCCCGGAGCTTCGCCAGCTGGAGGTGCAGGAGTCCCGTGACCCCCAACCCCAGCACCACGACGCTTTCCCCGGGGGTGATCCCGATGCGGCGCTGCGCATGGGCGCACGTCGCGAGTACCTGCAGGAGAGGGGCGGTCGTGGGATCGAGCCCGTCCGGGAGTGGGTGGACGTTCGCCGACGGGACGGTCACGAGCTCGCACAGCCCGCCGTCACGATCGCGACCGATCAGCCAGCCTCGCGTGCAGATGTTGCTCCGGTTCTCCCGGCACTGGGCGCATCGGCCACACGCGATCCCCGGGTCGACGACGACCCGTTCGCCCGATCGGGCCCCGGACGCGAGCGTCCCGACGATCTCGTGTCCCATCACGCGCGGGTACGCCACGGGGATCTTCCCTGCGTAGATGCTGAGGTCGGTACCGCAGATGCCGATCGACTCGACCCGCACCAGGACCTCGTGCGGCTCGGGAGGAGGTGCGTCCCGCTCGAGCAACTCGAGCGCTCGCGGCCCGGTCAGCAGAGCGGCCCTCACGTGTTCCCCTCTCGTCGGAAGCGGTGCAGCGTACAGGAGGTCATCCGCCTGCTCCGCGGTCGGTCACGAGGATGAGCTTGCCCGCCGTCGTCCGGCTCTGGACCGCTCCGTGTGCCTCGTCCGCCCGCGCGAGTGGGTAGCGGGCATGGATCCGGACGTCGAGTCTGCCACTCGTCACCGACGAGAAGACGGCGTCGGCGCGATGAAGGAGCTCCTCCCGCGTGGCCACGTAGTCGGCGAGTCCCGGCCGCGTGAGGAAGACCGACCCTGCCTTCTGGAGCCGGGAGACGTCGACCGGTGGGACCGCGCCACTCGACTGACCGAAGAGGGCGAGGCAGCCACGCCTGGCCAGCACGCGGAGGCTCGCGTCGAACGTGTCCCGCCCCACGGAGTCGAACACGACCTGGGCCCCGGCGCCTTTCGTCCGTTCCGCCACCACGACCGCCAGGTCGTCGCGACCGCGTACCACGACCTCGGCGGCGCCCGCGTCCCGCACGAGTGCGGCCTTCTCGTCCGTCGACGTGGTGCCGATCACGTGGATGCCCGCTGCCGTCGCCATCTGGGTGAGCAGCAGCCCGACCCCACCCGCCGCCGCTTGGACGACGACGACCTCACCGTCGCTCAGCGGCACGAGTGAATGGAGGAGGTAGTGCGCCGTCATCCCCTGGAGGAGCACGGCTGCCGCGATGTGCGTGGAGATCTCCGAGGGCACCGGCACGAGCCGCTCGTCCGGGACCAGCGCCAGCTCCGCGTACGCGCCGGGGACGCCGGCGTAGGCGACCCGGTCCCCCACCCTCCACGGCTCGACGTCGGGACCGATCTCGATCACCTCGCCCGCCCCCTCCGTCCCGGGGGTGAACGGCACGCGGACCGAGTACCCGCCCGAGCGTTGCTGCACGTCGATCATGTTCACCCCGGCGGCATGGAGTCCCACGAGGACCTCGCCGGAGCCCGGACGGGGATCGTCCATCTCCTCCTCGACGAGGACCTCTGGGGGGCCCTGTTCTCGGACACGGATCGCCTTCACGCCGCTCCTCTCTTGGTGGTTGCGCGACGGTCCGAGTGTCCCAGCGACGGACGTCAGGTCACGGGGGTGGCCGCGGCGTCGCGATCGGCGAGCCGTTGACACAGGACCCGCATCAGCGCCAGCGCGGTCTCCGGCCGCTCCCGCAGCATCGCCTCGAACGGTCGGCGTCCGATCGATAGCAGGCGCACCGTCCCCTTCGCGGCGAGGGATGCCATGCGCATGCCGCCGGTGATCACGGCCATCTCACCGATCACGTCGCCGGCGGCGCGGACGGCCAACACCTGCTGATGGCCGCCCGGCTCCCGGAGGATCACCAGGACGTAGCCGGAGACGATGATGTGCATCTCGTCGCCGGGCTCTCCCTGCTCGGCGATCGTGTCCGCGTCCGCGAAGCTCTGCTCGGACGCGATCGAGGCGATCGGCACCAGATCCTGCGGCGGGAGGTCGGTGAACAAAGGCACGCGCCGGAGGAACAGGACGCGCTCCATCAGCGGCAGGGTGGCGAGGGTCTCGGTCACGGGAACTCCTCCTTCTTGATCTTCGGCTTCTTCTTCGGCTTCATCGTCGGCTTCGTCCTCGGTTCCCCCGGAGACGTCGGCGCCGGGCGCATCGAGGGGTTCCGTCGCCCATGCCGCGCACGTGCGGATCCACTCGTCCGGATCTCGCAGCAGTCGCTCACGCCAGTCGGGGCGGCCGCCGGCGCCGCGCTCCGATTCCCAGAGCGCCAGCAGCGGTCGCGTCAGCTCGTGGTCTCCCATCGTCTCGATCACCTCGAGGGCGTTCGCCCGTTGCGCAGGATCATCGGCCGTCAGGCTCTCGAGCGCGGTCGAGATCGCACCTCCACCCCGGAGGAGCGCGGCCGCCCGGATCGCCGTGACGGCATGCCGCTGCGAATCGATGGACAGGGAATCCCGGAGCATCGTCAATCGGGCGTCCGCCTCTCCGTCGATCGAGTCGCGGAGCCGTCGGCTCTCCAGCGCTCGGGAGGCCGAGACCTCCGCGAGGTGCCGGACCGCGGCGGCCGAGCGCTCCGGCGCACGGCGCATCGCCTCTCCGGCAGCCTCCAGGACCTCACCCCCTCCGTCGACGATCGCGAGGAGCTCGTCGACGCCCTCGATCGGGTCCCGTTCTGCCATCGTGCGCGCCGCCTCCGCGCGCACCGACGCCGCCGGGTCGGTGAGCCCAGCCCGGGCGAGCTCCACGGCCTCCGGGCTCCGCGAGGCGGCCAGCGCCCGATGCGCGGCGACACGAGCGTCGGCGTGGGGCGACCTCGTCAAACGGGCGAGCACCGCCTCGGCTTCCGCGTCGCCCGCCATCCCGCCCGATCCCGGGGACGCCGAGCTCACCGCGCCCGCGTCCTCGAGCAGGATCCCGGCCGCCTGAGCCCGAACGAGGCCGTCGGGATCGGACAGCAAGGCTCTGGCTCGGGAGCGGTCAGCGCGGAGGGCGCCCAGGGCCTCGAGGGCAGCGAGTCGGACCTCGGGGACGGCGTCGCTCAGTCGGTCGGGGATCTCGTCGGACGCAGAGAACGCCTGGGCCCGTGCGAGCGACCGGAGCGCGGTCGCCCGCACCTCCGGATCCTCGTCGTGTACCCCGCGGACCAGCGCCGCCGTCGCGTCGGGTGTCTCGAGACCGCCGAGCAGCTCCGCGGCGACGCGGCGCACCCCCACATCGGGGTCGTCGATCGCCGCGACGGCCACGGCCGCCGCGGCCCGATCGGCGCGAACGGATCCGAAGGGCTCGTCCGCGCCGGGCGCGCCGCCGAACACGTTGGGCCGGCCCTCGCGGAGCGCGACGACGAGCTCCTCCGCGTAGGCCCTCCGCACGCGCCACATGGCGTACGTGGCCCCGGCGGCGGCGGCCAGGCCGATCGCGTACAGGATCCTCGGCGACAGGGATCGCTCGCCGACCATGGTCACGATCCCGGCGAGCACCGTGCCCACCTGTGTCGGCCCGCCGTAGAGGAACGCACGCATCCGATCGCGCCGATCGCCGGGGACCGTGTTGATCACCGCCTCCCACGCGCTGGTGGCACCACCCTGGAGCCAGACCACCTGGGCGAACCGGAAGACGAGGAGGATCGCGAACGTGGAGGCCACCGTGAGCACCCCGAAGGCCGCCAGATAGAGCACGGGCAGGACCATCATCACCATCGGGATCCCGAGCTTCGACAGGAGGCGGTTCATCACCAGGAGCGACAGCACCAACGTGACCGCGGTGGACACGCCGAGGAACAGCCCGAGGAATCCGGCCAGGTCGTCCGGCCGCGGATACCTTGCCACCGCCGCGCGCGAGAACGGCAGGTACAAGGAGAAGAACAGGAGGGAGAACAGGACCGACCCCACCGACATCCACCGGAGCAAGGGGGAGCGGAGCGCCTGGCGGAGGCCGTCCCGCATCTCCGCGACCGCCGACGGCCGGCGCCGCCGTGGGGGACGCACGCCCGCTCCCGCGGCCATGACGAGCGTCCGGGCCAACGCGACGACGACCGCGAGCGTCCCGAGCCACACGAGGATCAGGTTCTCCGCCCCGAGCCACCCCGCGAGCGGCCGGGTGGCCAGACCGCCGAGGACCTGTCCCATGACGGCGGCGCCGCCGATCAGCGGGAAGAAGCGCTTGGCCTGCCGCGTGTCGGTCACGAGACCCGCGAGCCCCCAGACGGCCATGCCCAGGAGGAACTCGGACGCGCCGCGGAGCAACCACAGCGCGGGGTAGATCCATCCGACGCCGATCCCGAGGAGGATGCGGGATCCCGCCGCGATCGCCGCGATCGCTGCAGGGACCGCGAGGAACGCCCGCCCCCGGCCGATCCGCCCCAGCAGGACGGACACGCCGAGGGTGGCGAGGAACATCGTGGCGCCGAGGAAGACGTACAGGAGCGGCAGGTCGTCGACCCCGCCCCGGGAGAACAGGAGGGCGTCGATGCTGCTGGAGGCGAGCGTGAGCCCGGCCGCGGACGCGAAGGCCGCGGCGGCCGCCGGCGCGACGACGCGCCGCTCGCCGGGCAACAGTCGCAGCAACCGGTCCATGCTCGCCTATCGTCGCAGGCCTCGGGGGCAGCGGGGATGGTCTCCCCGGCGCGCGGTCGCTATCGTTCGGGTCGACGGATGGCCAAGGGCGCGAAGGTCCCGGAAGTCGAGTGGCGGGCGTGCCTCCTGGGGACGGCCCGGCACATGGTGCTCGGTCGCCGGACGTTCGGGATCCTCCCCTCGGATCCGAGGTGCAAGTTCTGCAGCATCCCGTTCCGTGGACCTGGTGGATTCGTCTTCCGCCATCTCTCCGAGAAGTACGGCCCCTGGGACAAGAATCCCAACCTGTGCCGTCGCTGCGTGATCGGGCTCGGGTCCGCGGAGGTGATGGGGGCCGAGGTCGACGTCTCGTTCCTGTTCGCGGACGTCCGCCGCTCGAGCGATCTCGCGAGAGAGATGGGGACCTTCGAGTTCACCCGTCTCATGCAGCGCTTCTACTCGGTCGCGACCGAGGTCCTCTTCGAGCACGAGGCGCTGCTCGACAAGTTCGTGGGCGACGAGGTGGTCGGCTTCTTCCTCCCCTTCATGGCGGGCGACGGACACGCACGGGTGGCGGTGGAGACGGCTCGGGCGCTCTTCGAGGCCGCGGGCTACGGATCCCCGGAGGGTCCGTGGATCCCCCTCGGCGCGGGCGTGCACACCGGCTCCGCGTTCGTGGGCTACATCTCGCGCGGTGAGGCCAGCGAGTTCACCGCGCTCGGCGACACGATCAACGTGGCGGCGCATCTCGCCGCCACGGCAGCACCCGGCGAGATCCTGATCACGGATCCGGTGGCGGCGTCGCTCGAGACCGACGATCTCGAGCGACGCCACCTCTCGTTGAAGGGTCACGAGCTGGATGCGCTCGTGATCAGCCTCGAGGCACGCGGACCGGCCGCGGCCGGTGTGGCGTGACCCCGGGGCCGTCCTACATCACCGAGAACGTCTCGTACACCTCGATGGTGGCCCCACCCTGCAGCACCGGGCAGCCCTGCGCCTTGGCCGTGGCGTCGTCGAGCGAGTCGGCCGAGATCACCGAGTACCCGCTCGCCGATCCGGCGCCGTCGCGCACCCCGCCGTCGGCGGAGATCGTCTTCGCGGCGCCGGGAGCGAACGGGTTCCCCCCGTCCTTGAGCGCCGATCCGAGGTCGTGCATCCACACTTCCCACGCCTTCATGACGGTGGCCTGCTCTTCCTCGCTCTCCGGCATGCTGCCTCCGCTGTAGAGCAGCAGATAGTCCGTCATCGCAGATCCCCCTTCCGGCCGCCCGATGCAGCCCGAGGCGAGCATCATACACGAATGTAAGTGAACGCTTACGGAATCGTGCCGGTCCAGTGCGTGTCAGGCGGAGAGGCGTTCCGCGAGGTATCCGAGGCTGAGCGGATACCGGTACTCGATCGCCATGTGGGTCGCGTCGAAGAGCTCGAACGACACATCGGTGACGCCGATCGCCGCCAGGGCCCGCCGGAACGCCTCGGCGCCGAGGTCGAGGAAGTACTGGTCCTTCTTCCCGGCATCGATGTAGATCGCGCGCATCGAGCGCAGCGTCTCGGCGTGCTGCGGCACCATCCGCACCGGGTCGAGCGCCAGCCATCGCTCCCAGATCTCGTGGATCAGCTCACCCGTCGCTGTGTCGAAGGGGAGACGGACGGTGCCGTCGGGATCGGCCGAGTAGCACGCGGCCATGCACCAGTCGTTCAGCAGGTGCTCGTCGCCGTCCTTCGAGAACGCCGGCCGGCTCCGGAAGTCCTTCCAGAAGGCGTCGTAGGAGCCGTCGTACCGATCGCGGAGCACGCGAGCGGACTCGCGGAACTCTGGGAGGTAGCAGGTCTCGAACAGCGCATCGCCGGCATGGGTCGCCAGTCCCCCCCAAAGGTCGGGCCGGAGCATGGGGACCACCATCGCGCCGTAGCCGCCGCTGGACTTGCCCTGGATCCCGCGATGGTCCCGATCCGCGATCGTGCGGTAGCGCTCGTCCACGAACGGCACGATCTCGTCGCAGAGGTAGGTCAGGTAGTTGCCCGTGCCGGGCGAGTCGAGGAACTGACTGCCGCCGAGCGACGTCCAGCAGTCCACCCAGACCACGATCACCGGCGGCGCTTCCCCTCGCGCGAAGAGGTCGTCGGCCAGCTCCGGGAAGTTCCGCCGGAACGGTGACCGGTTCCTCCACGCGTCCAGCTGCCCGGTGAGGCCCTGGATCACGTAGACGGATGGGTACCGCCGGTCGGCGTCGTCGTCGTAGCCGGGCGGGGTGGAGACCCAGACCGGACGCTCGTGGGGATCGCCGAGGGCGTTCCCACGGAGCGCCCGGCTGTCCACGACGTGCTCGTCGGTTCGACCCTTCGCCTCGAAGGACCACGGTTCCATCTGGTTCCTCCTCGTCGGTCCGTCTCACGGCAGGCTACTGGGTACGCTGTGCGGCCATGCGGGCCGACGCCGACTTCGACCGCCTCGTCACGGATCGGCTCGTCCTCCGCCGCTCGCGACCCGAGGACGCCGAGACGATCTCCGCCTACCGCAGCGACCCCGACGTGAACCGCACGCAAGGCTGGGAGCGGACCGATATCGAGAGCGTCCGAGCGGACATCGAGGAGATGGCCGCCCGGACGCCGGGACAGCCGGGCGGCTGGGTGCAGTTCTCGGTCGAGCGCCGCGAGGACGGCCGGCTCGTCGGCGACGTCGGCATCAGCCCGGCGGACGGCGAGCCCGGCGTCCTCAAGATCGGCTACACGATCTCGCCGGATGTGCAGGGTCACGGGTACGCGACCGAGGCCGTCCGGGCGCTGGTCTCGTACGCGATCGACACCCTCGGTGCCGAGGTCGTTCGGGCGTACGCGGACGCGGACAACGCTTCGTCGATCCGCGTCGCGGAGAAGGTCGGCATGCACCTGATCGAACGATCCGAGCATCGCGAGGGGAACGAGGTCTGGTCGATCGTCCGCTACGAGCGGCGCCGCGACTCGGCGTCAGGCTGAACCGCTCCCGGACGAACCGTCACGGTCCGCACGACGATCGCACGTCGCCCACGTCCGCGAGGCAGACGTCCGTCCCCGGACCTCCGCCGAGTGTGTCGTTCCCGCCTACCTCGTCGACGGCGTCGAGTCGATCGTCGCCGACGCCCCCGTCGAGGTGGTCGCGCCCCGTGTCCGGGTAGACGCCCTGTGCTACACCCAAGGAATCGTCGATCAGGTCGTTCCCGGCGCGACCGTGGAGGCGGTCGTCCCCGCGGCCACCGATGAGGCGATCCTTCCCGCCCCGGCCGTCGACGACGTCGGATCCGTTCCCGCCGTCGATCGCGTTGGGGAGCCGTGAGCCGATCAGGACGTCGTCGTACGGCGATCCCTCGACCGACTCGATCCGCAGGAGGAGGTCGAGGCCTTCACCGCTCGCGCGATGTCGCGCCAGATCGGCGTGCACCGATCGACGAGCCAGGAAGTACGTGACCGAATCGCGCCCGGGGCCGCCGTTCAGCACATCGTTGCCGTCCATCCCCACCAGGCGATCGGGCCCTCGTCCTCCCGCGACCGAGTCGTCGCCGGCCCCGGCGATCAGGCGATCCTTCCCGGGACCTCCGTCGATCGTGTCACCGTCGGCCTCGCCCTCGATCGAGTCTCGGTCTCGCCCGCCCGACAGGGAGTCGGCGCCGTCGCCACCGCAGATCCGATCGTTCCCTCCGCGTCCGACGATCACGTCGTTGCCGCCCAGGCCGAGGATCGTGTCGTTCCCGGGGGTTCCGCGGAGGACGTCCGGGCCCGCCGTCCCGACGATCGAGCCTGTTCGCGCGAAGCACAGCGGCGCGGCCGACGCCGGGGCGTTCCCGGCGACGATCGCCATCGCCAGCGCGGCCACGGCTGCCATCCCGCCTCTCCGGCGCGCCCATCCCGTCTTCCCCCTGTGCATGTCATCCCCTCCGACGCCGCGGCCGTTGAGATGGTCCTCCGCCGGCTCCCCGGGGGTCAAGACGCTGTCTGGACTACGGTGTCCGGGTGCGCGGCTCGAGGGCTCCGATCGTCTCGAACGGCGTCCTCGCCGATCTCCTGTGGCGCGCGAGCGACGAGGAGACCACGCATCGCCGGCGCGCGCTCCGGAAGGCCTCGGGTGCCGCGCGCTTCTGGGACGAGGAGGCCGCCGACCTCGCCGAAGCGGGGCGGCCGCTCACGGAGCTCCGAGCCGTCGGTCCCTGGGTGGCCGCGAGGATCGAGGCGTGGCTCGACGCGCCGCCCGAACTCCCGGAGCCGGATGCGACGAGGCTCGGCTTCCTGACGCTCGCGGAGGTCCGGGCCGTGCTCGACGGCGATCCCGCGTGGGAAGCCACACCGCACGCCGATCTCCAGATCCACACGACCGACAGCGACGGCTCGCTCCCGCTCCGCGAGATGGCGGCGACCGCTCGCACGCTCGGCCGCTCCTTCATCGCCATCACCGACCACTCGAGGAGCCTCACGATCGCGAACGGGATGAGCGAGGAACGGCTCGCCGACCAGGTCGCCAGGATCGACGAGCTGAACGGGGAGCTCGCCGCCGGCGGGGACGGCTTCCGGATCCTCCGCTCGATGGAGATGGACGTCTTCATCGACGGGTCCGCCGACATGGAGCCGGAACCGCTGGCGTCGCTGGATCTCGTCCTGGGCGCCTTCCATTCGAAGCTGCGGCTCCGGGAGGACCAGACCGAGCGGTACCTCAAGACCCTGCGGAACCCGTCGGTCCACGTCCTCGCACACCCGAAGGCCCGGATGTACGGGCGTCGGGTCGGTCTGGAAGCCGACTGGCCCCGTGTGTTCGCCGAGGCGGCGCGCCAGGGCAAGGCGGTCGAGCTCGACGCCACTCCGGCCCGCCAGGACCTCGGCGTCGAGCTCGCGCGGGTAGCGGAGGCCGAGGGCGTCGAGTGGTTCTCGATCGGCAGCGACGCGCACGCCGCGCACGAGCTCGAGTTCCTCCCGTTCGGCATGGCCACGGCCGTCCTGGCCGGGATCCCGCGAGGACGGATCTTGAACTACCGGCCCGTGGAGGAGGTCATCGGCTGGGCGGCCGACCTCCGGGCCCGCTCGATTTGACAGGGATCCCTGCCGCGGCGTATGGTCCTTCTCGAGAGACCGCTGGAGCCCTCGGGTTCCGGCGGTTTCTCACTTTCCCGGGCCTGTTCATCCGGCCCGCGGACCACCCCGGCTCTCGGGTGCATCAAGGACGGCCCCGATCCGGTCGAGGATATCCCCGACACGACGCCGCAGTGCAGGTATCGTGCGGCGACTCAGAAGAGGTCGGCGAAGCATGATCCGGGGGTGGACGTTCCGTGGGGTGGGTCCAACGACGCTGGAAACAGGTCGTCTTCATCGCCGCGCTCTCGACCACAGTCGTGTCGACAACCGCTGTTGCAGCTCCGGCGGCCGCCGGGCCGAAGGTCCCCGGCATCGACGTCTCCACGTATCAGGGGCGGATCGACTGGAGAGCGGTGGCCACGACCCCCATGCGCTTCGCGATCATCAGGGCGACGCTCGGGAACCACTACCGCGACGGTCGGTACGCACGCAACGTCGCCGGTGCCCGGCGGAACGGGCTCGTCGTGGGCGCCTACCACTACGCGAAGCCCGGCCTCGCCCGTCGTGATCCACGTGTCGAAGCCGACCACTTCCTCGACGTGATCGGCCTCCGAGCCGGCGACATCATCCCCGTGCTCGACATCGAGGAGACGGGCGGGCTGGGCCCTCGACAGCTCCGGACCTGGGCTTCGGGGTGGCTCGAGCGCGTCTACGAGCGCACCGGGGTGCGGGCGATGATCTATTCGGGCAACTCCTTCTGGCACGGCTCCATGCGGAACACGGTGTCGCTCGCCCGGCGCGACCATCCGCTGTGGGTTGCGCATTGGTACGTGGGCGCGCCCGACGTGCCAGGTCGCCGCTGGGGGGGACGGGGCTACACGATCTGGCAGTGGTCGGCGGCGGGGCGGATCGCCGGGATCGACGGTCCCGTCGATCGGGACTGGATGAAGGGGAACCTCTCGCGGGGGACGGTGGCGTCGATCGCGGTACGACCGACGGAGCGGGGGACGGTTACCGGGGAACGCCTCGCCTGCGGGGGAGGGCAGGGATCGTGCACACGCCTGGTCAATCCGGGCGATCCGATCGCGCTGCGCGCGGTCCCCGACGATGGCGCCCGGTTCATCCGATGGGACGGCGCGTGTGCGCCGGCCGGCGAGGTCCCCACGTGCGTCGTGACGGCGCTCGGCCAGAAGGTCGTCTCCGCGGTCTTCGGACGTCCGAACGACGTGGCGGTCCCGAACGCGCGGACCGTCCCCGAGGCGCCGGGCAGCTCGGACGTGGGCTCCCGGCCCGGCTCCCCGCCGACGCCGACGCCGGAGCCCAGTCCGGCCCCCGCGCCGGCACCCGAGCCCACGATCCCGCCTGAGCCCACATCCACGCCGGAGCCCACGCCGATCCCCGAGCCGATGTCGATCCCCGGGTCCGAGCCGCGGTCGCCCGAGGGGGACGGCGACGGGACGCGGTTCACGTGGAGCAGTGTGCGGGTCAAGAGCTCGATCGGTGGGTCCTATCGATGGGAACGGCGAGGCGCCGCCTCGATCTCGTTCGACTTCCAGGGCGGGTCGGTGACGCTGTTCACCGTGGAGGGCCGTCGGATGGGGAGGGCCCGCCTCTCCGTGGACGGAGAGCCCGTGAGGGTGATCGACGGGTACGCGCGTCGGTTCCGATCCGGCGTCCGGCACCGGTTCACGGATCTTGGGGGCGGCGCCCATCGGCTCACGATCACCCCGCTCGGCAGCAAGCGTCGCGGGGCGACCGATCGCAGGGTGACGGTCGATGCGCTGCGGTGGGGTGGGAGACTCCGCGCCGACCCCGTTCCGGAGGCCGTCTCGTGGGCTCGGGTGAAGGATCCATCCGCCAGCGACGGGGGGTACGTCGTGAGCGACGCCCCCGGCGCGCAGGCGAGCCTGCGGTTCTCCGGGACGAGCTTGTCCCTGATGACGCTCCGTGGACCCACGCGGGGGCAGGCGGAGATCGTGGTCGACGGGCGGTCCGTGCGCACGATCGATCTCTACGCGCCGCAGCGCGGGTTCGCCTCGGTTCGCGTCGCATCCGGCCTCGCCGAGGGTCCCCACACCGCCAGGGTCGTGGTCCTCGGGACGCGCCACCGCGCGAGCGAGGGAAGTGGCGTGGCGATCGACCGCTGGGTCGTCACGTATCGGCCGGAACGCGGGCGCCGCGCTCACGCCGGTGGTCCTCCCCTCGCCTGACCGGGGGTCGAACGGTCGCGTACCCCGCGCGGGCGAGGCGGTCCTAGACTCGGCGGGTCCACGAAAGGGGTTCGACGCATGCCGAGGGGGATCCTGGAGCGTCTCGCCGACGGCCCGGTGCTGGGTGACGGTGGATACCTGCTGGAGCTGGAGAAGCGCGGCTACGTCCAGGCCGGTCCGTTCACGCCGGAAGTGGTGGTCGAGCATCCGGATGCGCTCGCGCAGCTCCACCGGGAGTTCCTGCGAGCCGGCGCAGAGGTGCTCCAGACCATGACCTTCTACGCGAGCGACGACAAGCTGGCGACGGTGGGCATGGAGGGCACGGTCGACGAGATCAACAGGAACGCCGTGCGGATCGCACGCGAGGTCGCGTCCGAGGGCGATGCGCTCGTGGCCGGCAACCTCTCGCTGACGTGGGCGTACGACCCCAAGGAGGCCGGCAGCCCCGATCACGTCCGCGGACTCTTCGATCGTCAGCTGCAGGACCAGCTCAGCGCGGGACCTCCGGACTTCTGGATCGGGGAGACGTTCTCCTTCCTCGGGGAAGCCATGCTGTTCGTCGAGCGGGCCAAGGCGACGGGGCTCCCCGTGATGGTCACGATGTCGTTCGAGACACTGCCCGCCAAGGCGTACGAGGGCGACTCGCCCGGCGACGCCGCGAAGAAGCTGGCCGACGCCGGTGCCGACATCGTCGGCGTGAACTGCCTCAACGGACCGGCGCAGCAGCTACCGATCGCGCGGGAGATGGTCCACGCCGTGCGGGGCTCGGTGCCGATCGCCGCGCAGCCCGTCGCCTACGCGACCTCGAACGAGGAGCCCGACTTCACGGCGGGCGATGCGTTCCCCTTCGCGCTGACCCCGATGACGCTCGCGCGCGGGGAGCTGGCGAGGTTCGCCGCCGACGCGAGGGACGGTGGGATCGGCTACATCGGCTCGTGCTGCGGCGCCGTCGCGGAGCACGTCCGCGCGATGGCCAAGGTGCTCGGGAAGCTGCCCGAGAACGAGCGCGAGTGGCGATCGTCCTCCGGGAAGGCGATGTCGGCCTACGAGTACTACGAGCACACCGAAACCGAGGTCTGACTCCTAGGCGGATCCCCCCGGCACGTCGATCACGATCGGGCGCCGGGCGGTGGGCTCCCAATCCCGCAGCGCCTCGGCGAACTTCACGAGGAGCGCGGCACCTCCCGCGACCTCGAGTGCGCGCAGGAGGGGGTAGCGCTTGAGCAACGGGAGCCGGAACAGGAGCGGCGCCCCGACGATCGCGGCGCTGGCGAGGAGCCGGCGGAGCCGGCGCCCGCCGGGTGAGTCCAGGAAGTCTTCGACCTCCTGGACCGCCACCTCGAAGCGGTCGCCGACCCGCCGGAGCCCCTCCATCGCTACGAGAACTGCCGGTGCGTCGAGCCGGTGGAGCCGCGCCGCACGAGGCGGGCGAGCACCACGAGTGCCGCGGCGGCGAGGATCGCGGCGATCCAGGGAATACCCTTGTTGTCGGGTGTGATCACCTCGGCCAGGAGCCAGCCGCCGAGGAACGCGCCGACCGCGCCGAGCACGATCGTCATCCAGATCGGCATCGGGTCGTCGCCGGGCACGATGAAACGCGCCAGCGGTCCCACGATGCATCCGATCAAGAGGAAGCCGAAGATCTCTCCGATCGACATGTTCGATCTCCTTCCGGGCGCCCGTCGGGCGTCCCAGGGCCTCATACCCGGAAGACCTCCGCTCCATTCCGCCTAGATGCGGCTCGGCACGATCGTGAGCGGGATCGTGCTCACCCGAGCGCCACGACGCCCGTTGTGCGTGAGGTCCGCCGCCGCTGGGTAGTCTTACCAGGGCACCTCCCACTCGACAGAGACGAGACTTCATGCGAACGGACATCCGGCGGCCCTCTGCGGGCTTCCGGCACGATGCTCTCTTCTACTCAGGCACCGACGGGTTCGTGACATGCACCTCCGCCTTCATCCGCGATTCCGTCGCCGAGGGTGAACCGATCCTCGTGGTCGTGAGCGAGGAGAAGATCGAGCTCCTCCGTCGCGAGCTCGGAGGTGATCCGGACGGGGTGCGGTTCGCCGACATGCAGCAGATCGGTCGCAACCCGGCGCGGATCATCCCCGCATGGCGCGACTTCGCGGCGGAGCACGCGACGTCGGGGCGTCGGTTCCGAGGGATCGGCGAACCGATCTGGGCGACGCGGAGCGCGAGCGAGCTGGCGGAGTGCGCCCGCCACGAGGCGCTCCTGAACCTCGCGTTCGTCGTCGGCCAGGCATGGTGGCTCGTGTGTCCGTACGACACCGGCTCGCTCCCGGAGGCGGTGCTGGCGGAGGCGGAACGCAATCACCCCTGGGTGACGCACGACGGCGAGCGCTTCGGGAGCCCCGCGTATCGGGGCCTCGATGACGTGGCGAGACCCTTCGACGATCCCCTCCCGGAGCCGGAGGGCACCGTGCGGGAGCATCGGTTCGCCGGGGAGAGTCTCGGGGCGCTTCGCCGGCACGTCGCCGAGGCGGCGGCCGCGTACGGCCTCGACCCGGCCCGCACCGGAGACATGGTGCTGATCGCGAACGAGATCGCGACGAATAGCGTGCGACACGGAGGCGGGAGCGGCACCCTCCGGATGTGGGAGGACACCGGATCCGTGATCTGCGAGGTACGCGATCGAGGACGGATCCTCGACCCACTGGTCGGCCGGACGAAGCCGCTCGCGGATCGGGGATCCGGCTTCGGATTGTGGCTCGCGAACGAGCTCTGCGATCTCGTCCAGATCCGATCCTTCCCGACGGGATCGGTGGTCCGCCTGCATCTCGGCCGCTGAACGCCCCCCGATCACCTTTCCACGAGCAGGCGGTCGCCTCCCGTGATCACGACGAGGCCTGGCTCGAGCGGCTCGCCGTCCATGCTCGCGCCCGTGTGGGACCTGATCCGGAGCCCCCTGAGACCGCTCGCGATCTGGACGTGGATCAGGCCCGGTTCGGGGTGGCGCTCCGGGCGGAGGCCTCCGTAGTAGTACGAGAGGATCTCGGCCGCCGACCAGCCCCGGCGGGCTTTCCCGTACGCCCCCCACTGGACCATGCCGGCGCCGTGTCCCCACCCCCGCCCCGTGACGACGACGCCGCGGTCGGTCGCCGACACCTGCAGCCAACGTGAGGGGATCGTCAACGGGAGTTGCGATCCCCGTTCCTCGGTGGGGTAGTGCCGGGGACGGAGGCAGGGTGCCCAGATGTTCACGGCATCGCGGAGGTCATCGGCATCGA
>DASSDW010000044.1:0-5327 GCA_035696925.1 Actinomycetota bacterium
GCGTATCTGCTCGTGCCGCTCGACCCCTCGTTCGACGAGCGTCCAGCGCGCGACCGTGGCGTGTTCGACCGCCACGCGGTCCCCGGCGGCCCGTGCCCGCGTCTCCGCCTCGGCGACGGTGTCCCGCACTTCGTCGAGCCGTCCGGCGTCGAACAGGGCATAGGCGAGCGTGGCGAGGACGATCACACGACCCGGGTCGTCCGCCGGGCGCAGGGTCTCCGCCCGGCGCAAGAGGTTCGTGGCCGCCGTCATGTCCGGGCGGTCGAACGCCCGCATGCCCGCCGCCTCGAGTCGGGCCGACGCCTCGCTCGCCAGCGCCCGCGCTTCCTCGTCGAGGGCGCCGAGCGATTCGCGATGTCGGAACGCCTGCTCGAGGTGGTATCCGACGATCTCCTCCAGCTCCTCGATCCGATCCCCGGCCATCCGAACGCACCAGTCGGCGAACCGACGGTGCTGCTCGGCGCGGCGCTCCTTGGGGATCGCGGCGTACGCGGCATCGCGGATCAGGATGTGCCGGAACTCGAACGCTTCCTCTCCGGGGATCGTCGACCGTGTCTCGCGGACGAGCTCCTTGCGCGCGAGCGACCGCACGAGCGGCCCCGCGCTCACGCCGTCCGGTTCCGGGAGGAGCTCCCGGACCGCGCCGACGAAGAAGTCCTTGCCGATCACCGAAGCGGACCCGATCGCTCGCCGTTCTTCGTCGCTCAATCGCTCCAGCCTGGCGGCCAGCAACGCCGCGACCGAGGGCGGGACGGCGATCGAAGAGAGATCCCCGACCGGCGTCCATCCACCGTCGTCCCGGACGACGAGCCCATCGTCCATCAGCATCGACACCATCTGCTCGACGAACAGCGGGTTCCCGCCGCCCGCGTCCGCCACCCGCTGGGCGGCGTCGGTCGGCAGCTGCCCGCCCCCCAGGAGGTTGCCGATCAACTGGGTCGACGCGTCGGCATCGAGTGGAGGGAGCGTCAGCGCCGACGCTCGCTGCTTGCCGGCTCCCCAGGTGGGTCGGGAGTCGAGGAATTCGGGCCTCGCCGTGCACAGCAGCAGGATCGGCGCGTCGTTGGCCCAATCCGCGACGTGGTCGATCGCATCGAGCAGGGCCGGCTCCGCCCAGTGGGCGTCCTCCCACACCGCGATCACCGGCCGTTCGCTCGCGAGGACCTCCAGGAACCGACGGATCGCCCATGCGGTCTCCTCGGGCGCCGAGTGACCCTCCGCGATCCCGAGCACCTCGGAGAGCCGGGCAGCGATCGCGTCCGCGTGATCGTCTCCTGCGAGGATCCCGTCGAGACGGGACCGAACCTCCCCCGGCTCGTCGAAGTCGTGGAGCTCCAACGCGGCGCGCAGCGCCTGGGCAACGGGCCAGTAGGTGATGCCCTCCCCGTAGGGCAAGCACCGGCCGACGAGGACCTGCGCGGACCCGCCGGCGTGATCGAGGAACTCCTCGACGAGGCGCGACTTCCCGGCACCGGCGGCGCCGAGGACCGTGAACAGCAGGCACGTCCTGTCCTGGACCGATCGCTCGAACGCACGCTGGAGGTCTTCGAGCTCGCGCTCCCGACCGACGATCGGCGACGTGAACACTCGCGGCGGCGCCGCCGTTCCCGCGAGGACGCCAACCAGTCGATAGCACTCGACCGGCTCCGCCTTGCCTTTCACGGTTTGGGGTTCGACCGACTCGACATCGACCGCGTCTCGGACGAGCCGGTACGTGTCTGCGCCGATCAGGACCTCGCCCGGCTGGGCGGCCGTCTCAAGGCGAGCCGCGGTGTTGACCGCGTCTCCGGTCACGCGGCCGAAATCGGTCGATCCCGGACCCACCAGAACCTCGCCGGTGTTCACGCCGATCCGTGACGCCAACCGCACGCCGAAGTCGCGCTCCAGGTCCTTGTTCAGCGTCCCGAGGCTCTCGCGCATGCCGTCGGCCGCTCGAACGGCCCGCAGCGCGTCGTCCTCGTGGAGGGTGGGGATCCCGAACACGGCCATGACCGCGTCCCCGATGAACTTCTCGACGGTCCCACCGTGGAGCTCGATCTCCGCGCGCATCGCGTCGAAGTACCTCGCCATGACCTTCCGGAGGGACTCGGGGTCGAGCTGCTCCCCGAGTTGCGTCGAGCCGGTCACGTCGCAGAAGAGGATCGTGACGGTCTTCCGGACCTCGTCCGTGGGGGAGGCTTCCGGAAGTGCGGAACCGCAGTTCGAGCAGAATCGCGCATCCGCCGCATTGGCGGCTCCGCAGGTGGAACACGCCGTCATGCGGCGGAGTCTAGGCAGGCTCGCTCGAGTGCGTTCGTTCTAGGCGGGCGTCGCGTCCTCGGCCAAGATCGCGTCGATCTGGCCGACGGCCAGCGTCATGCCTTCCTCGGTGCCCATCGAGGTGAGCACCTGCTCCATCGCCTCCACGCTCGGGAACTCGCTCTCGATCGACATCCGGGTCTTCCCGTCGCCGATCTCCTCGATCGTCACCCGCGCGATCGTCACCGGGAGCTCGGTGTTCGGCGAGCCGTCCTCGTTCGCGAAGCCGTCGCGGAAGACGAGCCGATGTGGGGGCTGGACCTCGTCCACGTCCCAGAACCCCCGTGGCTGATCGCCCTCCGGGCCGGTCATGTGGTACTCGACGCGGCCGCCGGGACGCAGGTCGTGGGCATCGACCGTCGCCGGGTACGTCGGTGGTCCCCACCAGCGCTCGAGCTGGCGTGGATCGGCCCAGAGCTGCCAGACGCGCTCCGGCGCCGCATCGAACTCGGCGACCAGCGTCATCGTGCGCGACCGCGCGTCCTTGCGGACGTCCGTCACCGTCATCGGTCTGCCTCCCCCGGAGGCGTCCCGTGCCTCAGGTCGACGAAGCCGTTTCGTACTTCGGCCGGCCGGCGGGGCGGTAGACCTGGATCGTCACCCCACTGGGGGTGGGCCCCTGCGATCCGACCAGCTCGAGCGCGATGTCCGGGCCGGAGTCGGGGAACAGCCGCGTCCCCTGGCCGACGACCACGGGGACGGTCAGCAGGATGACCTCGTCGACAAGGTAGTTCTCGAGCAGCCACCGGACCAGGACGCCGCTGCCGTGCACCTGCAGCTCGCCCTCTCCATCGGCCTTCAGCTCACGGACGGCAGCCGCGAGGTCACTGGAGAGGACGGTCGTGTTCGCCCACTCCGCGTCGAACGGCGTGGTCGTTGCCACGTACTTGGGCCGCGTGTTCAACGCCGTCCAGATGCGGCTGTCGCCCGGGTCGTCCCACGTTCCCCAGGAGCCGGCGAAGATCTCGTAGGTCCGCCGGCCGAACAGGAACGCGTCGGCGCGCCCGTAGACCTCGTTCAGGTACCCCATGGCTTCCTCGTCGGCGTACGGCGTGACCCATCCGCCGCGCTCGAAACCGCCCCTGCGGTCCTCGTCCGGCCCGCCGAGCCCCTGCATCACTCCGTCGACCGTGACCATCGTCAAGGTCGTGAGTTTCATGGTCGCGCTCCCTTCGTCGGTTCGGTCGTCGTTGGGTCGGACGATCCGCTGAGGAGCTGGTCCATGCGCTCGACGCGCTCGCGCCACAGCACCTCGTATAGGTCGAGGAGGCGCCGCGCCACCCGGATCCCCTCGAGGTTGGTCCGGACGATCTTCCGCCGCCCGATGCGATGCTTGCTCACCAGGCCGGCCCGCTCCAGGACGGCGACGTGCTTCTGCACCGCCGCGAAGCTCATCGGGTAGTGGCTGGCCAGCTCGGCCACGCCTTCCTCGCCATCGACTGCGCGGCGCACGATGTCACGCCGGGTGGCGTCGCCGAGCGCGCCGAAGATGCGGTCGTGGTCGAGGACGGTCTGCATCGATACAACCGTACGGTTGTACGTGGGAGGTCGTCAACCGCGCCGGCTCTGATGTTCCATGGGAGCGCTGCGGCGATTACGCGAAGCTGGCAGCGCATCGCCGCCGCAGGAAGGAGAGTGACCCATGACGGAGCGGGCCTCGACGGCCGGGGACGGTCGTGTGGAGTTCCTCAACCCCGACGGCCTGCCCCGGAACCCGGCGTTCAGCAACGTCGCGGTGGTCTCGGGCAGCGTCCGCACGATCTACATCGGCGGTCAGGACGCGGTCGATGCCGAGGGGAACATCGTCGGCATCGGTGACATCGCCGCCCAGACCGGACAGGTCCTGCGCAACCTGCGCACGGCCCTCGCGGCCGCAGGTGCCGAGCCGGAGCACGTCGTGAAGTGGAACATCCTCCTCGTCGAGGGCCAGGACTTCGCGTCCGGTTACGCGGCGTTCCAGGAAGTGTGGGGCGACCGACCCAACCCTCCCGTCATCACGGCCGCCCTCGTCAAGGGTCTCGCCCATCCCGACTTCCTCGTCGAGATGGACGCGATCGCGGTCGTTCCAGCCTGACCGCCCACTCAGGCAGCGCGACTTCGCCGCGTTCGAGCGCGTGGTTGACGCTCAGTCGGGCAGGACCTGGGGGAGGCCGAAGTGCTGCAGCACGCTCGCGTCGAAGCGGTCGATCGCGACGAATCGGTCGCCGGCGAGCGTGACGACGGTCAGGCTGGACGCGACGTAGTCGGCTCCGTCGACGTCCTGGGAATAGAACGCGAGCGCCGGCTGGCCGTTGGCCCTCGTCTGCACGAGACGGCGGCGTCCCGGCCGGGTGGCGACGACCGAGTAGAACCGCGCGGCCTCGTCGCGACCGACGTATTCGAGCGGGAGCGGCGGCATCGCGAGCCGAACGTCGTCGGTCAGCAGGGAGACGATGCCGTCGACGTCGTTCGCCTCGAAGGCGTCGGCGAGTCGCCCCACGAGTTCGCGCTCGGCCGGTGAGTCGGGTGGCGGCGGCGCCGCCTCGGGCCGTGGCCTGCCCTCGAGCGTCGCTCGGGCGCGCTTGAGGGCGCTCGTCACCGACTCCTCGGTCGAGTCGAGCATGTCGGCGACCTCGGCGGCGCGGAAGCCGAGCACGTCGCGCAGGATCAGCACGGCCCGCTGCCGTGCGGGGAGGAGCTGCAGCGCCGTCACGAAGGCCAGCGAGATCGCCTCCTTCGCCTCGTAGCGCGCCTCCGGCCCGGGAGGGCTCTCGAGATCCGCGTCGAGCAGGACGTCGGGATACGGCACGAGCCACACCGGCTCGCTCCGTCGCGTCGGTTCGGGCAGCGAGACGTTCGCCGGCATCGGCAGCTCCGCCCGCGGTCCCCGCTCTGCCCGGAGGATGTTCAGGGCTCGATTGGTGGCGACCGAGTAGAGCCACGTGCGGATGGACGCTCGCCGCTCGAACCCCTTGAGCCCCCGCCAGGCCGCGAGCAGCGTCTCCTGCAGGGCGTCCTCGGCGTCCTGGATCGACCCGAGGATCCGGTAG
>DASSDW010000045.1:0-16664 GCA_035696925.1 Actinomycetota bacterium
TCCGGTGCCCGAGGAGGTCATCAGCAGGACGTCCGCGCGATCGGTGCGGTACAGCTCCTTCAGGCGGGAGGTCACGTCGCGCATCAAGCGACCGAAGCCGGGCCCTCGGTGGTACACGAGCGGGCTCCCTTGGGCGAGGAGGACTTCCGGCGGGATCGGGGTGGGTCCGGGCGCCAGGATGATCTCGGGCCTGTCCATGCGGTCTCCTGTCGTGTCGGCGGGGCCTCTCTCGCCCGTCTGGGTGACGGAGCCGCCACGGCTCACGACGGGGCTCCGCACGCAGCGTAACAAGCGGGTAGGTGAGGGCAAGGTTCCGACAGTCCGTTGAACCGGCAAGGAACCGCAGGTCCGTATCATCGTTCGGACGGGGCCCTGACCGGGCCCCGAGGTGCGTCATGGCGACCCTTCGATTCCTGTTGAAGCGCTTCGCGGCTCAGCGGCTGCTGGGCCTCGCCGTCGTGGTCACGCTCGCCTTCTCTGTGGGGGTGCTCGTAGCCGGTCCGATCTACGCGGAGGCGGCACGAGAGGCGATCCTGTCGTCCGAGCTCGCCGGCGCCGCACCCACCGTCAAGAACGCCCGGTTCCAGGTGTTCGGGGACGACTCGTTCGACTGGGCCGCCGCCGACGGCGTCATCAACGACCGGATCGACTCGCTACCTCTGCTCGACAGCGTGCGGCAGGGCCTGGCCACGGTCCGTCTCGGCTCGCCGGCGGGTCCGTCCGTCACGATCCTCGCGCGCGAGCGACTCGCGGAGCACCTGGATATCCGCGGAGAGCCACCGGGTGAGGGCGAGGTGGTGCTCCACTCCGGCGTGGCACAGCTCCTCGGTGTCCGCACGGGCGAACAGCTCGCGGTGATCGGACCCACGGGGGAGCGGATCTCGCTCTCGATCGTCGGGACGTACGTCAGCCCGGAGGGCAACGACCCCTACTGGTTCGGCTCGCAGAGCCCGTTCCCGGCCCCCGACTCGACGCAGCCGCAGCCGGCGCTGGTGGGCATCGACACCATCGTTCGCGCCACCCAGGAGATCGAGCTCACGACCCAGTACTCGTGGGACGCGTTCCTGGACCTCGCCGGCGTTCCGTTCGAGCAGGTCTCACGCGTTCCAGACGACATCGGTCGGATCTTCTCGAGCCTGCAGGGTGAGACCGAGCTCGGTCTCAGCTCGATCACGTTGGTCTCGGGGCTCGACACGTTGCTCGAGATCGTCCGACAGCGGATCGCCGACCTCGCGGTCCCGATCCTGCTGGTGGTGTTCCAGATCGGGGCCGTCACGCTCGCCGTGCTCGCCGGGGTGGGTGCCCTCGCGCTCACACGCCAAGCCTTCGAGCTCGCCGTGCTCCACAGTCGCGGTTTCCGCCGCGGCCTGCTCCTCGTGGCGCAGGCGACCCAGGCGGTCTTCGTCGCGATCGTCGCGTTCCCGCTCGGGCTCCTCCTGGGGATGGGCTTGGCGGCGCTGGCGAGCACGGCTAACGGGCCCGATCTGCCCGGGGTGAGCTTCCCGATCCGCCTGAACGCCGCCGGGCAGCAGTTGGGCCTGGTCGCCGCGGTGATCGGCTGCATCATCCTGATCGGCCTGTCGATGCCCTACGTCTCGCGGACGATCCTCGAGGAGCGACGCGCGGCATCCCGCGAGGACCGGCCGCTCCTCGCGCGGGTGCCGGTGGAGCTGTTCGTCCTGCCGCTCGGCGTGTTCGCGTTCCTCCAGCTGCGGTCGGGAGCGGGTCCCGAGGCCGGATCGGGCGAGGTCGATCCCCTGATCCTCGTGGCGCCCACCCTGCTCCTGTTCGGCGGATCCTTCCTCGCCCTCCGGCTCCTCCTGCTCGTCTTCCGCGCGCTCGACACGCGGATCGGCAGGACCCGGCATCTCTCGCGCTACCTCGCCGGCAGGCGCGTCGGGCGATCCCCTGGGACGGGCTTCGCCGCCGCGCTGCTGCTCCTGCTCTCGATGGGCCTCCTGGTCGTGTCGACGTCGTACCGAGCGATCGTGCTGCGCAACCACGAGGACGCCGCGCACGCCCAGGTGGGCGCGGATTGGCGGATCGACGTGAACCCTCCCGACGACGTCCTGTCCGTGATCGAGAGGATGCCCCCGCTCACCACCGCCGTCGTGCGCACGGAGCCGCGGCTCGAGAGCGGCACGTTCAACCTCCCCCCGATCGCGCTCGGGATCGACCCCGAGCGACACGCGGCGGCGGGTTGGTGGCGCGAGGACTTCTCCGAGACGCCACTGCCGGAGATCATGCGCCGGCTCCGGACTCCTCCGTTCGGCATGACCTTGCCGGCGCCGACGTCCACGCTCACGCTGGAGATCGAGTCGAGCGAGGACGTCCGGAACCTCCGGATCGCGGCGACCGGGGTGAACGCCGACGGCTTCGTGCGCACCGCTCCGCTCCAGCCGGTGGAGCCCGGGCTCGCCCGCTACGAGCTGGACCTGGATGCCGCCGTCCGTCTGTTCTCGATCACGATCCATCGGACGTCGCTGGATTCCCCGGACGAGGTGACGTTCGAGGTTCGGACGATCGAGGCCGACGGAGAAGCGATCTCCCTGGAGGGATGGGACCCGCTCACGTGGCGCGGGAGCGCCGGATCCGTGGAGCCGGAAGGCGCCGGGGTCCGCTACGACATGGAATCGGGCGCCTCCGACGTGATCGGAGGCATCGTCCCGAGCTCCGATCCCCTGCCGGTCTTGGTCTCCCCCGGCATCGCCTCGGCGGACGGCCCGATCTTCCCCGCGACCCTCGGCGGACAGGAACTGGAGCTGGACCCGGTGGCGGGAGCGCTGCAGTTCCCCTCGATGATCCCCAACGCCCCGTTCATCGTGCTGTCCGGACCTGCCCTCCTCGAACGAGCCGCCGCGGTCCCCGAGCCTGGCCTCGTCCTGAACGAGGTGTGGGCCGAAGGGGATCGCGACCCGATCCCGCTGCTCCGCGCCGACGGTCTGATCCCCGGATCGGTGGCCCGGACGGCGCCGATCGAGGGGTTCCTCGCGCAGCTCCCGCAGAGCCTCGCCCTGGGGATGAACTTCGTGGCGGCGGCGGGAGGCGCGGGACTCGTGGTCGTGGGGGTCGCGGCCGGGCTGTACTTCGCACAGCGCCGCCGTGACTACGAGTTCGCCGCGCTCCGGGCGATGGGGACCGCGCCCGGACAGATCGTCCGGACGCTCGCCCTCGAGCAGGTGCTGCTCCTGGGGTTCGCGGTCGTCGCAGGACTCGGACTGGGCTACCTGCTGCTCCGTCTGATGATGCCGTACGTGGGACCGAGCCTCTCGGTCGCGTATCCCCCGCCGGTGTTCCTGATGGACTGGACGTCGCTCGGGATCGCGCTCGCGGCGATCCTCGGCTCGACCGCGATCGCGCTGGCGCTGTCCTCACGCGCGCTGCTGCGGGCGTCGGTGACCGGCGTGCTCCGAGGGGAGGCCGAGTGACGGAGAACGTCGTCAGCGCGGAGCGCTACCGGCCGGAAGGCGCGGACGCGCTCGTCCGTCTCCGTCACGCGTACAAGGTCTACCGCGTGGGCGACATGGGGGTCGTGGCGCTCGCGGGCGTCGACCTCGACGTGATGCCGGGCGAGTTCCTCACCGTCGTCGGCCCGAGCGGCGCGGGCAAGTCCACGATCCTGAACCTGGTGGGAGGGCTGGACCGGGCGTCGGCCGGGATCGTCGAGGTGGAAGGGCGCGATCTGGGGCTCCTCGAGGATCAGGAACTCACCGAGTACCGAGCCGAACGCATCGGCTTCGTGTGGCAGGGCACGGCACGCAACCTCGTGCCGTACCTCTCGGTGCGGGAGAACATCCGGTTGCCCGCCACCGTGCGCCGGACGCAGGTGGCGAAGAAGCACGACGTCGACGGACTGCTCGATCTGGTCGGGCTCCGCGACCGTGCGAAGCACACGCCGGGCATGCTCTCCGGCGGCGAGCAGCAACGGGTGGCGATCGCGGCCGCGCTGTCCAACACCCCCTCGATCCTGCTGGCCGACGAGCCGACCGCGGAGCTGGACTCCGAGTCCGCGGCTCGGGTCCTCGACGCGTTCCGCGCCGTGAACCGCGAGTTCCACGTCACGATCATCATGGTCACCCACGACCTCGTGGCGGCCCGGCGAGCCGACCGTCGGATCCGGGTGCGCGACGGACGCGTCCTGCACGAAGGGGTGCCGGTCGACCCCGTTTCCGAAGACGGCCGCGTACGACTGCCCGACGAGGCGATCGCCGCCATCGGAGGGGTCGACCTCGAAGCAGAGGTCTCCGCCGACGAAGTGCGGCTGCGGCGAAGGAGTGAGACCGGCCATGCCTGAGCCCGCGCTCGTCGAGGGGATCGACGTCGTCCGCCGGTACCCGGGCACCCAGGGAGTGATCGCGGTGCGAGGTGCCTCCGTCGCGGTTCGGCCGAAGGACTTCGTGGCGCTGATGGGACCGAGCGGCTCGGGCAAGACGACGTTCCTGGGAGTGCTCGCCGGCCTCGATCCCCCCGATGACGGCGAGGTGAAGTGGAAGGGTCGGCCGATGTCGTCGATGTCGGGCGACGAGCGTCGCGAGCTCCGGCAGCGCGGCGTCGGCGTCGTGTTCCAGAGCTTCGGGTTGCTCCCGGCGCTCTCCGCCGTCGAGAACGTGGAGCTGCCGCTCCGCGTGAACGGTGTGGACCTGACGGAGGCGCGCGAGCGCGCGGAGGGATGGCTGCACAGGCTCGGCCTCGAGACGCGGATGCACAACCGCACGTACGAGCTGTCGGCCGGGCAGCAGCAGCGTGTCGCGGTGGCGCGCGCCCTGATCCCGGAGCCCGAGATCGTGATGGCCGACGAGCCCATCGCCGAGGTCGACACCGAGAACGCCGACATCATCCTCGAGGCGCTCTGGGACGTGATCCGGCGCGACGGCGCCGTACTGGCCGCGACGCACAACCCCGAAGCCCTCCGCTACGCGAACCGCGTGGTGCTGTTCCGCGACGGTGTCGTCGAGCAGGAGGGCACGCCGCAGGAGGTCGCGGGACACCTCACGGTCGATTAGCTCGGTGGCTCCTGATCCTTCGATGGTCAGAACCGGAAGGCTTGACTGACGTCCTCGCCTGAGGGGCGGAAGACCTCGCCGTCGACGTCGACCACGCGAGCTTGACGGCGATGCCGCAGCCTCCCTCGGACCGTTCGAGCGACGGCATCACGGCGCGCTTCGCGGATCCGCTGATGCAGATCGAGATTGCACACGGGGTGCGTGACGACGGGCGAGCCGAACACCTATTCCTCCTCTTCCTCGACGAGCTTCCGCAGGTCCACGTCGGGATCCGCGAGCGCCGTGGGATCCGGAGCGCGCTGGGCCTTGATCAGCCCGAACGAGCGGCGGACGTCGCGCTTCCAGTCGAGACTCACCGTGGAACGCAGCACCCCACCATCATCCAACAGGAACGCGCAGAACGAGCGGTCCTCGAGCGAGCCGCGGACGATCATCCGGTCCCACGTGGGCGCGTAGCCGGCCATCTCGATCTTCGAGTCGTACTGGTCCGACCAGAACCAATGCGGATCGTCGAACGCGTCCTCGGACCCCAGCATCGCGTGCGCGGCATGCTCCCCCATCTTCACGGCGTTGTCGTAGTGCTCGACGCGGATCGGGCCGAACGCGGGATGGTCGTGGAGGGCGACGTCGCCTGACGCGAAGACCCCTGGGATGGACGTCTCCAGCCTCGCGTTCACAGGGATCCCGCCGCCGCGATCGAGCCCCGTGCCCGCCACGATCTCGACGACCGGCTCGGTCCCCACGCCGATCACCGCGACGTCTGCGTCGATCGAGACGCCGGCCTCGGTGACGACGCGCTCGAGGCGGCCATCCCCCTCGAATCGCTCGACCGTGTCGCTGAACAGCATCCTCACCCCGTGATCGCGATGGATCCCCTCGAGCACTCGGCCGATCTCCGGCCCGAGGATCCGATACAGGGTGGTCTCGAAGACCTCAACGACCGTGACGTCGCACCCGATCGAGCTGAGGGACGCGGCCACCTCTGCTCCGATGAAGCCCATGCCCACGCACACGACGCGGGCGCCCGAGGTGGCCGCCTCCCTGATGCGCAGGGCGTCGCGGTGATAACGGAGGTCGAACACGCCGGGGAGACCGGCGCCGGGCACGTCCAGCTTCCTGTTCCGGCTCCCCGTGCTCACGAGGAGGCGGTCGTACGGAAGCCGTTCGCCGCCGGCGAGGACGACCTCGCGGGCGGCCGTGTCGATCTGCACCGCGCGGGTGCCGAACCGAGCGTCGACGTGCTCCTCGTACCACGCGGCGGGGCGTACCAACGCCTCCTCGAGGGTCGCCTCGCCTCGGAGGAGCTCCTTCGAGAGTGGCGGCCGCTCGTAGGGCGGCTCGTCCTCGGCCCCGATCAGGTGGAGGCTGCCGTCGTAGCCCTCGTCACGTAAGACCCCCGCGGCGGTCCCGCCGGCGAGGCTCGCCCCGACGATGACGATGGACCGAGGAGCGTCTCCTTCAGACACCGACCTGGATCTGACCGTCGACCTCGCGGGCTTCGTAGGTTTCCAGCGCTTCGGTGGCGGGAGGGTTCACGACCTCGCCGGTCTTCATGTCGAACTGGCTGCCGTGGCACTCGCACTCGATCGTCGTGCCGTCGATCTCGCCGCCCATCGCGAGGTTGCAGTGCCGGTGCGTGCAGATGTCGCTGAACGCGTAGAGCTGGCCGTCCACCCGGGCGACCGCGATCTCCGCGCCGCTCACGTCGAAGGCCTTCGCCTCCCCCTCGGGAACCTCGTCCGCATCGCCCACCGTCACGAACTCCGCCATGTCGAGACCTCCCTCTCTCCGCACAGCGCGGAACAGCGTGTCAGCCTACGGCACGTCCGCCGATGTTCCGACCGGCTCCTGGCCGCCGCGGAAGAACCGGTACGCCCACGCGCCGGCCAGTGCCAGGTAGAAGCCGGCCATGATGAGGATGCCGGCCTTGAAGTCGATCGCGAGCAGGGCGGGCCCGGCGGCGCCGGCGACCCACGAGATCTGGAACATCACTTCGTAGCGCACGAAGACGCGTCCGAGGGCCCCCTCGGGCGCGTTCGCCTGCATCAGGCTCTGGAACGCGAGCCGGCCGAGCTCGGTCGCGGCGCCGGCGGCGATCGCGAAGATCGTGAGGACCGGCAGAGAGAAAACCGAGAAGGCGAACAGCGCCCCGAGTCCGGCGGCGACCGTACAGCCGACGACGATGAACTCCTCGCGGAGTGTCTCCGGGAGCCTCGGTGCCAGAACATCGGCGAGGAATCCGCCTGTCGCGGCCGCGATCGCCATCGTGGCGAACCACGTCTTGGGGAAGCCCTCGCGGGTCGCGAAGGCGGTGAGGAACAGAACGAACCCCGTGGCGGCACGCATCCCCGCCGCGCCGATCGCGGGGCCGGTGAGGACCGGCAGCCTGCCCCGGCGACCGATCGGTTTGGGCGGCGTCTTCAAGCGCGGGTGCGGCAGGCGAAGCGTGACCAAGGCACACGCGGAATACACGACCCCGGCGAGCACCATCGCGCCGCCCGAACCCCAGAGAGCGACGGCCCCGCCGCCGAGCGGTGCGGCCGTCAGCGCGCCCGCGACGGCAACGCGGCCCAGACGCGCGTTCGCACGCATCAGCCCCTCGCCCGGCCCCGCGTAGGCCATCGTGAGGCCGTTCTTCGTGATCCCGTGCACTCGTGCGGCGACGAGGATCGCGAACGCCGCCGGGTACAGCGCGATGGTGTCGAGCTGTCCCGCAACGATGAACGCGATCGCCGCGCGGACGACCGCGGCGAGGAACGAGATCAGCCGGCGCGGGCCGGCCCGGTCGAGCGGAACCACGAGCAGCGGGCCCGCGACGGCGAGCGGCAGCATCGTGAAGGCGAGGTAGGCGACGACTCGCAGCTTCGCCTCGCCGACGTCGGGCATCGAGAAGAAGACCGAGTCGGCCAGGGCGATCGCGAGCAGCGTGTCACCGGCGGCACTCGTGAGGTGGCACAGCGCGTACCGGTCGATCGCGTTCTCCGCGTGCCACATCTTGCGGATCGGGTGCGTCGCTCCGCCGGCCGCCGCGGCGGTCGCGTAGAGGGCGAGTTGCCAGAACGGGACCCGGTTCCGCTTCGGATCGACGCGCACCGCCCGGCCTACCCGGAGAGCCGCTCGCGCAGGAGCTCCTGCGCGAGCGTCGGGTTCGCCGACCCCCCGGAGGCCTTCATCACCTGTCCGACGAGGAACCCGATCACGGACTCGTTGCCGTCGCGGAACCTCCGCGCGGCGTCCTCGTTCTCCGCGAGCACCCGATCGACGACGGCGCCCAGCTCACCGGCGTCGGAGACCTGTCGCAGGCCGCGCTTCTCGACGATGTCGGCGATCGCCGCTCCGGACCGGAACGCCTCCTCGAGGGCCCGCTTCGCACCCGCTCCGGACAGCGTCCCGTCGGCGACGAGGGCGACCAGGTCGGCGATGTGCCGAGGCCCCACCGTGGGTGCGGCGTCGGCGTCGGCCACGACCACGTCGTTGCGCAGGCCCGCCAGGTCCTGGGTGATCCAGTTCGCCGACGCGGCCGGCTCCGCCCCGAGCGCCACCGTCTCCTCGAACAGGTCGGTCGCGGCCCGGTCGGCGACGAGGGTGCGCGCGACCTCGGCCTTCAGCCCCAGCTCCTCCGCGTACCGTGTCCGACGCGCCCGCGGGAGCTCCGGGAGACCGCGCCGGATCTCCTCGATCCAGGCGTCGTCCGGCTCCAGCGCGGGGATGTCGGGCTCCGGGAAGTAGCGGTAGTCGAACGCCTCCTCCTTCGAGCGCATCGTCTTCGTCGTGCCCGAGTCTTCGTCCCAGTGCCTCGTCTCCTGGACGAGCGGCTCGCCGGCCTCGAGCGCCGCGACCTGGCGGTCCACCTCGAACGTGAGCGCGCGCTCCAATGACCGGACCGAGTTCATGTTCTTGATCTCGACCTTGACGCCGAGGGCATCGATCCCGGCGGGCCGCACCGAGACGTTCGCGTCGCAGCGCAGCGAACCCTCCTCCATCCGGACGTCGGAAACATCCAGCGACTGGAGGAGCGCCCGCAGCTCGCGGAGGTACGCGGCCGCTTCCTCCGGGGTCCGCATGTCGGGCTCGGACACGCACTCGACGAGCGGCACGCCGGCTCGGTTGTAGTCGATCAGTGCGGACTCCGCCTCGTGGATCCGGCCCGAGGCACTGCCGTGCGCGGTCTTCCCGGTGTCCTCCTCCATGTGCACCCGTGTGATGCCCACCCGCTTGGTCGACCCGTCGGGGAGCTCCACGTCGAGGTGCCCGCCGACACACACGGGGAGGTCGTACTGGCTGATCTGGTAGTTCTTCGGCATGTCCGGATAGAAGTAGTTCTTCCGATGGAACAGGGAGTGGGGCGCGATCTGGCTCCCCAGGGCGACACCGACCTTCACGATCCTGGCGATCGCCTCCCGGTTCGGAACGGGGAGCGAGCCCGGATGTCCGAGGCAGACCGGACACGTGAGCGTGTTGGGCTCTGCGCCGAACTCGTTGCGGCACGCGCAGAACATCTTCGTACGCGTGTTGAGCTCGACGTGACACTCGAGCCCGATCACGGTCTCCCAGTCGGCCATCGCGCGGGCCAGCCTATCGGACCCTTCCGACGGGACCCTCGGAACGCCTCCGTATCCTGTGTCGATGTCCAGCCCCGCCTCCCCAGCACCCCCTCACCGATCGACGGCGCCAACCTGGCTGATCTGGGTCGCCCTCGGGATCGTCTACGTGATCTGGGGCACAACGTACCTCGGGATCCGCATCACCAACGAGACCCTGCCGCCGTTGATCGCGGCCGGGACGCGCTTCGTGATCGCGGGCGCCGTCCTGTTCGCCGTCTCCACCAGACGACGCGACGCCGAGGACGACCCGATCGGTCGGCCACAGTGGTTGTCAGCGCTCCTGGTGGGGACGGGGCTCATCGCGTTCGGCAACGGCTCCGTGGTGCTCGCGGAGCGGAACGTCCCCTCGGGCACCGTCGCCCTGATCTTCGCGCTCGTGCCTCTGTGGATGGCGCTCTGGGACCGCTTCGCCGGGCACCGCCGGCTCCCCGGCCGGGTCGCGATCGGCATCCTGCTGGGATTCCTCGGCGCCGCGCTCCTCGTGAACGACGCGCGCCTCGCCGACGTGCCGATCTCCGGGTTACTGCTCGCGGTCTCGGCGTCGATGAGCTGGGCCGCGGGTTCGCTCTTCGCCCGCGGCGCGCGGCTGCCCCATCGACCGCTCGTCGGCAACGCGATGGTGATGATGGCCGGCGGGTCGATCACGCTCGCATGGGGGATCGCCCGCGGGGAGCTCTCTCTCATCGATCCCGACCGGTTCTCGACGGCGTCCGTCCTGGCCCTGGGCTACCTCGTGGTGTTCGGTTCCTGGATCGCGTTCAGCGCCTACGTGTGGCTCCTCCGGAACGCGCGCACATCGCTCGTCGCGACGTACGCCTGGGTGACGCCGATGCTGGCCGTGTACCTCGGCCACCTGATCGCGGACGAGACGCTCCGGAGCCGCTCCCTGATCGCCGGCGGGGTGGTCCTGGCGGCGGTCGCGCTCACGGTCTCGGCCGGAGGCGTCGCGCGCGAGGAGCCCGGCTCAGACGCCGGCGAGGACCGATGGGCGGAGGACGAGGCGGAGGTCCCGCTCTAGCGCGTGCGCCGCGCGGAACAACACCGGTTCGCCGAGCACCGGCGCGGTGAGCTGCAGACCGATCGGGAGCCCCGCGTCGTCGAGCCCGCACGGGACGCTGATCGCCGGCACGCCCGCGAGGTTCGCCGGGATCGTGAAGATGTCGTTCAGGTACATCGCCATCGGGTCGTCCACCTTCTCCCCCACCCGGAACGCCGTCGTGGGCGACGTCGGGGACACGAGGACGTCGAAGTCCGCGAACGCCTTCTCGTAGTCGCGGATGATGAGCGTTCGAACCTTCTGCGCCTGCCCGTAGTACGCGTCGTAGTAGCCGGCCGAGAGCGCGTACGTGCCGAGCATGATCCGGCGCTTCACCTCGGGCCCGAACCCCTCGCCCCGGGTGCGGAACATCATGTCGATCGAGTCGGTGCCCCCCTCGGCGCGGAACCCGTAACGGACGCCGTCGTATCGAGCCAGGTTCGACGAGGCCTCCGAAGGCGCGATCAGGTAGTACGCGGACAGGGTGTACTCGGCGTGCGGCAGGGTGGCCTCGCCCACAGACGCGCCGAGGTCGGCGAGCCGATCCAGCGAGGCGCGCACGGAGTCACGCACCGCCGGCTCCACTCCCTCGCCGAACGCCTCGGCCACGACACCGACCCGCAGGCCGTCGACGCCGCCCTCGAGCCCGGCGAGGTAGTCCGGGACATCCTCGTCGAGGCTCGTGGCGTCGCGATGGTCCTTCCCCGCGATCGCGCCGAGCAGCACGGCCGCGTCCCGAACGCTCCGGGTGAGGGTCCCCACCGTGTCCAGCGACGACGCGAACGCGATCAGCCCGTAGCGGGAGACGAGCCCGTACGTGGGCTTCAGCCCGACGACGCCGCAGAGCGAGGCCGGCTGCCGGACGGAGCCGCCCGTATCCGTCCCGAGCGCCCACACGACCTCCCCGGCGGCGACGGCGGCGGCGCTGCCGCCGCTCGAGCCGCCGGGGACTCGCTCGAGGTCCCAGGGGTTCCGTACGGGGCCGTAGGCCGAGTTCTCGTTGGAGGAGCCCATCGCGAACTCGTCGCAGTTCGTCTTGCCGGCGAGGACCCCGCCGTGGCCGGACAGTCGAGCCCAGGCGGTCGACTCGTACGGCGGGAGATAGTTCTCGAGGATCAACGACCCGCAGGTGGTGCGGATCCCCATCGTGGCAAGCACGTCCTTCAGCGCGAGCGGGATGCCGGCGACCGCGTGCTGCGGCGCGCCGGTCCCGCGATGCGCGTCCAGCTCGGCCGCGCGTTCCAGGGCCACCTCGGGAGTCCGCGTGAGGAACGCATGGATCTCGTCGTCGACCGCCTCGATGCGCTCGAGCGAGGACTCCACGACCTCCGTCGCGGAGACCTCTCCCCCCGCGATCTTCGTCGCGAGCTCGGACCCGGTGAGGTCGCAGAGGGCCTCGGTCATCGGTCCGCCTCGACGATCCGAGGAACCTTGAACCGTCCCTCCTCCCGTTCCGGTGCGTTCGCGAGCGCCTCCCCTTGCGGGATCGACGGCTCGGGGACGTCGTCTCGGTAGACGTTCGATCGCGGGATCGCGTACGCGGTCGGCGGAACGTCGTCGGCCGCGACCTCGCCGACCTTCGCCGCGTGCTCCAGGATCAAGGCGAGCTGGCTCCGGAGCTGCGTCTTCTCCTCATCCGTCAACGCCAGCCGCGCGAGCCTTGCGACATGATCGATGTCAATCTCCACCGCCATGTCGCCGGAGTCTATCGACGGTGCTCCTCAGGGACCTGCGGCGGCGCTCACGTCGTGAATCCGAACCGGGGCTCGACGCGAAGGGCGGCCGCGGCGGCGCTCACCGCGTTCCCGATCAGCCAAACGTCGGTGATCGGTCCGACGCCTCCCGGGACGGGTGTGATCGCCTCGGCCTTCGCCGCGACGCTTTGAAACTCGATGTCGCCCACGAACCGCACCTTCCCCGTCTCGGGATCCTTCACGGGATCGATCCCGACGTCGACCGCGACCACCCCGTCGCGGACCATGTCGCCGGTCACCAGGCCCGCCACGCCCGCGGCCACGATCAGGATGTCCGCCTGCTGCGTGAACGCGGCGAGATCCCTCGTGCGCGAGTGGCACGTCACCACCGTGGCGTTCCGCTGGAGCCCGAGCGACGCGGCCGGCTTGCCCACGGAGTCCGACCGGCCCACGACCACGAGCGTGCTACCCGGATAGAACGCGTCCGGCTCGCGACCCGTGGAGCGCGCGTAGGCGTCCAGGAGGTAGAAGCACGACGCGGGCGTCGACGGCACGAACCGCGGACGGCCCTGGGCCAGCAACCCGGCGTTCTCGGGATGGACGGCCTCGACGTCCTTGTACGGGTCCAGCGCGCGATACACGAGCGGCTCCGAGATGCCGGTGGGCAGCGGCCGGAGCACGAGGATGCCGGTGATGCGCGGGTCGGCGTTGAGCTTGCCGATCACGGCCAGGACGTCGGCGAGCTCCGCGTCGTCCGGAAGATGCTCGTTCGCGTACTCGCACTCCAGGCGCTCCGCGAGCCGCCGCACGTGGCGCTCGTACGCGGCCGCGGCATGATCGTCGCCCACGAGGATCGTGGCCAGGCCCGGGCGCGCGCCGGAGACGCGGAGCTGCCGGAGCTCCTCGTGCACGTGCTCGGAGAGCTCCTCGGCGAGCGCGTTCCCGTCGATCACCGTCCCTGCCATCCACATCCTCCCGTCGTACGACTACCGACCGAGCCGTCGCAGGAGCTCCTCCTCGTCGACGATCTCGACGCCGAGCTTGACGGCCTGATCGTGCTTGGAGCCCGGATTCTCGCCCGCCACGACGAAGTCCGTCTTCTTGGACACGCTCGAGGAGACCCGCGCTCCCGCCCGCTGCGCGAGCTTGGTGGCCTCGTCCCTGGAGAGCGTGTCCAGTCCTCCGGTCAGCACGATCGTCTTGCCCTCCAACGGCTTCGGGCCCTCGTCGGCGGGCGGCTGGTCCTCCAGGCGGACGCCGGCCTCGCGGAGCTTCTCGATCAAGGCGAGGTTGTCGGGATCCCCGAACCATGCGGCGACCGTGGCGGCGACCTCCGGCCCGATCTCGGGGACGGCATCGATCTCGTCGGCGGACGCGCCGGCGAGGGCATCGACCGTGAGGAACGCCGACGCGAGGACCTGGGCGACGTGGGAGCCGACGTGGCGGATGTTGAGGCCCGCCAGCAGCCGCCAGAGGGGCCGGTCCTTCGACGCGTCGATCGCACGCCGGAGGTTCTCGATCGACTTCGCGGCGAACCCGTCGAGCTCGGCCATCTGCTCGTCGGTCACCCGGTAGATGTCGGCGGGATCCTTGATGAAGCCCTTGTTGAGCAAGGCGATCCCGGTCTTGTAGCCGAGTCCTTCGATGTCCATCGCGCCGCGGCCCGCGAAATGGAACAGCCACTCCACGGACTGGTCGGGGCAGCCGGCCTTGTTCGGACAGCGCCAGTCGGCCTCGCCCTCACGTCGGACGAGCTCCGTCTCGCACGACGGGCACTTCTTGGGCATCTTCCAGCGGCGGGTACTCTTCGGCCGCTTCGCGAGGACCGGGCCGACGATCTCCGGGATCACATCGCCGGCACGGCGGACGATCACGGTGTCGCCCTTGCGGACATCCTTGCGCCGGGTCTCGTCCTCGTTGTGCAGGGTGGCGTTCGTGATCGTGACGCCGCCCACGAACACCGGTTCCAGGACCGCGAACGGCGTGATCTTCCCGGTGCGGCCCGTGTGCACCTCGATCGACTTCAACAGCGCCGTCCGCTCCTCCGGTGGGAACTTGTAGGCGATCGCCCACCGAGGGGCGTGGCTCGTCGAGCCGAGCCGACGCTGGAGCTTGGCATCGTCCACCTTGATCACGGCGCCGTCGATCTCCCAGTCCAGGGAGTGCCGCTTCTTCTCCCAGCGCCGGAGGAAAGCGAGGATCTCCTTCAGGTTCTTCGTCCGGTGATTGGTGGGCGGCACCGGCAGTCCCACCTTCTCGGACCACGCGAGGAAGTCGGAGTGGGAACCGAAGGTGATGCCCTCCGCGGCACCGAACGAGTGGACCCACATCCGGAGTGGACGCGATGCGGTGATCTTCGCGTCCTTCTGCCGGAGCGACCCCGCCGCGCCGTTGCGGGGATTCGCGAAGGGTCGCTCGCCCGCCTCGGTCAGCCTGACGTTCAGCTCCTCGAACGCCTTCACGGGGAAGTAGACCTCTCCTCGGACCTCGATCACGGACGGGGGGTCCTCCGTCCCGAGCTTTCGCGGGATCGACTTCAGGGTCCGAACGTTCGCCGTGATGTCCTCGCCGACGCGGCCGTCCCCGCGCGTCGCCGCCACCGTCAGGACCCCGTCCTCGTACGTCAGGGCGCACGCGACGCCGTCGATCTTGAGCTCGCAGACGAACGTGGGCGTCGCGCCGGCAAGTCCCCGATCGACGCGCGCGCCCCACGCGCGCAACTCCTCCTCGGAGAACGCGTTGTCCAACGAGAGCATCGGGGCACGATGCGGCACGGGCCGGAAGAGCGCCGCCGGCGCGGCGCCGACGCGCTGTGTGGGCGAGTCCGGCGTGATCAGCTCGGGGAACTCGTTCTCGAGCGCGCGGAGCTCGCCGATCAGCTCGTCGTACTCGGCGTCCGAGACCTCGGGGTCGTCCAGGACGTGGTAGCGGTACAGGTGGTGGTTGACGAGCTCGCGGAGCTCCTCGACCCGGAGCTCGGCCTCGGCGAGCTTCCGCTCCTCCGGCTTCGCCTCCTTCACCCGGCGATCTCCACGCTGCCGGCGACCCCGATCCGCTCCCCCACGACGAACACCCCACCCCGGACCCCGGGCACGCCCTTGAGGTAGCGCACGGCCTGCGCGAACCCGAACTCCTTCGGCAGGAGCGCCTGGACACCGGCCGCGGCGGCGTCGGCGGCCATGCAAGAATCGGCGATCACCGCGAGTCCGTCGGGCCCACCGCCGCCCCGGCCGCGGCCGAGCGTCGTGGAGACCCCCACCCCTTGGGGATCGGGCTCGAGCGCGACGGTGATCGGCTCCCCGCCGTGGCGCTTCACCGCGAGCTTGACCCGCTTCTTCGCCGTGATGAAGTAATCCCCCGCACACGCGACGGTGACCTCGTTCACGGACTGGAGGAGGAAGCGTCCGACCTGGTCCACCACCGCGCCGCGGAACGTGAACATCGGCCCCACACCCGCGGCCGACGCCGAGGCCACCATCTCCTGGACGATCGTGGGAGCCTCGGCCGCCGGCGGATCGAGGGGACGCTTGCTCGTGCGGAACTCGGGATGTTGCAGCGCATAGGACTGGAGCTGCTCCCAGAACGACAGGGCGGCGGCCCTCGACTCCTCTGCGAAGTCGTCGTCGGCCGTGATCCTCAGGACGAGGTCCTGCACCTGGATCTCGAAACTCTTGGTCTTGCGGCGGAGGAGCCTCATCAGTCCCCCATCAGGAGGTCGAGCACCGCTTGGTCCTGGTTCATCGCCCAGTACTCGACGATCAACCCTTCGTGCAGATGCATCACCTGTACCTGCTGCTGATCGTAGCGGCGGCCGCCGGCATCCTCGAGGTGGAGGTGCACCAGCGCGACGGCGTGCTCGTCGTTCGCGACGACGTCATGGACGTCGAAGCGGGTCTGGAGACCGGCATCGGCGAGCCTCGCGAAGCGGTCGAGAACGGCGGCCTTGCCTTGGAACCTGCCGCTGAACCGGCTGGTGCCGGGCGCGTGCCACACGACGTCGTCGGCGAAGGCCGCCGCCATCGCATCACGGTCGCCGCGGGCCATGGCGTCGAAGACCCCCCGCACGATGCGCGCGTTCTCGTGCTCGACCGACGCGGCTTCGCTCATCGGATCGCCTCGACGATCCGCCCTCCGCCGAGGACCTCGTCGCGCCGGTACAGGACGGCGCTCTGGCCCGGCGCCACCGCCCGCTGGGGCCTCCGGAACTCCAGCCGTATCCGGTCGTGCCCGCGCGGTTCGGCCACACACGGCACGTCGCCCCCTCGGGAGCGGATCCGGACCTCCGCCTCGAACGGACCGCCTGGTGGCGGCCCGCCGGCGACCCACG
>DASSDW010000046.1:0-4544 GCA_035696925.1 Actinomycetota bacterium
GAGCGTCCGGGCGGAGGAAACACGGATCCGCCAGCGCGCCGAGGAGGCGCTCGGCTTCTTCGGCAAACGCCTGTCTGGCTATCGTCTGGAGCAGCCCGCGTTCTCGCTCTCCTACGCGAACCGCCGCCGGCTCGAGATGGCTCGTGCGATGGCGACCGACCCGCAGGTCCTGCTCCTCGACGAGCCCACCGCGGGGATGAACCCGAGAGAGACCCTGGAGCTGCGCGACCACATCGTCCGGATGCGGGACGAGCTCGGGCTCACGGTGGTCGTGATCGAGCACGACATGCGGGTCGTCAAGGGCGTCTCGGACCGGGTCATCGCGTGCGACTACGGGCAGAAGATCGCCGAGGGCACGTATGAAGAGGTGGCCAACGACGAGCGGGTGATCGAGGCCTATCTCGGAACCAAGGCGGCCGGATGACGGCGGAGACGGTGGAGACGGCCGAGCGCGGAGCACCGATCCTTGAGCTCCGGAACGTCTCGACCCATTACGGGCTGGTTGCGGTCCTTCGGAACGTCGACATGGACATCTACGCCGGAGAGATGGTCTGCCTGCTCGGTGGCAACGCCAGTGGGAAGACGACCACCCTGAAGACGATCCTCGGCTACGTGGCACCGTCGGAGGGAGAAGTGGTCCTCGACGGGAACGTCGTGTCGGGCATGTCGACGACCGAGGTCGTGCGGCGGGGGGTCTCGATGGTTCCGGAGAACCGCCGACTCTTCCCGGACATGACCGTCGAGGAGAACCTCCGGCTCGGAGCGTACCTGCGCCGTGATCGTTCCGCGGTCGAGGCCGCACGCGAGACCGTGTTCGAAACGTTCCCACGCGTCCGCGAGCGACTGAAGCAGAAGGCCGGCACGCTCTCCGGCGGGGAGCAGCAGATGGTGGCGATGGGCCGCGCCCTGATGGCCGACCCCAAGGTCCTGCTGATGGACGAGCCCTCGATGGGGCTCGCGCCGATCCTTGTCGAGCAGGTCTTCGAGATCATCAAGAGGATCCGCGAGCTCGGGAAGACGGTCTTCATCGTCGAGCAGAACGCGAACATGGCCCTGTCGATCGCCGATCGCGGCTACGTGATCCAGACCGGACAGGTGGTGCTGGCGGACACGGCCGAGAACCTGTTGCAGAACCCGTTGATGCGCGAGGCCTACCTCGGCGAGCTGTGAGGGGTGAGCGCTGAGCTGCGGCTGATCGGCGCGGACGAGCTCCGGGCCCGCCTCCCGATGACCGCCGCGATCGACGCCCTCGAGACGGCGTTCCGCACGCTCGATCCGGGGACCGGCCCGCTCCGCACCAGCCACGAGACGCCGGCCGGGTCGCTCCTGGTGATGCCGGCGTTCGGCGACGCGGGGGTCGGCGTGAAGCTGGTCACGCTCACGTCGTCCAACCCCGGGCGCGGGCTCCCCTACATCCAGGCCGGCTACATGCTGTTCGACACCGCCACGCAGTCGCCGGAGGCGGTCCTCGACGGAACGGCGCTCACCGCGCTCCGGACGGCGGCGGTCTCGGGGCTGGCGACGCGGCACCTCGCGCGGGAGGACGCCGAGCGCGTCGTGGTGTTCGGGGCGGGCGCGCAGGCCCGAGCGCACCTCGAGGCGATGTGTGCCGTCCGCTCGGTGACGGAGCTCGTCGTCGTCTCGCGATCCCCCGGACCGGCGGGATCCCTCGTCCAGGCCGGCCTCGAGCGCGGACTCACAGCGCGCCTCGGGGAGCCGGAGTCGATCGCCGAGGCGGACCTGATCTGCACGTGCACGACGTCCGGGGAACCGCTGTTCGACGGGTCGCTGCTCACGCCCGGGGTCCACGTGAACGCGGTCGGATCCCACCGCCCCGACGCGAGGGAGCTCGACACCGAGACCGTGCGGCGTGGGAGGGTCGTGGTCGAGACCCGGGAGGTGGCGCTCGCCGAGGCCGGCGAGCTGGCGATCCCGATCGCCGAAGGAGCGATCGAGGCGGGACACGTGGTCGCCGACCTCGCGGGAGCCGTCCGGGGGGCGGAGGTCCGCCGCTCGGCCGACGACCTGACCGTTTTCAAGAGCGTCGGGATGGCGTTCGAGGACCTGGTCGTCGCCCGCGCGATCGTCGACGCCCCATCGACCTGATCGAGGCGAGAGACCGCGTTCGATAATGGCGATGCGGGTGCGGAGAGACTCGGGACGGAGCGGAAAGGTCTGGGTGCCGGGAGAGGGGGTCGAACCCTCACGGGCCGAAGCCCACGGGTTTTTGAGACCCGCGCGTCTGCCTGTTCCGCCATCCCGGCCGGGCCGGTCTAGGGTAGCGGGCCAGAGGATCCGAGCGAGCTTGTTGGCGGTGCTCGCGCTCTCGGTTCCGGCGTGTACGGAAGGACTTCCGCCCCGAGAGGACGCCTCCCAACCCACGATCGCGTACCTGTTCGACGGGTCGCCGCCGGACGCCGAGCTCGTGAGCGCGTCGGCACTCGCGGGCGTGGAGCTCGCGGCCCACGAGGCGGCCGGCTCGGTCGAGATCGAACCCGTGAACCTGGGCGTCGATCGCGCCGAGGTGATGAGCACGCTGGGAGCTCTCGCGGAGGACAGCGCGGTCCTCGCCGCCGTCGTCGCGCCGTGGACCGCGCCCCCGGCCGGGGCGATCGACCTGCTGGCCACGCACGGCCTCCCGGTCGTCTCGCTCTCGTGGGCGTGGGGTCCGCCGTCCGATGGAGACGGCCTGTGGCTCTCGCTGGCGGCGGGTCAGGCGCGGGAGGCCGTGCTCCTGCTGTCGACCGCCGATGTGGCTTCGGAGGGCGCGACGCTGTGCCTCGCCGGCGACGCACATCCGACCAGCCGCGCCCTCCTCGCGACGGCCGAGGAGCTGGCTCGAGCGGCGGGTGAGCAGGACATCACGATGGCCGGCACGGTCGCCGGAGGAGACGAGCCGATCGCCGACCCGGTCGCCGACCGGATCGACGACGCGGGATGCCCCGTCCTCGCGTGGACGGGCGGGACCGCGGGCGCGGAGGCGGTCCTCTCCCGGTTGCCGGAGGACCCGGCGCTCGTGATCGGCGCCTCGAGGATCGGAACGGACGATGGGCTGGCGCTCGCCACCGCCGGCCGTCACGTGATCACCGCCTGCGCGTGCGCGAGCGTGAACCTGTCCATGGAGCCAGAGCACATGCGATTCGTGCACGATCTCCAGGCTGCCAGCGGCGCCCCGCCGGGCCCGTACGCAGTGGAGGCGTACGACGCCGGCCGGTTCCTGCTGGGCTTCGTCACCATCACGGGACGCGACGATCTGCGGGAGGTGCTTGCCGCGGCGCTGGAGGGACCGCTCGAGATCCCCGGTCTCGCAGGGACCTACCGCTTCGAGCCGGACGGATCGAGGGCACCGGACACCCTCAGGGTGGGGGCGTGGCGCGCCGTGGGCTCTCGCTGGTTGCCGGTCGAACTTGCCGCCGGAGCCCCCGCCTGACTGCGTTGCCCGGCGACCGGTCCTGCCCTAGAGTCCGGCCGTAGGGGCGCCCGATCGAGGGCGCCCGCTCATCGACCCAAGGGGGAGCACATGAAGGTTGGTTTCCGACGGATCGCGGTGCTCGTGGGGGTTCTGGCGCTCATCGCTGCCAGCTGCGGCGAGGATCCCGCTCCGCCTGCAGACGGGAACGGGGACGTCCCTGCCGACGAGACCGTCTGCGCCAGCTACGACAAGGACGCCGGTGACCTGCTCGCGAAGATCTGCACCGAGGGCGTGATCCGGGTCTCGACCGATCCCGCCTATCCTCCGGCGTCCGAGTTGAACCCCGAGACGGGTGAGTACGAGGGGTTCGACATCGACACCGCCAACGAGATCGCGGCCCGTCTCGGCGTGGAGGTGGAGTGGGAGACCCCGGACTGGGAGGTCCTCACCGCCGGGAGCTGGAACGATCGCTGGGACATGAGCGTCGGCTCGATGACGCCCACCAACGATCGTCAGGAGGTCCTGAACTTCACCGAGCCGTACGCCTTCGTTCCGGCCGTGATCGTGGTCCACGAGGACAACACGACGATCACCGATCTCACGACCGACCTGGACGGCAAGCGGATCGGCGTCTGCGCCGACTGCACCTACCAGTTCTACATCGAGAAGACCCTCGAGATCTCGGGCTTCGACTTCGACTTCGAGATCGACGACGCGACCGTGGCTGGGTACGACACGGACACCACCGCGTTGCAGGATCTGGCCCTCGGGGACGGGACGCGCGTCGACGCCGTGATGACGGCGAGCTACATCGCCCAGGAGTTCGTCGACGCGGGCAACCCGGTGAAGATCGTGGGGGACCCCCTGTTCGGAGAGCCGCTGGCGGTCGCGTTCGACAAGTCCTCGGAGCTGGACGGGACCACCCTGGTGGAGACCGTGGACGGCATCGTGGCGGACATGCACGAGGACGGGACGCTCTCGGGTTTCTCCGAGAAGTGGTACCCGGGAGCGGACGTCTCCGAGGCGGCGTAGCACCTCGACGGAAGGGGTGAGATGAGCACGGACGAGGCGGGGGCTGCGGCGCGGCCCCCGCTCGCTCCGCGCCCTGACCGCATGAGTCGCCTGGCGCTCC
>DASSDW010000047.1:0-14127 GCA_035696925.1 Actinomycetota bacterium
GAGTAGTGGGACAGAAGGTCCACCCATACGGGTTCCGGCTGGGGGTCATCTACCCCTGGAAATCGAACTGGTACGCGAACCGGCGCGACTACATCGAGGCGCTCCACGAGGACGTGTGGATCCGCAAGCACATCCGCTCGCGGCTCTCGCGCGCCGGGATCTCCTCGATCGACATCGAACGCAAGGGCGATCAGATCTGGGTCTACATCCGGACGGCCCGTCCCGGCATCGTCATCGGCCGCAAGGGCGCCGAGGTGGACCGCCTGCGCAAGGACGTCGAGCGCTACACGAAGAAGCGGGTCGACGTGAAGGTCGAGGACATGAACCAGGCCTCCAGCGAGGTGCGGCCCGACACGGATGCCGCTCTCCTCGCGCAGGGCGTCGCCGAGCAGCTCGCCGGGCGCGTGGCGTTCCGACGGGCGATGCGCCGCGCCGTCCAGACCGCGATGCGCGCCGGTGCGCTCGGTGTGCGTGTCGCGTGCGCGGGGCGCCTCGGGGGGACCGACATGGGCCGCAAGGAGTGGTACCGCGAGGGCCGGGTGCCGTTGCACACGCTCCGGGCGAAGGTGGACTTCGGGACGGCGGCCGCGAAGACGACGTTCGGCGCGATCGGCGTGAAGGTGTGGGTCTACCACGGCGACGAGGTGCCCCACCGCGAGCAGGAGAGCGAGCGGGCTCTGGCGCGGGCACACGCCCGTGCCGAGCGAGGAGAGCGGGGGGCGAAGCCGGCTGCCACTCGCGGCAACGCGCCGGCCAAGACAGAATCTGTTGCGGCGGCACCCGATGTCGTAGCTCCCGACGCCGCACCCGCCGAGGAACCGTCCCCGACGCCGCCCGAGTCCGGTCCGGAACCGGCCTCCGTGACCCCGGACGTGACGGAGGGTGCCGCCGAGGCACCCGCTGCCCCTGAGGCCGCACCGGCGGTCGAGGAGCCCGTCGAAGCTTCCGACGCCCAAGAGGGTGGTGAGGGCTGATGCTCGCTCCGAAGCGGATCAAGCACCGCAAGCAGCACCGTGGGCGGATGCGCGGCCTCGCCAAGGGCCACACGGACATCCAATCGGGCGACTACGCGATCGTCGCGATGGAGCCGGGCTGGATCACGAACCGCCAGATCGAGGCCGCCCGGGTCGCGATCACCAGGCACATCCGCCGCGGCGGCAAGGTCTGGATCACGATCTTCCCCGACAAGCCCGTCACGAAGAAGCCCGCGGAGACGCGGATGGGCTCCGGCAAGGGGAATCCCGAAGGATGGGTCGCCGTGGTCAAGCCGGGTCGCGTGATGTTCGAGCTGGCGGGCGTGAACGAGACGCTCGCCCGGGAGGCGATGGGTCGCGCGCAGCACAAGCTGCCGATCCGGACCAAGTTCATCACGAGGGTGGGGGAGTAGCGATGGCCAGCAAGACCGCCGAGCTGCGCGAGCTGACGGATGCGCAGCTCCTTGAGCGAGCGGAGTCGGCGAAGGAGGAGCTCTTCAACCTGCGCTTCCAGCTCGCCACCGGCCAGCTGGACGACTCGTCGTCGATCAAGAAGGTCCGCCACGAGATCGCGCGGATCGCCACGGTGATGCGCCAGCGGGACTTCGAGGCGGCGGCCACGGATGCCGAGGCCGGAGGGGCGGGAACCCAGTTAGGAGCGGAGAGCGAGCGGTGAGCGAGGAGCAGCGGATGACGCAGGAGCGGGGGCGCCGCAAGACTCGAACGGGGGTCGTGGTCTCGGACGGCATGGACAAGACCGTCGTCGTCCGGATCGACCGTTCGTTCCGGCACCCGCTGTACGACAAGACCGTTCGGCGCTCGAAGAAACTCGCCGCCCACGACGAGTCCAACGAGGCGCACGTCGGCGACCGCGTCCGTGTCGTGGAGACGCGACCGCTGTCCAAGTCGAAGCGCTGGCGGCTGGTGGAGATCGTGGAGAAGGCCAAGTGATCCAGCAGGAGACCCGTTGCCGTGTCGCGGACAACACCGGAGCCAAGGAGCTCCTGGTGATCCGCGTGCTCGGCGGGTCGGCTCGGCGGTACGCGAGCATCGGCGACACCGTCGTCGGCACGATCAAGGATGCGCTGCCCGGAGGCGGCGTCAGGAAAGGAGAGGTCGTCAAGGCCGTCGTCGTTCGAACCTCCAAGGAACGGCGTCGTCCCGACGGCTCCTACATCCGGTTCGACGACAACGCCGTGGTGCTCCTCACGCCGGACTCGCGCAACCCCCGCGGGACTCGCATCTTCGGGCCGGTCGCCCGGGAGCTCCGCGACCGCCGCTATATGAAGATCGTGTCCCTTGCGCCGGAGGTGTTGTGAGGGTGGTGTTCTGAGTGCCTGGAGTCGACATCAAGAAGGATGACACCGTCCGGGTGATCTCGGGCAAGGATCGCGGCCGGGAAGGCCGCGTCGTACGCGTGCTCCCTCGGGAGGGTCGCGTGATGGTGGATGGCGTCGCCCTCGCTAAGAAGCACCAGCGCTCGTCGGGCCGCCGCGCGCGCGGCAGCTCGCAGCAGCTGCAGCAGGGCGGGATCATCGATGCCGAGATGTTCGTCAACATCTCGAACGTTCAGGTGGTCTGTACGGCCTGCGGCGAGGCGACCCGCATCGGTCATCGGGTCGAAGGGGATCGGAAGGTCCGGTTCTGCCGGAAGTGCGAGACGGAGCTGCCATGAGCGCCAAGACGGCGACGGAAGACACGTACACACCCCGGCTCCGGGCACGGTACCGGGATGAGCTGGTCCAGGCGCTCCGGGAGCAGCTCGGGCTGGCGAACACGATGCAGGTTCCACGGCTGGAGAAGGTCGTGGTCAACATGGGCGTGGGCGAAGCCGTCAAGGACGGCCGTCTGCTCGATGCAGCGCTGGAGGATCTCGCCACGATCACGGGACAGAAGGCGGTCGTGACGAAGGCGCGGAAGTCGATCGCCGGCTTCAAGCTCCGCGAGGGGATGGCGATCGGCGCGAAGGTGACCCTTCGGGGAGCCCACATGTGGGAGTTCGTGGATCGTCTCGTGTCGCTCGCGCTGCCCAGGATCCGTGACTTCCGGGGACTGAGCCCGGCCGCGTTCGACGGCCACGGGAACTACACGCTCGGTGTCACGGAGCAGCTGATCTTCCCGGAGATCGACTATGACAAGGTGGTGAAGGTCACGGGCATGGACATCACGATCGTGACCACCGCCACGACCGACGACGAAGGACGAGCGCTGCTCGCCGCCCTGGGATTCCCGTTCGCCCAGTCGGCGGCGGAGGCGAGCTGAGGCCAAGGAGACGGCAGAGCGAGATGGCGAAGACCTCACTCATCAACAAGCAGAAGAAGCAGCCGAAGTTCCGCGTGCGCGGCTACACGCGGTGCCAGCGGTGCGGCCGCTCACGGGCGGTCTACCGCAAGTTCATGCTCTGCCGGATCTGTTTCCGTGAGCTCGCGCACCTCGGGGAGCTGCCGGGGGTGACGAAAGCCTCATGGTGATGACGAAGGCGAAGTCGTCGAACGTGAGCGACCCGGTCGCTGACCTCCTGACGAGGATCCGCAACGCGAACCTGGCGTTCAAGGACGAGACGGTGGCACCGGTATCCAAGCTCGCGGACTCGGTCCTCAAGATCCTGGACGCCGAGGGCTACATCATCGGGTTCTCGCGCGAGGGCGAGGGCGTGCACCAGGCCTTCCGGATCCGGCTGAAGTACGGCGTGCGTCGCCGGCGCGCGATCACCGGGCTCCGGCGGATCTCGAAGCCGGGACGGCGGATCTACCGCGGCCGTGACGAGCTCCCGCGGGTCCAGGGCGGGCTCGGGATCGCGATCATCTCGACCTCGCACGGGGTGATGACGGACAAGGACGCCGCTCGCAAGGGTGTCGGCGGCGAGGTGTTGGCCTACGTCTGGTAGGTGGCTGAGCACGGAGCAGGGGCAGGGATGACGACATGAGCAGGATCGGCAGACAACCGGTGGAGATCCCCGACGGGGTCGAAGTGCGGGTCGACGAGGCCAACCAGGTGACCGTTCGCGGTCCCCGGGGTGAGCTCTCTCAGACGATGCATCCCACGATGCGCATCGTCACGGACGGAGGCGTCGCGCGCGTGGAGCGTCCCGACGACATCGGGTTCAGCCGCAGCCTGCACGGGCTCACGAGGTCCCTCCTCGCCAACATGGTCGAAGGGGTCACGAAGGGGTTCGAGAAGCGGCTGCAGATCGTGGGGGTCGGCTATCGCGCCGCCCTGAAGGGCAACGACGTCGAGCTGCAGGTCGGCTACTCCCACCCGGTGCTCGTGCCCCAGCCCGACGGGATCGAGTTCGAGGTGCCTGCCCCCACGCAAGTGGTGGTGCGGGGCAACGACAAGCAGCAGGTCGGAGAAGTAGCCGCCACGATCCGCAAGATCCGGAAGCCGGAGCCGTACAAGGGCAAGGGCATCCGCTACGAGAACGAGTACGTCCGGAAGAAGGCCGGCAAGGCCGCCAAGGGGGCGACCGCCTGATGGACGCCAAGACGAGACGGATCGCGCGCGTGCGTCGCCACGCTCGCGTCCGCAAGAAAGTGGCGGGGACCGCGGAGCGGCCGCGCCTGGCCGTGTATCGCTCGAACCGGCACATCTACGTCCAGGTGATCGACGATCGCGCGGCCGCGACGCTGGCCGCCGCATCCGACGCGGAGGTCGAAGTTTCGAAAGGCAAGACCGACCGCGCCAAAGAGGTCGGCAAGCTCATCGCCGACCGCGCGAAAGGCGCTGGGATCGACCGGGTCGTGTTCGACCGGGGCGGCCGGCGGTACCACGGTCGCGTGGCCGCGGTCGCCGAAGGCGCTCGAGAGGGAGGACTCCAGATCTGATGTCGCGACGCTATGACTCGAGGGACCAAGAGAAGAGCCCGTACGAAGAGCGGGTCATCTTCATCAACCGGGTGGCGAAGGTCGTCAAGGGCGGCCGCCGTTTCTCGTTCGCGGCGCTGATCGTCGTCGGCGACGGCGCGGGCCGCGTCGGCGTCGGCTACGGCAAGGCGAAGGAGGTGCCGGCCGCGATCGCCAAAGGGGTCGAGTTGGCGCGGCGCAAGATGTTCGAGGTCCCGATGATGGGCACGACGATCCCGCACGAGATCGTGGGGCAGGCGGGTGCGGGTCGGGTGCTGCTCAAGCCCGCCGCGCCGGGGACCGGCGTGATCGCCGGCGGTCCGGTGCGCGCGCTCGTCGAGGCGGCCGGCATCAAGGACATCCTGTCGAAGTCGATGGGCTCGTCGAACCAGATCAACATCGTGAAGGCGGCGATGGCCGGGCTGAAGGCGCTCCGGAAGCCGCACGAGGTCGCCGTGATGCGCGACCGCGAGGATCATCAGGTGGCTCCCAAGCCGATGCTCGAGGCCGTCGCCGCTGCGGAGGCGCACGCCCAGGCCGCCCGCGCCGAGGCTCTGACGGAGGTTTACGGTGACAAGGCTTAGGGTGACCCAGACGCGCAGCGTGATCCACCGGCCCAAGGATCAGAAGGACACGGTGCGGCGCCTGGGGTTGCACCGGATCCGCGACAGCGTGATCAAGGAGGATCGCCCCGACATCCGAGGGATGCTCGCCAAGGTGCGTCATCTGATCAGCGTCGAAGAGATCATGGGGGACGATCCGAATGGTCGGTCGACGAGCAGGGGGCCGAAGTCAGGGCCAAAGTCAGGGAAGGATTGACATGAAGCTGCATCACCTCCGTCCCGCGAAGGGCGCGAAGAAGGAACGGACCCGTGTGGGTCGCGGCCGCGCGGGCGCCCGCGGGAAGACCGCCGGGCGCGGGACCAAGGGCACGGGTGCCCGCGGCACGATCCGAGCCGGCTTCGAGGGCGGGCAGATGCCGTTGATCCGGCGTGTTCCCAAGCTCAAGGGGTTCAAGAACCCGAGCCGGGTCGAGTACGCACCGGTGAACGTCGAGGTGCTGGGCCGCTACTTCGACGGCGACGTCACCCCGGATGCGCTCTACCGGCACGGACTCGCACACAAGGACGCGAAGATCAAGGTCCTCGCGCGCGGCGAGCTGGACAAGAAGCTGACCGTCCACGCGCACGCGTTCTCGAAAGCGGCGAAGGAGAAGATCGAGGCGGCCGGAGGGACCGCCGAAGTTCTCAGCTGAGCTACGCTAAGTCACCGTGCTGAAAGCGTTCCTCAACGCGTTCCGGGTGCCGGACCTCCGCGCGAAGATCCTCTTCACGCTGTTCGTCATCGCGGTCTTCCGTCTGGGCTCCTACGTGCCGGTCCCCGTCGTGGACATCGGCATCCTGCAGAGCCAGGCGGACGCGGGCGGGTTCCTGAACATCATCAACCTGTTCTCGGGCGGTGCGCTGACCCGTCTGTCGATCTTCTCGCTGGGCATCATGCCCTACATCACCAGCTCGATCATCATGCAGCTGATGACGGTCGTGATCCCCAAGCTCCAGCAATGGCAGGAGCAGGGCGAGACCGGCACCAAGAAGATCAACCAGTGGACCCGCTACGTGACGGTCGTGCTCGCGTTGCTGCAGTCAACGGGCCTGGTGTTCCTGTTCCACAATCCGGACGCGTCCGGGTTCGCCGACGTGTTCCCCCAGGGCACGTTCACCGGCGCCAACGTCGCCTTCATCGTACTGATCATGACCGCGGGGACCGCCTTCATCATGTGGCTGGGCGAGCTGATCACGCAGCGGGGCGTCGGCAACGGCATGTCGATCCTGATCTTCACGAGCGTGATCTCCACGCTGCCCGCCGAGGGGAACGCGATCCTGCAGCAGGGAGGAACCGGCAAGTTCATCGCGATCCTGCTGATCGGTCTCGGCATCATCGTGGCCGTGATCTACGTGGATCAGGGACAACGCCGCGTGCCCGTCCAGTACGCGAAGCGGGTGGTGGGCAGGAAGATGACCTCCGGGGGCAGCACGTATCTCCCCTTGAAGGTGAACCAAGCCGGCGTGATCCCGATCATCTTCGCCACGTCGGTCCTGTACTTCCCCGCGCTGCTGAGCAGCGTGTACCACGCCGAATGGTTCACCAACTTCGTGAACAACCACGTCCAGAACCAACGGAGCCCCGTCTACATGTTCCTGTTGGCCATGTTGATCATCTTCTTCTCGTACTTCTACACGGCGATCCAGTTCGACCCGACGCGCACGGCGGACAACCTCCGGAAGAACGGCGGGTTCATCCCCGGCATCCGGCCGGGACCGCCGACTGCCGACTTCTTGAACCGCATCCTGATCCGGATCGGGTTGCCGGGCGCGATCTTCCTCGCTGTGATCGCGCTGATCCCGACGGTCGTGTTCGCGTTCTGGAACATCCAGCAGTTCCCGTTCGGCGGCACGTCGATCCTGATCGCCGTGGGCGTCGCCCTCGAGACCATGAAGCAGATCGAATCGCAGCTGCTGATGCGTCACTACGAGGGTTTCCTCGGATAGTCCGATGCGGCTCGTGCTGCTCGGCCCCCCGGGCGCGGGGAAGGGGACACAGGGCGTCATGCTCGCCGAGCGCTACGGCATCCCCCAGATCTCGACCGGCGACATCCTGCGGGACCACGTGCAGCGCGGGACGAAGCTCGGCATCCAGGCACGCTCGTACATGGATCGAGGCGAGTACGTGCCGGACGGCGTGGTCGTATCGATGGTGATGGATCGCCTGGAGGAGGCGGACGCCGACGACGGATTCATCCTCGATGGCTTCCCTCGGACCATCGCGCAGGCCGAGGCGTTGGAGCGGGCGCTCGAGGAGACGCAGGAGCCGCTCACCGCCGTCCTGAAGTTCTCGGTCGGCGGCGAGCTGGCCGTCCGACGGCTACTCGGACGCTACACCTGCCCCAACTGCGGCCGGACCTATCACATGGAGTTCAAGCCGCCGGCGGAAGACGAGCTGTGCGACATCTGTGGTGCCATGCTCGAACGACGAGCCGATGACGACGAGCTCACGGCCCGGAGGCGGCTGGCCGTCTACCGAGAGCAGGCATCGCCGCTCGAGCGGTTCTACGCGGAACGGGATCTCCTGCATCAGATCGACGCCGAGGCGTTGCCCGACGAGGTCGTGGACCGCACGATGGGCGTCTTGGAGGCGCTCCCGTGATCATCCGCAAGTCCGCCGACGAGCTCGACAAGATGCGCAAGGCCGGGCGGATCGTGGCCGGAACGATCGACACGGTGCTGGCTGCGGTGGAGCCCGGGCGCTCCACGCTCGACCTCGACCGCGTGGCGGAGCGCTACATCCGGGAGCAGGGGGCGATCCCGTCCTTCAAAGGATATCGGGGCACGTATCCTGCCTCGATCTGCGCGTCGATCGACGAGGAGATCGTCCACGGGATCCCCTCGGGCACCCGGAAGCTCAGGGAGGGGATGGTGCTCTCCCTCGACTTCGGCGCGATCTGGGACGGCTTCCACGGTGACTCCGCGGTGACGGTGTTCGTGGGCGGGCAGGCACCCTCGGAGGACGCAGCCACGCTCGCGAAGGAGACCGAGCACGCTCTCGAGGCCGCGATCGACGTCATCCGGGTCGGGGGCCGCCTGTCCGACATCGGCTACGCGATCGAGTCGGTGGCCGATGCCGCCGGGCTGGGGGTCATCCGCGAGTACGGCGGACACGGGATCGGGCGGAGCATGCACGAGGAGCCGTTCATCCAGAACTGGGGGCCGCCGGGTCGCGGACCGGAGCTCCGACCGGGACTGACGATCGCCGTGGAGCCCATGTTCACCCTCGGAGGCGAGGGGAACAGGGTGCTCGCCGACGGGTGGACGGTCGTGACCACGGACGGATCGATCGCGGCCCACTTCGAGCACACGATCGCCATCACCGAGGACGGCCCGGAGATCCTGACCGCTCGGAGCTGAATCCGCGGTCTGCGGGTATACTTCCTCGTTCGCCCCTTCTGGAGGCCGTGTTCGCATGTCCGGCCAGCAGGGGCCGAGAGCAGGGAAAGCCCCGTTCGAAGGAAACAGTGGGAGCGTGCCGAAAGACGACGTCATCGAGGTCGAGGGGACCGTTGTCGAGCCCCTGCCGAACGCCATGTTCCGGGTGGAACTGGAGAACGGGCACAAGGTGTTGGCCCACATCTCGGGGAAGATGCGGATGCACTACATCCGGATCCTCCCCGGGGACCGGGTGAAGGTCGAGCTCTCGCCGTACGACCTCACACGGGGCCGAGTGGTGTATAGGTTCAAGTAGGGCGAAAAGAGGAGCACGCAGATGAAGGTCAGGCCGTCCGTGAAGAAGATGTGCGATCGGTGCAGGGTGATCCGGCGCCGGGGCGTCGTGATGGTCATCTGCACCAACCCGCGACACAAGCAGCGGCAGGGCTAGGAGGCTCGAAGGGATGGCACGGATCGCAGGAGTGGATCTCCCTCGCGACAAGCGGCTCGACATCGCGCTCCGCTACATCTACGGCATCGGCCCCACGCGGGCGTACGAGATCGTGTCGGGTTCCGGTGTGGAGGGCGGGACGAAGGTCCGCGACCTCTCCGAGGACGAGGTCCTGAAGATCCGCGCCTACATCGACCAGAACCTGAAGGTCGAGGGAGACCTGCGCCGCGAAGTGGCGCAGGACATCAAGCGCAAGATCGAGATCGGCTGCTACCAGGGCGTCCGGCACCGCCGTTCGCTCCCCGTCCGCGGGCAGCGCACGCACACGAACGCGCGCACCCGCAAGGGGCCGAAGAAGACCATCGCGGGCAGGAAGAAAGCCCAAGCGAAGAAGTAGCGCCGAGCGAGACGAGAGCGAAGGGGATCGATGGCGAAGCCCAAGGCGAAGAAGGCACGGCGGCGGGAGAAGAAGAACGTCGTCCACGGCCAGGCGCACATCAAGTCCACGTTCAACAACACGATCGTCACCATCACGGATCTCCAGGGCAACACGCTGTCGTGGGCGAGCGCCGGCAACGTGGGCTTCAAGGGCTCGCGCAAGTCCACGCCCTTCGCCGCGCAGCTTGCCGCCGAGAAAGCCGCTCGCCAGGCGCAAGAGCACGGCGTCCAGAAGGTCGACGTGTTCGTGAAGGGACCGGGGTCGGGCCGCGAGACGGCCATCAGATCCCTCGCCGCCACGGGCCTCGAGATCTCCGTGATCCAAGACGTCACGCCGGTCCCTCACAACGGGTGCCGGCCTCGCAAGCGTCGGCGCGTCTAGCGCCCGGCGAGCCCGGCACCGAGGGGGTGTCGGGACGCACCACGACGCGGGGAAGGATTGGTTGATCCCCCGCCGGAGGAGGAAGCACCGTGTTCATCGTCGCCAGACCCGAGATCTCCGAGAACGAGATCTCACCCATCCGTTCCAAGTTCACGATCGAGCCACTCGAACCGGGGTTCGGCTACACGGTCGGCAACTCGCTCCGCAGGACGCTGCTGTCGTCGATCCCGGGGGCCGCGATCTCGTCGGTCCGCATCGACGGTGTGCTGCATGAGTTCTCGACGATCCCCAAGGTCAACGAGGACGTCACCGACATCATCTTGAACCTCAAGGAACTCGTGATCCGGTCGGATCTCGAGGAGCCCACCACCGCCTATCTGAAGTCCAAGGGTCCGGCCGAGGTCACCGCGGGTGACATCGCACCGCCGGCGGGGGTCGACATCCTGAACCCCGACCTCCACGTCGCCACGCTCGGCAAGGGCGCGTCGCTCGAGATGGAGCTCACCGTCGAGCGCGGCGTCGGCTACCGGATGGCCGACAAGAACAAGAAGGCCCGTGACCCGATCGGCGTGATCCCCGTGGACTCGATCTTCTCGCCCGTGCGGAAGGTGTCGTACGCCGTCGAGGACACCCGTGTCGAACAGATGACGGACCGCGACCGGCTGATCCTCGACGTGGAGACGGATGGCTCCGTCACGCCGCGCGAGGCGCTCGCGTCGGCGGGCGGAACGCTCCTCGAGCTCATCCAGCTCTTCTCGGACCTCGCCGAGGCAGCGAGCGTCTCCGTCGGGCCGGCCGAGGACGAAGACCAGCCGAGCGATTACGCCATCACGGTCGAGGACCTGAATCTGTCGGTGCGGTCGTACAACTGCCTGAAGCGCGAAGGCATCAACACGGTGGGCGACCTGGTCCAGAAGTCCGAGTCCGAGCTCATGGACATCCGGAACTTCGGCCAGAAGTCGATCGACGAGGTCAAGGCCAAGCTCGAAGAGCTCGGCCTCGGTCTGCGGGAGGAGTAGGCGCCGTGCCCAAGCCCAAGAAGGGCCCCCGACTCGGTTCCAGCCCGGCGCACCAGAAGCTCCTGCTGTCCACGCTGGCCGCCCAGCTTTTCGTGCACGAGGGGATCCGGACGACCGAGGCGAAGGCGAAACAGCTCCGACCGTTCGCGGAGAAGCTGATCACGTTCGCGAAGCGGGGTGACCTCGCGGCGCGCCGCGAGGTCCTCCGCGACATCCCCGACCGCGACGTGGTCGCGAAGCTGTTCCACGAGATCGGCCCTCGGTTCGAGGCGCGGCAGGGTGGCTACACGAGGATCCTGAAGCTCGGCCCGCGCAAGGGCGACGGCGCCCCGATGGCCCTGATCGAGCTCGTGGAGCGCGAGGAGCTCTAGCGCCGTGCTCGGGCAGCCCGCTCGCGGGCGCCCGCGTGATCGCCTCCTGATGAACGGAGACCGATCCTGATGTCGGTCATGGTGCTCACGCTCGCCTACGACGGGACGGCATTCCGAGGCTGGGCGATGCAGCGAGACCCGTCGATCAGGACGATCGAGGGCGAGCTCGTGCGCCACATCGAACGGGTGCTCCGGGAGCCCGTGAAGCTCTCGGTGGCGGGACGCACCGACGCGGGTGTGCACGCGCGTGGTCAGGTCGCATCGTTCCGGACGGAGACCTCGGTCGCGCCCGGGCGGCTCCAGAACGCGCTGAACTCGGTGCTCGCTCCCGAGGTGGTCGTCGTCCGTTCGCGGCTCGCTCCGGACGGCTTCGATGCCCGCTTCTCCGCGACGGCCCGAGGATACGTGTACCGGATCGACGAGGCTCCTCTCCCGGACCCGTTCACGGGGCGATTCGCCTGGCATCGCACCGGCCGGCTCGCGCTCAAGCCGATGCGACGGGCGGCCAGGGATCTCGAGGGGCGGCACGATTTCAGGAGCTTCTGCCGGCATCCCGGAGGCGATCGATCGACGATCAGGCATCTGCGGCGGCTGACCGTCGTGCGCGCGGGGGATGACATCGCCGTCCGTGCCGAGGCCGATGCCTTCCTGCACCAGATGGTCAGGTCGCTGGTCGGGACGCTCGTGGCGGTGGGGGAGGGCAAACAGGACGCCACCGCGATGCCGCGCGTGCTGGCCGCCCGAGATCGAGCCGCCGCGCCGGGCGGGTTGGCGCCCGCTCGCGGCCTCACGCTGGAGCGGGTCAGCTATCGATGAGCGGAGCAGTGTCACCTGCTTGCGCGTGAGCTTTGACGGCGATCCATTTCCGCAGGTAGCATGGGCCGTCGGCCCCTCGGGCCGACACTTTTCCGATGAAGACCTACTCTCCCAAGCCTGAGCACATCGAACGCCGCTGGTACGTCATCGACGCCGGCGAGCAGGTGCTCGGCCGGGTTGCCACGGAGGCCGCGGTGGTCCTCCGCGGCAAGCACAAGCCGATCTTCGCCCCGCACATGGACGTCGGCGACAATCTGATCATCATCAATGCCGCGAAGGTGGTGCTCACGGGCGGCAAGGAAACGAAGAAGGTCGCCTGGCGGCACTCCGGGCATCCCGGTGGCATCACCGGCACCCTGTACGAGGATCTCCTGGAGAAGCGGCCGGCGTTCGTCGTGGAGAAAGCCGTCCGGGGGATGCTCCCGAAGAACCGGCTGGGTCGCGCCATGATCAAGAAGCTCCACGTGGTTGCCGGGCCGGAGCACAACCACCAGGCACAGAAGCCCCAGGAGTGGACGATGGGGATGCGGCCCGTGTGGGAGGGCCTGCCCACATCGCCCGCCCCGGTAGCGACCGAGGAGAAGGCCACGCCGAAGGGCGAGACGGCCGAGACGCCGGCCGCCGCGAAGCGATCGGCGGCGGAGCCGAAGGAGTCGGCGGCCACCACGACATCGTCGCCGAAGGCCGCGGCCACGTCGCAGACCAGAACCACGGCGAGGAAGCCGACGGCGAAGAAGCCGACCACCGCGAAGTCGACCGCCAAGACCTCGGCGAGGAAGTCGACCACGAAGAAGCCCAAGCCGACCGCGAGGAAGTCCACTGCGGCGAAGAAGCGGACCGCCGCGAAGACGACGGCGAAGAAGAAGGAGACGTAGTGGCGACCACCCCGACGACCCTGACCACCGGACGGCGCAAGGCGGCGATCGCCCGTGTCCGGCTGGTGCCCGGAACGGGCGAGTTCCGCATCAACGATCGTTCGCTCGATGAGTACTTCCCCACCCGCGTCCACCGGATGGTGGCGCAGTCACCGCTCCGGTCCGTCGGCCGCGACAAGGACCTCGACGTCGTCGCCACGATCACCGGCGGCGGCGTCAACGGCCAGGCGGGAGCGCTCCGCCTGGGCATCGCCCGCGCGCTCCTCGAGCTCGAGCCCGACCTCCGGGCACAGCTCAAGGCCGAGGGATTCCTACGCCGCGACGCCCGAGAGAAGGAGCGCCGGAAGTACGGGCTGAAGAAGGCTCGGAAGGCTCCGCAGTACTCGAAGCGTTAGTCGGTGGAGCGCTCGACCACGAGCCCTTCGGCCGAGCCCGAAGGCAGCTCGTCGGGCTCCAGCGCGAGCGATCCATCCTCCGCGGCCGCGATGAGCTCCCTCGCTCGATCGGACGCGTCCTCGGTCACGAAGAGGATGACCGGCCCCGTCCGGTAGGGCCCGAGCCCCTCTCCCTTGGCGAGCACCTCGAGTCCCTCGGCGTCGAGGAGCCCGCGCACGAGCATCCCTCGGATCGGGTCGAGCGACTCGAACACGCGGATCAGCTTCACCGACCCATCATCGCCCGGACCGGCGTGAACGTCCACGGACGTTCACGCATGGTCCGCGCGTCGTTCACCTCAGGCGGAGAGCGCCGAGCGGAGCGTCGCGAGCGGCTCCGGACGCACCCGGAAGTAGACCCACTTCCCCCGGCGCTCCCGCTCGAGGAGCCCGGCCTCGTGCAGGACCTTCAGGTGGTGGCTCACCGTCGGCTGCGACAGACCGATCGGCGCCGTCAGATCGCATCCGCACGCCTCCGAGTCGGGGCACGCGGCGATCAGGCTCAGGAGGCGCAGCCTGGCCGGGTCGGCGAGCGCCTGGAGGGC
>DASSDW010000048.1:0-3336 GCA_035696925.1 Actinomycetota bacterium
GCTCCAGAATCTCTCGTAGGCGTCACCCCACGGCGAGTTCGCCCACGCGAGCGCGATCACGGCCGCGGCGAGGAGCATCACGCCGCTCGCGGTAGCGGTGGACAGGAACTCCTGGAGCGGCCGGACGATGCGTCGCGGCACCGGTCGATCGGATCTGGACCAGGGTGGTCGGATCTGCGGGTGTGGCGCGCCGTCCGGTCGTTCGCTCACGTGGAACCCTCGCTCGCCGACCAGTCTTCCCGGCACGCCATCCGATGGAACCGGCGCATCCTATCCCACGCCGACCCTCCTCGATGCGTTCGCGCAAGGTGATTGGAACGCCTCCGACCGGCGTGTAGCCTCGGTCGCGCCTTGACACAGCAACCCCCCGCCGCCGATCCCGCGCGGCGATCCCCCACGAGCCGCGCGGAGGATGCCGCGCGTCGCAGGACGATCGCCCGTCGTCGCACCGCTGTCGCCGTCGGCGGCGTCGCGGTGGTCGCGATCGCCGCGATCCTGCTGTCGGGAGGCAAGGTGCCGTTGATCGACAACGGCCCCGAGGGGCCGGACGGGTTCAGCTTCCAGCTCGGCAAGGTCCACGCGACCACCATGAGTCGCACGCCGCGATCGGAGCTGAACGAGGTGGCTCGGGAAGCCGGAGCGGGCGTCAAGGAGACGATGGACGAGCTCTACTTCCGAGCGTTCGTCGATCAGGGCTCGTGGGGCGACTACGAGGCGGCGTTCGAGCTCTTCGAGGGACGCGCGGCCACGAGCGCCGGATCGGACGCCGAGGTGCTCACGCTCGGGTCCGCCGCGAGCGACGACTTCGAAGCCCTCGACGAGGCGAGGGGAACCCTCACGGTGTCCGTGCTCACCGATGCGAAGGACGCTCCCGTCAGCGCGGTGGCCGAGGTCGAGTTCGAGGCGACGGTGGAAGCCCGAGGGGGCGGTACCTCGACGCAGGTCGTGAGCATCGGTTCGTTCTTCCTTCGGCAGGTGGAGGGCGCGTGGCGGATCTTCGCCTACGAGGTGGACCGCGAAGATGCCGAGGCAGCTGTCACGAGTCCGTCGGGGTCGCCCTCGTGATGCGGCGAAGGTTGATCGCGACGGTCGCGACGATAGCAGCAGGAGTCTCTGGACTCGGGGTGGCGACGCTGCACGCGACGCCCGCCGTGGGTACCCCCGTGATGCAGATCGGCGCCGCCCACGCGGAGTACGGGCCGGCGATCACGGGGAACGACCCGATCTTCATCCTGATCCTCGGCAGTGACTCCCGCCCGGGGACCGCGCTGGAGGACGGGCTCTGCGACTCGATCCACATCCTCGGGATCGATCCGAAGACGAAACGGGCGACCCTGGTGGGGATCCCTCGCGACTCCTACGTGCCGATCGCGAGCGGAGGGACGAACAAGATCAACGTCGCGCTCTCCCAGGGCGGTCCCAAGGGGATGGTCGCGACGGTCGAGAACCTCACCGACATCACGTTCGACTACTACCTGCTGACCGGCTTCGAAGGGATGACGCGGATCTTCGACGCCCTCGGCGGGCTCCGGATCGACGTCCCGTACTCGTTCAAGGGCTACGAGAACACCGATTTCACCGAGGGCCCAACCACGATGACGGGTGCCGAGGCGCTCGAGTTCTCGCGCACGCGCAAGTCGCTGTCCCACGGGGACTTCGACAGATCGATGAACCATGGGCGGGTCCTGCTCGCGGCGTTCTCGCAGTTCCGAGCGGAGTTCCGGAAGGATCCGGCCGCCCTGTTCCAGTGGATCGCGGCGGGGATGCGCAACGTCTCCACCGACCTCCCGCTGCACGAGCTGCTCACGCTGGCGTTCACGTCCTGGGAGATCCGTCCCGCCCGCCTCACGAACCTGGTGGCGGTCGGGGGCATCGGCACCGCGGGCGGTGCGAGCATCGTGACCCTCCCGTCGCCCCACCCGGTGTTCGAGGACATCGCCGCCGACGGGTTCATCCTCCCCCAGGACATCCCGGCCGACGCCGAACCCGCGGACTAGCCTCGAGGAGCGGCGTTGTCGAGCCTCCGCGTCCGTCCGTAGCCTGGAGAGGCATTGGCGAAGGAGCAGACCACGTCTCGGTCTCCTCGCCGGATCCCCCTGATCGGTGCCGGAGTCGCGGTGCTGCTCGTGATCGGCGCCCTCGTCTTCCTCACGCGGGACGACGCGCCGACGAGGGGCGCCGGCGGCGGAGCGACCACGAGCGACGCCGCGTCGCCGACGACGCCCCCGTTCGGGTTCGACGACACCTCGCGCAAGATGGTCAAGACCTCGCCGAAGCCGATGGGGTCCCGCCACCGACAAGCGAGCATCGCCGCGGCGACCGAGGCCGAGGACGCGCTCACGGATCTGTACACGGAGGGGTTCCTCGATCCGGCCAACTGGGGGCAGGGGAGCTACGCGGACGCGTTCGGGGGATTCGCACGGGGCGCTCGCGACCAGGCGGAGACGCACCCCGGCCCGCTCACGGCGGGACCCGGCGCCGGGGATCGCTACGAGCGGATCGAGCCCAAGTCGGGCCGGATCGCGACGCGGATCCTGCTCGACCGCCAAGGGGCCCCGGTGTTGCTCGTGAGCGTCGTTCGGTTCTCCGCGGTCGCGACGGGGTCTGACGAGGTCGTCTTCCGGTCGGTCGGGCAGTACTTCTTCGAGCGTGTGGGCCGCGCGTGGAAGATCGTGTCGTTCGACGTGACCCGGAACGACGGCCCGAGGCGGGCCGCATGACCCGGCGGGCGGCGGTCGCGGTGGTGGTGCTCCTCGGCTGGGTCGCGGGCTCCACGATCGGATCGATCGCCGAGCTCCCGGCGGCGACCGCCCGCACGCCCGGCATCCTGTTCGGGCGGGCGCACGGCGGCTACACGCCGGATCCCGCCGGCCGGCGAACGATCACGATCCTCGCGATCGGATCGGACGCCCGGCCGGGTCAGAACCCGCTCGCGTCGCGCGCGGACTCGATCCACGTGATCTTCCTGCATCCCAGGAAGCAGCGAGCGGTGGTCGTCGGCATCCCTCGCGACTCGTTCGTGTCGATCCCCGGCCTGGGCACGACCAAGATCAACGCCGCGATGTCGAGCGGCGGGCCGGGGCGCATGGTGCAGACCGTCGAGCAGAACTTCGGGGCGCGCATCGACTACTGGGCCGTCACGTCGTTCTGGGGCATCACGCGCATGTTCGAGACGATCGGCGGGCTCCAGGTGCGGGTGCCGTTCCGGATGAAGGATCGCTTCTCGGAGTCGAACTTCCACCCCGGATTCCAGCGTCTCCGTGGGGCGCAGGTCCTGGCGTTCGCCCGCGATCGACACAGCGTGCCGGGCGGGGACTTCGGCCGCCAGGAGAACGG
>DASSDW010000049.1:0-4076 GCA_035696925.1 Actinomycetota bacterium
GTCGACGCGTCCTTCGAGGGACGCGACGTGCGCCCTCGTGTACAGCATCTGATCCCGGATCTCCTCGAGGCCCGCCTGCGCGGCGATGTCGTATCCCTCTTCCGCGTGACGACGAGCGCCGGCCCATTCCCCTGCGGCGCATTCCACTTCGCAGAGGACGGTCAGGGTGTCGTGGCGCATGAGCTCGAGACCGGCCTCCACGAGGTGGAGGTCAGCCTCCTTGATCGAGCGCTGCGCTTCCGCGATCCTTCCTTCCCAGAGCATGTGATGGCCACGGATCCTCTCCGGCTGCGTGGTTTCTCCCGGAGCGAGGTCGGCGGCGATCGCGACCGCACGGTCGATCGTCGGCCAGGGATCCATGCCGAGCAGCGCTTCCGCCTGGGCCAGCGCGGTGAGCGCCACACGGAGCGGGGTCGGATCCGATCCGCGTTCCGCGAGCTCGGCCGCCGTTCGGGCGTGATCCGCTGCCCGTGAGGGCTCCAAACGACAGATCGCCACCCACGCGAGATTCGCGTGGGCGACCGGGAGGAGGATCGGGTGATCGCCGACGTCCGGGAGGGCCGCGCGGACCAGTTCGTCGACCCGATCGGCATCGTTGTAGGACCGGGTCGCCAGCTCCACCCGCGTCCACGCCTGTTGCTGCCGGGAGGTGGTCGCGCCGATCAGATCCTCCAACATCGTCCGGCCTCGCTGGACATCTCCGGCATCGAATCGTTCGAGCGCCGCGGATCGCTTCCTGCTGCAGAGGAGCGCCTCGTCATCCGGCGAGGTGAGATCGGCGGAGAGCTCCCACAGCTCGGCAGCGGCGAGGGGCGCTCCTCGACGCCGTGCGTAACCGGCCGCTTCCTGGACGAACGACGCTCGTTCGGGATCGTGGCCGCCGCCCATGAGCGCCATGTGCCGCGCGCGTTCCTCGGGGTCGAGGATGACCTCGGCGATGCGCGCGTGGATCGTTTCACGTCGGGCGGTCGAGGCCGACCAGTAGGCCGTGGAGCGCATCAGCGGATGGACGAAGTCGAGCCGTTCGCCGTGGGCGACCACGAGTCCCGCATCCTCGGCCTCGACGAGACCTGCGTCGACCGTCGTCGGTTCCCGGCTCGTCGCCCGCAGGGTGCCCAGCGACGGGCGCGCCATCGCTGCCAAGAGGAGCACCACGTCCCGAGCACTCGTCGAGAGGCCGTCGATGCGATCGCGCAGGATGTCGAGGGCATCACCGGGGACCGGGAGCGGGCGGCCGGCCACCGGTTCGGCGTCACGGAGCGCATGAACGATCTCGAGCGAGAAGAACGGATTGCCGTGCGCCGCTTCGTGCACCCGCGCGACGAGCGGCGGCGTCACGGATCGGCTCATCCGGTCCCGAAGGATGCGGGCCACCTCGTCCACAGCGAGAGGCCCGAGGTGGGTTCGAACCGCGCCGCGATCGATGATCGCTCGCTCCAGGTCGAGGGTCTCCGACGAGCCGTGCTCGAGGCGCTTGGTCGCGAGGACCGCGACCGGATGACCGTCCAGACGCCGCATCGCGAAGGAGAGCGCTCGGGCTGATGACCCATCCATCCACTGGAGGTCGTCGATCGCGATGACGACCGGCCCCGCGGCGCTCAGCGTTCGGAACGCCCCGAGGACTCCCAGCGAGATCGCGCGCTGGTCGGGTCGGAGGGAGCCGGCTTTCCGATGGAGGAGCGCGATCTCCAGGGCTTCGCGCTGCAGGCTCGGAGCCTCGGCGAGCGCCTCGTCGAACACATCCCCGATCAGGTCCCCGATCCCCGAGTAGGACAAGCCCGTCTCGTTCTCGCCCGGCCGGGAAACCAACACGCGATGACCGGCCTCCTGAGCAGCTTCCACGCCCGTCCGCCACAGGACCGTCTTGCCGATCCCCGCCTCACCGTCGAGGAGGAGGTCGTGCGGCTTCTCGGTCAGGTCGTGGACGAATCGGGAGAGCGCGGCGAGCTCAGCTTCACGACCGACGAGCCCTCCCGGTTCCGGTGCCAAATGATCGCCTCGTCCTGCTCAGGGCCACTCATCGTAGACCCCCGCCTCTCCACGGAAGAGGCGGATCTTCGGGGATGCAGTGGGTTCGGAATGGGTGAGCTCGGGCAGTTGGTTGCACACCGGAGTGGTCGTGCTCGTCTCGGTCTCGTGAAGGGAGGACGCCGATGGCGGACTTGGAGGAGAACAAGCGAACGGTCGTCGAGTTCTACGAGCTCGCGTTCAACGGCAAGCAGCCGGAGCAGGCTGTCGAGAGGTACGTGGGATCCGAGTACATCCAGCACAATCCCCAGGCTCCCGACGGGGCCGAGGCGTTCATCGGGTTCGTGAAGGCGTTCCCCGAGGCGAACGTCGACATCCGGCGCGTGGTTGCGGAGGGCGACATCGTCGTCACGCATAGCCTGTTGAAGTTCGCGCCCGACGACCGCGGCACCGTCGCAGTGGATCTGTTCCGTCTCCAGGACGGCAAGGTCGTCGAGCACTGGGACGTGTTGCAGCCGTTCCCCGAGGAGAGCGCGAACCCGCATCCGATGTTCTAGCGCTTCCGCGATATCAGAGATAGATCCCCGGAGCTTTCGCCCGTCTCGGGTCCGTGCCCATGCCATCGCCGGTATGCGCTCGGGGTCCTCGACATGCCGAGGCGCCTCTCATCGCAGTTCTGATATGCCGCTCACCCTCGATGGCGGCGGCCGAGGGCCGCCCAGGCCTAGACCTCGGGTCGCCCCTCGAACCGATCCCCTTCCGCTATCGTCGCCGGCGTGGCGAGGCTGCCGGTCGAGGTCGTGTCGGTGCTCGTCGGAGCCACGTGGGGACTGGCGGCGATCTTCTGGATCGTCATCCGTCGCTGGGAGCGGACGGGAGTCACCGAGGCTCGCCGGCGGGAGCTCGATGACGAGGGACCGGAGGCCGTGTCACCCGCGATCCGTGCGTGGCGATGGATGACCGTCACGATCACGGCCGCGATCCCGGCGCTGTTCGTGATCGACGGGCTCGTGGACTCCATCGGGATCCTCTACGCGCCGGAGCTGTCCTTCTTCGCCGGGCCCTACCTCGCGTTGCAGATCGTGGGCATCGTCCTCTCCGTAGCGGGGTTGGCGATCTTGATCGGCGTGGGCCGGAAGCTCGCGGTCCACGTGTACCGCCGGGCGAGCGACGAGCGGGAGATGATGACGACCGGTGCCCACCGGTACGTGCGGCACCCGTTCTACATCCACTTCCTCGTGCTGCCGATCGGGTTGTGCCTGCTGACCCTGAATTACCTGGCGCTCCTCGTCCTGGCCGCGTACACGACGCTCTGGGAGCCGACGACGGTCGTCGGGTGGATGCGGTGGGAGGAGGACGATCTACGGCGCCGGTACGGCGACGAAGCCGAGGCCTACCTCAGCCGGACCGGGCGCGTCTTCCCTCGGCTCCGACGCCGATGACGTCCGCCCTGCCGAGGAGGTACTCGATCTCATCGGGCGTCAGAGGGTTGGCGAAGAAGAACCCCTGGCCCGTCACGCAGCCCGATTCCCGGAGCCCCGTGAGCTGCTCCGGGTGCTCGATGCCTTCCGCGATCACGTCCAGATGCAGCGCGCTCGCGAGCCCGAGGATCGCGCGCACGAGCACCGGTCCCTCCCGTGGATCCTCAGACATCCCGCGGATGAACGTCCGATCGATCTTCAACTCGTCGAGCGGGAACTCTCGGAGGTAGCCGAGGGACGACGAGCCCGTGCCGAAATCGTCGATCGCGAGCCGGACCCCGAGCGCCTTCAGATCGTCGAGCTTGTGCTTCGTCTCCTCCACGTCGCTCTGGAGGAGGGCCCCTTCGGTGATCTCCAGGGTCAGCGAGCCCGGGTCGATCTCGTTGCGCTCGAGCGCCCCTCGAACCGTATGCACGAGATCCGGCTGCAGCAGCTGCCGGGAGGAGATGTTCACGCTGACCGACAGACGCCGGTCGGGGGTGGCCTCCTTCCACGCGTGCATCTGACGGCAGGCCTCCTCCAGGACCCAGTTCCCGAGAGGGATGATGGCTCCCGTCTGCTCCGCCGCGGAGATGAAGTCGTTCGCCGGGAGGGTCCCGCGGGTCGGATGGTTCCAGCGGATCAAGG
>DASSDW010000050.1:0-2688 GCA_035696925.1 Actinomycetota bacterium
GGTGGTACGACGCGCCGATCACCGGCAGCTCGCCGCCGCCGCTCAGGTCCACCAGAGGACACACCTCGAGGATCTCGTCCGGTCCGAGGATGTCGGTCTGGACGCCCAGGGCGCGGTTCAGGGCGGACTTCTCCCGCTCGATCTGCAGGGAGTCCTCCGTGTGACAGAGATCGAGCTCTCCCTCGGTGCTGAACTGGACGTTGAATCCGAGCTCCTGCGACAGCCGCCGGTAGCGGGCGAGGCTCGCCGCGTACAAGGGCACCGTCTCCGGCGTGTTGTAGTTCGCGCGGAGGACCTGCGTGTTGCGACCGCTCCCGCCGCTGCCGATGTAGGAACGCTCGAAGACGGCGACATCTCGGATGCCGTGCTCGGCGGCGAGGTGATAGGCGAGCGACAGCCCGTTCACCCCGCCTCCGACGATCACGACGTCGTACGCACGTCGCAGCTCACGCTCCGGCAGATACGTCCGGCGACGGAACAGCCCGGTCACGTTCGCGATCGCCCCCTCCCGATCTGCCGCGCGAGGTAGGAGCCCCAGGAGGCCCGGACGAACACGCGGATCGTGTTCTCCTCCACGAACACCCGGGCCGCGACGCGCGCGACATCCCCCTGGACGAAACCGTCGCCGTCCGGGAGCGGGAGATCCGACACCCGGGCGAACGTGGAACGGGCATCCGCGCCGGAGAGCACGATCTCCGACCATCCCTCCGAGCACTCGCGGATGAGGGCGTCCGCGTCGATCGTGCGCACGGCGGCCCGGAGGTCCGCCGCGATCGCCCCGCGCACGATCACCTCGTCCGTGGCGACACGCCCGGCGCCCGGCGCCCGCATCGCGAGGTCGCATGCCTCCTCGGCCGCGTGGATGGACCAGAGCTCAGCCACGGAGTCGCTCCCCGTCGGGATCGAGGAACGGGGTCTGAACGACGCGGGCGGCGACGTGATCGGCGCGCAGCGCGTCGGGGACGTCGCCGCCGGAGTCCCGACGGATCCATCCGAGCCCGATCGAACGCCCGAGCGTCGGGCTCCAGCCCGCCGACGTCACCCTCCCGACGATGCGCCCGCCGGAGCGCAGCGGGACCCCACGGAGCTCCGCCCCTCCGCGGTCGAACGCCAGGCCGACGAGCCGGCGGTCCGGCGGCGTCTCCGCCAGCCGCTCGAGCGCACGCGACGCGGCGAACGTCTTCCCGTGAGCCACCGCCCACCCGAGCCCGAGCTTCTCGGGTGTGTCATCCGGCATCGTGTCCTGCCCCACGTACGGGTGTCCTTTCTCGAGTCGCAGGATCTCGAGCGCGTCCAGTCCGTGCGGGCGGATCCCGAGCCCGTCCCCCTGGCGCACGATCGCGCCCCAGAGCTCCGGACCGCGGGAGCGCGGATGGTGGAGCTCGAAGGCGACCTCGCCCACGAACCCGCTGCGGATCGCGCCACAGGGAACGTCCGCCACGGTCAGCTCCCGGACGCCCAGCGGCGGGAACGTCTCCGTGTCGAGCGGAGCGTCCGTGAGCCCGCCGAGGAGCGAGCGCGCGAACGGCCCCGCCACCAGGATCGCGCCTCGCTCGGCCGTGAGGTCGATCACGTGGGCCCGCAGCCCCAGCCGATCGGCACGGTCGCGGAGCCAGGCCTCGATCCGATCGGCCCCGCCCGACGTCGACGTGAGGTACCAGCCCTCCTCGCCCAGCCCGCAGACGAGCCCGTCGTCGAAGACGTAGCCCGCCTCGTCGAGAGCGAGCAGGTAACGGGACATCCCGGGAGCCAGGTCGTCGAAACGGGTGGGGAACGACGCGTCCATCAGCGCCGTGGCGTCGGGACCGGTGACGAGGAACTTCGCGAGCGTCCCGACGTCCATCACGGATACCCGCTCGCGGACGGCGCGGTACTCATCCTCGGCGTCCCCGTAGTGCAGAGGGCGGAGCCAGGAGCCGGACCATCCCATCCGGGCGCCGGCGGCGACGTGCACGTCGTGCAGGGACGTGCGCTTCTCGATCACCGGATGGACCGCGGCGGCGAGAGCAGCCAACGGCACCGGACGGGCGGGCGGGCGAGCCGTGGTCCGAGCGGCAGCGGCAGTGGTGCCCATCTCGATGATCCGAGCCGCCGCGAAGGCCGCCAGGTGCCGCCCGCACATCGCTCCCTGGCAGGGTCCCATCGTCGCGGTCGTGTAGCGCTTCAGGAGCTCCGACGAGCGGAACCCCTCCGCCCACGCGCGCTCCAGGTCCCCCACGGACACGTCCTCGCACAGGCACACGGTCCCTGCGACGGGCATCGTGGCCGTCGGCGCTGCATCTTCCCCGGCGTCGCCGAGGGGCTCGACCTCTCCCGCGGCGCTCATGCGGACGAGGTCGTCCCTCGGGGACAGACCCACCGAGAGGACGAACAGGTCGCAGCCGATCCCCCGGGTCACACCGTCGGCATCCCGGAGCACCGCGAAGCGAACCCGGTCCTTGCCGTCCGCACGTACGACCGTCGCATCGATCAGGGTCCTGACGTCGTCCGGCACCTGCCCCGCGAGCGACGAGGGGACGACCACGGCCGCGATCGAGACGCCGGCGTCCCGGAGCGTGGTCAGGTGCTCGATCCCTTCGTCGTGGCCGGCGACGACCACCGCCCGACGTCCCGGCGCGACACCCCGCTCCGCGAGCCCCACGGCCGCCCGACCGAGCATCACCCCGGGCAGATCGTTCCCCGGGAAGA
>DASSDW010000051.1:0-7841 GCA_035696925.1 Actinomycetota bacterium
CGACGTCGTCGGCGAAGGCCGCCGCCATCGCCTCACGATCGCTGCGGGCCATGGCGTCGAAAACCCCTCGCACGATGCGGGCGTTCTCATGCTCGACCGACGCATCGCTCACCGGATCGCCTCGACGATCCGGCCTCCGCCGAGGACCTCGTCACCCCTGTACAGGACGGCGCTCTGGCCCGGCGCCACCGCTCGCTGGGGCCGACGGAACTCCATGCGGACCCGGTCGTGGCCGCGCGGTTCGGCCACACACGGCACGTCGCCCCCCCGGGAGCGGATCCGGACCTCCGCCTCGAACGGACCGCCTGGTGGCGGCCCGCCGGCGACCCACGAGAACCGGTCCGCGACGAGGCCGCGGCGCTCCAGCAGCTCACCGGCGCCAACGACGACACGGTTGGTCGCCTGATCGACGTCGACGACGTAGCGGCGCTCGCCCGCCGCGACGCCGGTGCCCCGCCGCTGTCCGATCGTGAACGCGAAGGCGCCGTCGTGCCGGCCGAGCACCGTTCCTGCCGGGTCGACGACCTCGCCCTCCCGCACGAGGTGGGGCAGGTGTTCGCGCGCGTACGCGCCGGCGTCACCGGAGGGCGCGAAGCAGAGCTCCTGGGAGTCGGGCTTGGTCGCCACCGGGAGGCCGAACCGCTCGGCCAGCGCGCGCGTCTCGGCCTTGCGCAGCGCACCGACCGGGAACAGCGACCGGGCAAGCGCGAGCTGGCCCAGCATGTGGAGCATGTACGACTGATCCTTCGCCGGGTCGAGCCCTCGGAGCAGCCGCCAGCCGTGCGCGTCGTCGCCGGTCCTCCGCACGTAGTGGCCGCTCGCGACGAGGTCGATCCCGAGGTCGTCGGCGCGGCGCAGGAAGGCCCCGAACTTGATCTCCCCGTTGCACCGCGCGCACGGGTTCGGTGTGCGACCCGCCTCGTGCTCGGCAGCGAAGTCCGCGAGGACCGTGCGCTCGAAGTCCGCGGTCAGATCGCAGATCTCGAACGGGAACCCGCCGATGCGAGCGGTCTCCGCGGCATCTCGCCGCGCGCTGGGGCCGCAGCAGCCGTGATCGACAGCGTCGAGATGGACGAGGCGCATGTGGGATCCCAGCACGTCGTAGCCCTGCTCTTGGAGCAGGCACGCGGCGACGGAGGAGTCGACGCCGCCGGACATCGCGACAAGCACGGACGGCATCCGACGAGGCTATCAGCGGTCCGCTCCGGACCCGGGGACCCGAGCCCACGGCGTGGAGCCCCGTATCGTGGCGGCCATGCTCGAGGCGCGGTTCGACGACCTCACGGGCGCCACGCCGTCGTTCCGGCTCGTGGGACCGATCGGCGTCCTGGAAGCGACGCGCACGGACGAGGTCCTCTCGGTGCTCGAGGGGGCGGAGGCGGCGGCCGGGCGCGGCCTCTGGGTCGCCGGGTTCGTGAGCTATGAGGCCGCGCCCGGCCTCGACCCGGCCCTCGTGGTCCGGGACCGCGTTCCCGACGACGCCTTCGCGGCGCTTCCCCTGGCCTGGTTCGCGATGTTCGAGCGCGCCGAGGAAACCGCGCTGCCGGTTCCTCGCGACGAGGGTGTCCCCCACGCTCCCGCCGGGACGTGGATGCCGACGACCACGCGCGAACGCTTCGAGTCCTCCGTCGATGAGATCCACGAGCGCATCGCGGCCGGGGAGACGTACCAGGTCAACCACACGATGCGGCTGCGTTCCCGGGTGGAGGGCGATCCGCGCGGGCTCTACCGGGATCTGTGCTACGCGCAGCGGGGCGCCTACTCGGCCTACCTCGACCTCGGTCGGTACCGCGTGCTGTCCGCCTCGCCCGAGCTGTTCTTCGAGCGCAAGGGCGGGTCGGTCGTGACCCGGCCGATGAAGGGCACCGCACCGCGGGGCAGGTGGCCGGAGGAGGATCGCGCGGCGGCGGAGCACCTGCTCGCGTCCGCGAAGGACCGCGCCGAGAACGCGATGATCGTGGATCTGCTCCGGAACGATCTCGGACGCATCAGCCGGGCCGGCTCGGTCACGTGGGCGGACGTCTTCCAGGTGGAGCGCTACGAGACCGTCTGGCAACTCACCACGACCGTCTCGGCCGAGCTCGGGACCGGGATCGGGCTCGCCGAGATCTTCCGTGGCCTGTTCCCGAGCGGATCGGTCACGGGTGCGCCGAAGGTCCGGACGATGGAGATCGTCCGCGATCTCGAGGATTCACCTCGGGGGATCTACTGCGGGGCCGTCGGGTTCCTGGCGCCGGAGGGCTCCGGCCGGCCCGACGCCCGCTTCAACGTGGCGATCCGGACGGTCACGGTGGACACGGTCACCACGACCGCCGAGTACGGCGTGGGCGGCGGCATCACCTGGGACTCCGACGCAGGCAGCGAGTTCGAGGAAGCCGTCGCGAAGTCCCGAGTCCTCACGGCGCGCCGCCCCGCGTTCGAGCTCCTGGAGACGATGCGCTTCGATCCGGCCGAGGGTGTCCGCCATCTCGACCGACATCTGGAGCGCCTCTCCGGATCCGCGGAGTACTTCGACTTCCGTCTCGACGACGTGGAGGTTCGGGAAGCCGTCGAGAAGACCGCCGCCTCGGCGCCGGCCACGACGGTGCGCCTGCGCCTCTCGCTCCGCAAGGACGGCACGGTGCGCGTGGTGGCCACGCCGTTCACGGACGACCCCGACGTCGTTCGCGTGGCGATCGACGATGTCGCCCAGGATCCGAGCGACGTCTTCCTCTTCCACAAGACGTCCCGCCGCGACCGATACGACGCGGCGCGCCGCCGTCACCCCGACGCGGACGACGTCCTCCTCGTCAACGACCGACGTGAGATCACGGAATCGACGATCGCGAACGTCGCGGCGCGCATCGAGGGGCGATGGATCACGCCGCCGCTCGAGGCGGGGCTGCTCGCGGGGATCGGGCGTGCCGTCGCCCTCGAGGAAGGGCGTGTGGTCGAGGGAATGGTGACGATCGCCGACGCACGTTCGGCGGAGGAGCTCGCCCTGATCAGCGACGCTCGCGGGTGGCGCAGGGCCGTCCTGGTCTAGTCGCGGTCGGACTCGGCGGGGAAGGAGAACGGGCGCATCCCGAACTCCTCCAACGGGCAGTCACACAGCGGACACCGAGGCTCCTCGTACACGAGCACGGTCCGCTCGCAGTACGGGCATTCCCCTTCTCGCATCGCGGGCGGCTGGTGTGTTCCGTTCGGCATCAGGTTGGCGCTCCGGGGGGAGCGGTCCTCTCCTCCATCGGCACGAACCCGTGTACCTTGAATCAGGCAGTCAATCGGGATCCGCGACGAGCCCGGACGCGCGACGACCCTCCCGGCGGGGAGGGCCGTCGATCGATCCGCGAAGGGGGGCGCCTTACGCGGCTTCCATCTCCTTGCGGCTGCGGCGCTTGCCGCGAGCGACGTAGGTGTGCACCGGTTCGTGCTGCCAGCAGTAGTCCCACTTGTTGTAGATCGAGAGCTTGGTCCGGCATCCCGGCGCCGCGCACGTGCGGTCCGCCTGGTAGCGCTTGTTGGCCCGCGGGAGCGACCGGACCGACTGGCCGCGGAAACTCTCCTCCGCCATCTCGTTCACGTCCCTTCGTTGCTCGCACCGGAGGGCGGATGGGGTCTCCGTCCTCGTCGTGTGATTCGAACGATGCCGGAGACCGGTTCATTCCTCGGTGACGGCCCCCCGCGCGTCGCCACGGAATCGCCACGGGCCAAGAAAGAGATGGGGCAGGATGCCGTCAGTCGCTGCCGAATTCGGGGGATCGCTTCTCGATGAACGCCCGCATGCCCTCACGCTGGTCAGCGCTCCCGAACAGCTCGATGAAGAGCTCCTTCTCGCGGCCGATGCCCGTCGGTCCGGGCGTCTCGACCGCACCCCGGATCGCTTCCTTCGCAGCCGCGATGGCCTGCCGCGGGCCGCGGGCGAGCAGCCGCGCGTCCTGCACCGCCGCCTCCAGGACCTGATCCGCGGGCAGGACCCGCTCCACCAGCCGGAGCGCCTTCGCCTCGTCGGCCTCGACCTGCCTGCCCGTATAGGTGAGATCCCGGGCGACGCCGGCGCCCGCGAGCCTCGTCATGCGCTGGGTCCCTCCGGCCCCCGGGATGACCCCCAGCTTGATCTCGGGCTGGCCCACGCGAGCGTCGTCCGCGGCGTAGCGCAGATCGCAGGCGAGCGACAGCTCGAAGCCGCCCCCCAGGGCGAAGCCGGTGATCGCCGCGATCGAGACCTTCGGGATCGCCTCGAGGAGGTCGCACGCATCCCCGAGCTCCGTCACCTGCTCCCGGATCCCATCGTGATCCAGGTCGACCATCTCCTTGATGTCCGCGCCGGCGGCAAACAGCTTCGGACCTCCCCACAGGACGAGGGCTCCGACGTCGTCGCGCGATCCAGCCTCCTGCAGCCCTCGGAGGAGCTCGATCGACAGCTGCAGGGAGATGGCGTTGGCCGGGGGGCGATCCAGGCGGACGATCCCGACGCCGTCGTCGACGTCGAGATGCACGAGCTCAGGCATCGCGGCGCACCCTATCAGCCGCTTTCCGTCGACCCGGCCTCGACGTCGGCGACCTCGGCTGCGACGACGCGGAGGCCGTCTTCGAACGCGGTCATGCGGATGCCGAACGCGTCGGCGGCGCCCGGCGCGTCGGGAACCGAGGACATCGCGAAGAGCCCCGTGGCTCGGGCCGAGACGGGGATGCCGAGCAGCTCCGTCAGTCGCTCCGCCGCCTCGCCGGCGTCGAGATGCGCCGGCTCCCCGCCCTCGCCCTCGATCGCGAACACCTCGTCCGCGGTCAGCTCCTCCGGACCACCCAGGCTCCACGTGCCTCCCACGGGGTCGCGTCGGTCGTCGATCGCCGCCACCACCTGGGCAACGTCGGCCGCCAGCACCGGCGCGCAGCGCTGCGTGCCGTCGCCGACCACGAACCCGTGGTCGGCACCCATCACCGTGGCGGCGAACCAGAGGCCGCCCAGCCCGTACGCGTGCGACGAGCGGAGCACCGCGTGTTCGAGGCCGCTCTGCACGACGACCTCTTCCGCGAGTCCCTTCGCGCGGAGGAACGGATGCTCGTGGGCCACAGACGCGCCCGGAACCGAGAGCAGGATCACGCGACGCGTGCCCGCCTCCTTCGCCGCGCCGACGGCAGCGAGCGCGGAGCCGTGGTTCGCGGCGAGGATCTCGTCGTCGCTCGGCTGGTTCACGCCGCCCACAAGGTGCACGATCGTGTGGACACGCGGGAGGATCTCGATCAGCTCGTCCGGCTCCTCCACGGAGACGACGGCGACCTTCGCGCCGAGGGCTCGCAGCGGCTCGCTCGCCTCGGGACGCCGGACGGTCGCACGCACCTCGTCGCGCTCCACGAGCGCCCGGACGATCGCGTGCCCGAGGACGCCGGACGCGCCCGTGACCATCACCGTCAAGCGAGCACCGCCATGTCGGCGATGGTACCGACGGCGCGAGGGCGGACCTCGGTAGCCTCGGATGCGTGCAGCCGGACCCGGTCGACATCGCGCGCGTTCGCCGTGCCCTCGGGGCGGCGCCGGTCGCCTGGCGTGGCGCGTCCGGCCACGGCGCCCCCTCGAACCGACGATTCATCGTCGGGCTGGCGGATGGGAGCACGGCGTTCGTGAAGATCGCGGCCCTCGACTACACGGCCGACTGGCTCCGCGATGAGCACCGCGTGTACGAGGCGCTCGACGGGAGTCCGTTCCTCCCGCGCGCGCTCGGATGGGACGACGACGGCATCGCGCCGGCGCTCGTCCTCGAGGACCTGTCCGGGGAAGCCTGGCCGCCCCCCTGGGACACCGGTCGTGTCGATGCCGTGCTCGCGACGCTCGACGCCGTGCACGTGACCACACCACCCACCGGTGTGCCGCCCGCGGTCGAGAGCCAGTTCGGGCTGGACGGGTGGCCCGACGTGATCGCCGATCCGCAGCCGTTCCTCGCGCTCGGGATCTGCTCGTCGGCGTGGCTCGAGGAGCACCTGCCAACGCTCGCGGATGCGTCCGCGTCGGCCGAGATCCGCGGCGACTCCCTGCTCCACTTCGACGTGCGGAGCGACAACCTCTGCCTGCGCGGCGACCGAGCCGTGTTCGTCGACTGGAACAACGCGTGCGTGGGCAACTCCGTGCTGGACACCGCCGCGTGGTTGCCGTCGCTCCAGAACGAAGGAGGCCCGGCTCCGGACGAGATCCTTCCCGACGAGACGCCGGGCCTGCCCCAGCTCGCATCCCTGTTGGCGGGCTACTTCAGCGCGCGCGCCGGGCTGCCGCCGATCCCGCAGGCTCCGCACGCGCGGCCTCTCCAGCTCGCCCAATCGAGGGCCAGCCTGCCCTGGGCGGCCCACCTCCTCGGGCTTCCGCCGCCGTCCTAGGAGCTCGCCGTTCGTTGCACCTGCAACACACTGCTACGATGCGTCGCGTGGACGCCTCCTACGCAGACCTGATGGATGAGCTCCGGAGCCGCGGGCTCCGGATGACCCCGCAGCGGCGCGCCATCGTCTCGGAGGTGATGCGCGCCAAGGGACACATCTCCCCCACCGCGATCGCACGGAAGGTTCAGGGCGACATGCCCGGCGTGAACGCATCGACCGTGTATCGGACGCTGACGCTCCTCGAGAGCGTCGGCGTCCTCCAGCACTCCCACGTCGAGACGGGGGCCGAGTACCACCGCGCGGATGAGGCGCACCACGTGCACCTGACCTGCCGGAACTGCGGTCAGGACGACGAGCTGTCGCTCGAAGAGGCCCGCAAGCTCCAGGGGCTCATCAAGCGCCACCACGGGTTCGTCGCCGACCTCACGCACTTCGCGATCACCGGTCTCTGTAGCGACTGCGCCGCTTGACCGCACCTAGTGCGCGTCCGCGAGGGCGGGGAGCCGACGGCGCCAGCCGCTGAACGCGAACGCCAGCACGAACAGGAGCCCGGCCGCCAGCACGACGGTGCCGCCAGAGGACCAGTTCAGGTAGTACGAGCCGTAGACGCCGAGGAACCCGCACACCGTCCCCGCGCCCACCGAGATCCAGAGCATCCGGCCGAACGAGTCGGTGAGGAGCCTGCCGATCACGGGCGGGATCACGAGCATCGCGGCGATCATCGTCACACCTATCACGTTCATCGTCGCCGCGATCGTCGCGGTGAGCATCACCGCCAGCCCGATGTCGACACGCGCCGTCCGCACGCCCGAGACCTCCGCGACCTCGGGATCGAACGTCGAGAAGAGCAGCTGCCGGTACCCGAGGAAGACGAACAGGATCGAGCCCGCCGCGACGGCCAGCACGACGAGCACGTCGAAGCCGGTGACGCCGAGCACGTTCCCCCACAGGAGGGCCTCGAAGTTCACGACGAACGTCCGCTGGGTCGAGATCAGGATGATCCCGATCGCGAAGCTCGCCGACGTGATCGCACCGATCGCCGCGTCGGCCCCGATCGATCGGCGGCGCGCGACCTTGTTGATGAAGAGCGCCGCGACCAGCCCCCAGAGCCCCGCGCCAAGGAAGACGTTCACGCCGACGATGTAGCTCGCCACCGCGCCGCCGAAGATCGCGTGCGAGAGCCCGTGGCCGATGTAGCTCATCCCTCGGAGCACCACGTACACGCCGATCAGACCGCAGAGCGCGCCGGTGATCGTGGCGACGAGGAGCGCCCGCTGGAAGAACTCGTAGCCGAACGGCTCAAGCAGGGTGCTCATGATGGTCCTCCCGGAGCGGCAGCACGCGAGCGCCCTCCTCCTCCTCGACGAGCTCGGGGTACTGCTCGAGGACGACGGGCATCCCACCGTGCGAGAGCACCTCGAGCGGGGCGCCGTAGGTCCTCTCCAGCACCTCGCTGGTGATCACCTGTCGCGGCGTCCCCGTGGCGATCACCT
>DASSDW010000052.1:0-2553 GCA_035696925.1 Actinomycetota bacterium
ACCACCGCTCGCGGGCTTCAGGAGATCCTCTCGCGGTCCGATGCGATGAGGCATGAGGGAGACCTTCCACGTCGTCCCGATCGACGATTGGTGCGATCACGAGGAGGTCCAGGACTCGTGCGTCTGCGGCCCGCACACCGAGTTCTTCATCCAGGGCAAGGTGATCGTCCACCACGCCCTCGACGGCCGACATGCCGACGACCCCTCGTGGCCACGCCGGCGGGCCGCCGAAGTGGCGTCTGAGACCTCATTGACCGATGAGGAGGTCACCTGAAACGGAAGGGAGGCGGGCTGCACACCCGCCTCCCAACGGAACGGACCGGCGCTAGAGGGTCCGGGTATCGGTTGAGGTCGTCTCCTCGCTGCGAGCATCGCTGACCTCTCGCCGCACCTCATCCATCTTCTCCCGGACCACTTCGGTCCCGCCCGAAGCCTGCTGCTTCAGGCGTGGTCCTTCCGCGTCCATCCGGGTGAGCGCTCGCTGCCACCGCTCGCGCATCGGAGCGATCCCACCTCCGCCGATGGCCACGATGCCGACGCCCACCACCAGCGCGAGCACCGCGTAGAACAACCCGTTCACGATCGCGGGTGCCACCTCGATCTGATTCAGCGCGGCGGCGATCCCGATGAACCAGATCGCGAACGCGGCGATCGTGGCGAGCGTTGGTCCGTAACTCATCCCGCCGAGCATCGACTCGATGATCGTCTTCGCCCCCGTGGCGATGGCCGCGGTGATCACCACGATGACGACCGCGACGAACAGATTCGGGAGGAACGCGATGACCCCTTCGAGGAGATCCGTGATCGGGTTCGGACCGAACAGGCTGAACGCGAGTTGGAGAACGAACAGGAACGCGATGTAGAACACGATCCTCGCGAGGATCGAGCTCGCGTCCAGGCGCGACCGCGAAAGCGCGCGCTTCACACCGCCCCGTTCGACGATGCGATCGAATCCCACCCGCTCCAGGAGCGTGTCCAAGACCTTCTCGATCGCCTTCGCGACGAAGTACCCGATACCCAGGATCAGGAGGAAGCCCAGGAGCTTAGGGACGAACACGATGATCGCGTCCCACGCGTTCTCGAGGCCTCCCTCCCAATCGATCGCTGCAATCCAGCCCATGTGTGTCTCCTTCCGTCGAAGCCGCTCGTGCCGGTTGGGCTGTCGATACCCGCAGGTCGCGGAGAGCAATCCAGATCGGCAGGGAAGACTGCTCGCGGCTGCCCGGGTCCGCGGACCGTGGCCCGACTACGCGCTCGTCTCGTCCGCGTAGGTCCAGTCGGGCTGCTTGAGGTAGTACCGCTCGTCGAGGTGGAACTCCCTTGCCCTCTCGTCGAAGTCGACGATCTTCGGTACGGGCAGGTCCCGGGGGCGGGGACACGGCCGGCCGAAGTGCTCGGCGAACTCGGGCCCGAAGACCTGGATGGCGCTCTGCGCGATCAGGGTCTCCCCCGTGGGGAGCGCGCAGCGCTGTGCGTCGGTGACGGTGAGTGCCCGTGCCAGGATCGTCTCCACGTCGGCTTCCGAACCCTCGCCCCGATCGATCCGCTCGAGCAGATCCGTGATCGCCCCGGTCCCGTGCTTGCAGGCCGGGCACTGCCCGCAGGACTCGACGTACAGGAACCGGGAGAACGCGAGCGTGGCGCGCACGATGCACGCCGAGTCGTCGTAGACGACGAACCCGCCCGAGCCGAGCCCGGTGCCCACCGCACCCATCGTGTCGAAGCCGAGAGGCGTGTCGAGCTGCTCCGGGGCGATGATCGTGTTCGATGCTCCCGGGAACACCGCCTTCAGGCGGCGTCCCTCCGGGGCGCCACCGCCCACGCCCTCGATGAGGTCACGGAGCGAGTATCCGAGGGGCAGTTCGTAGACGCCCGGAGAGCGGATGTCTCCGGAGAGGGTGAACAGCATCGTCCCGGGCGAATCCTCCGTGCCGAGCGAGCGGAACCAGTCCGGACCGCGGTCGAGGATCAGGGGGACGTTCGCCAGGGTCTCGACGTTGTTGGCCACGGTGGGGTTCGGGGAACCGGGCCGGCGGAACAGACCCTCCATCCACGGCGGCACGATCCTGGGGAGAGGCTCGTTCCCCTCGATCACCTCGAGAAGCGCCTTCTCCTCGCCGAACAGGTACTCGTCCGGGCCCTGGATCAGCTCCATGGGGACGGGACCGACGAGGTCGTGCTCGGCCATCTCCTCCATCGCGGCGCTGAGCCGAGCAACCTCCGGGCCGAACCCGGCCTTGATCCCGATGAACGCCCGCTCGGCGCCGACCGCGTAGGCGGCGATCCCGAGCCCCTCCACCACCAGGTACGGGTTCGCCCGGATCAGCCACCGATCCTTGAACGTGCCCGGCTCTCCTTCGGCGGCGTTGCAGACGACGTACTTCGTCGGACAGGGGTCCTCCCGGACCGTCCGCCACTTGATCCCGGTGGGGAACCCCGCGCCGCCGCGCCCGCGCAGCCCCGACGCACGGACCCGCTCGATCACCTCATCGGGAGCCAGCGCCCACGCGGCCGCGAGCCCCCGCCCTCCGCCCCGCGCCACGTACTCATCGG
>DASSDW010000053.1:0-5241 GCA_035696925.1 Actinomycetota bacterium
GTCCGCTCGTGGAGCGCGGCGGGCGAGCTCCTCGACCAGCCCGTGCGTCCGTACCGGATCCCGCTCGACGTCGCTGCCGTCGACCCGCTGACGTTCGCGCCGTTCCTCCCCCCGGCGGACCAGGCGAGCCTCGCGGCGATCGAGAACGGCGAGGGAATCCTCGGATCGACCTCCGCCTCCGTCCGACGGCTGGGTCCCGGCGCGGTGCTGGAACTCGGCGGAGGGAGGCGGATCCGGATCGCGGCGGTCCTGCCGGACGAGCTGGTCGGGGCTTCGGAGCTCCTCGTGTCGAAGGAGACGGGCCGCCGGATCGGGGTCACACGCGAGCGCTACCTCTTGGTGCGCCCGCTCGCCGCCGGGTCCATGACGTCCGCATCCCTCCGGCGAGCGATCCAACCGCTGCTCCCTCGGGACCTGGGCGTCTTCCGGCGCGTCCAGGCCCGGGCACCCGGCGAGACGCCGTACTTCCGGGCGGGCGACGCCGTCCTCCCTCCGGTCCTGCTGAAAGCGCTCTTCGGCGAGTTCGCGGCGCGGCCGGCACCGGGACAGCCGGGCTCCCTCGAGGTCGACCCGGAATGGATGGGCACGCACCTCGTCACGACCCGGATCCCGGTCCTCGGAGAGGTGCTGTGCCACAGAGGGATCGTTCCCCAACTCCGCGGCGCGATGCGGGAGCTGCGCGATGCGGGACGGGGCCATCTGATCCGGTCCTTCCACGGCTGCTTCGTCCCCAGGTTCATCAGCCGCGACCCCACGGCGCTCCTCTCCCATCACTCCTGGGGTGTGGCGTTCGACGTGAACCTCATCGGCAACTACTACGGTCAGCGACCTCACCAGGACGAACGGCTCGTCTGCACGCTCGCGCGCTGGGGGTTCCTGTGGGGCGGGACGTTCGTGGTGCCCGACGGCAATCACTTCGAGTACCGGCGGTCGCCGAAGGAGGCCGACCCGGGGATCAGCCGTCCGCGAGGAGCCTGCTGAGGCGGTCGGTGGGCGAGAGGACGTCGGGATCCACCCGGCAGTCGATCACGGCCGGCCGGCCGCACGCGCGAGCCTCGGTGAGGGCGCCGGTGAGCTCGTCGGCGCTCGAGACGGACCAGGCCTCGGCGCCGTACCCCCGGGCCACCGCGGCGATGTCCACGTCGCCGATGTCGACCCCCACCGTGCGCCCGTAGGCACGCGCCTGGTGCAAGGCGATCGTGCCGTACAGACCGTTGCGGAACACCACGGTGGTGAACGGCACGTCGTGGCGGACCGCCGTCTCCAGCTCCTGACCCGTCATCAGGAATCCACCGTCGCCTGCGAGGACGACGACCTCGCTCGACGGATCTGCGAGCTTGGCGCCGATGCCGGCCGGGACGCCGTATCCCATCGCGCCGCTCGTAGGACCGATCTGGGTGCGTGGATGCGAGAACCGCCAGTAACGGTGCGCGAAGATCGAGAAGTTCCCCGCGTCGTTCACGAGGACGACCGAGGGCGGGAACACCTCCGCGAGGGCCGCGATCACGGCCGCCGGGTGGAGCGGGCCGTCGGTCGACTCGGGGAGGGTGCTCGCCGTGTGGAACGCGCCGTGCGCGGCGGTCCAGTCGCGGTCGATCGGCGGGTCCGGAGCGTGGTCGAGGATCGCCGTCAACGCCTCGCGCGCGTCCGCGACCAGGCCGAGCTCCACCGGCACGACCGCGCCGACGCTGTTCGGCTCCACGTCGATCTGGATCACCCGCTGATCGGCCCTCGGCAACCGGTAGCCCTGGGTCGTGATCTCGCTCAGCCGACAGCCGACGACGAACACGACGTCCGCATCCTCCAAGGCTCGCAGCGTCTCCGGCGGTGTGGTGAGCACGAGCGGGCCGCAGTAGTTCGGATGGTCGTTCGGGAAGACGTCCTGGCGACGGAAGCTCGCGTAGACGCCCAGGCCGAACCGCTCCGCGGCTGTGACGAGCGCGTCCCGCGCGTCCCTCCCTCCGCCGCCCGCGATCATCACGGGCGCGTCCGCGTCTCGGAGGACCTCCGCGATGCGCTCGCTGGTCCGATCGCTCGGCGTGGGCCTGCCCCGATCGACCACGCCGGGGAGATGGCTCTGCCTCGGGCCCGCGTCGCCGTCGAAGAGGTCGGCCGGGACGGCGACCATCACCGGACCCGGCCGCCCACTCGTCGCGACGTGGATCGCCCGGCCGACCAGCTCCGGGAGACGTTCGCTCGACGGGGCCGTGACGGCCCACTTCGTGATCTCCCGGTAGAACGACGGGAGGTCCACCTCCTGGAACGCTTCCCGTCCGAGGAACGCCGACTCCACCTGCCCGAGGATCACGACCATCGGCGTCGAGTCCTGGTAGGCCGTGTGCACACCGATCGAGAGGTTCGCCGCGCCCACGCCCCTCGTCGCCATGGCGAGCGCCGGCCGTCCGGTGACCTTCGCGTCGGCCTCCGCCATGAACGCGGCGCCGGACTCGTGCCGGGTGGAGATCAGCGCGATGTCCGGATGACGGTCGCAGGCATCGAGCAGCGGGAGGAAGCTCTCGCCCGGGACCGTGTAGGCACGCCGGACGCCGGCCGCGGCGAGCTGCGCAACGATCCGCTCCGATACCGTCACGCGTCCCGCCGCCTCCCAGGTCGAAGACGGGGAGGATACGCCGCAACCGGGATCGGCAGAGGTTCGTGCGGGCGGATCCTGTCGAGCTACTCCTTGATGGCCTCGCCTTCGGGGGACACCACGTACCAGACGTCGCCGACGGCCTGCCCTTCGATGTCGTCCGGCGTCGCGTCGGCGGCGAAGTAGTACAGCGGGTGGCCGTCGAGCGTGACCTGGACGCTGCCGTCCTCACGCTCCGTCGTGCCGAGGAGCGAGGCGTCGATGCCCTCGCCGGCGGCGGGCTCGCCCTCCACGGTGAGCGGCGGCCAGCTCGCCTCGCAGTCGTCGTAGCACGTGCTGTCGCTGCCGGTGTCGGCGAGGAACACGTAGAGCGTCCGTCCCTCGGCAGCATCGACGACGATCTGCCCGAAGTCGGAATCCTCGACGGCGACCGTCGCCTCGGTGGGTTCCTCGGATGGCTCCGAGGACTCCGTCGGTGAGGACGTCCCGTCCGTTGGCTCGACGTCCTCCGAGCACGCGCCCATCACGAGCGGGACCAGCGCGGCCACCGCGAGCACCTTGATCCTGCCAGACACCATCCGAGCCTCCTTCGTCGTCTCTTTGGCGTCGTCGCCGGAAGGTCTACGGGTGGATGGGACGCCGGGTTCGCTCGAGGAGCACTTCGGCTGGGTCGTGCCTAGCCGGCGCGCCGCCGGCCCTTGGGCTTCCGCCGCGCCTTGGCCTGCTCCACGCTCCGCTTGAGCGCGTCCAGGAGCTCGCCAACGCGCGCCTCGGGCGCCGGCGCGTCGGCCGGTCCCTCGACGTGCTCGGGAGTGCGCTCGGCGATCATCCGGAGGAGCTCCTGCCGGTACTCGTCGGAGAAGACGGAGGGGTCCCACTCCATCGCGAGCGCCTCGACGAGCAGCTTCGACACATCGACCTCGCGATCCGTCACGTCGGCACGTCCGACCTCGCCCACGAGCGGGCGGGCATCGCGCACCTCGTCACCGAAGAACAGGGTCTCGAGGGCGAGCGCGTCCTCCATCGGCCGGAGCGCCACGAGGTGCGGCTTCGTCCGGAGGACGAACCGGCCGATGCCCACGCGCCCGGTCTCCTTCAGCGTTCGCAGGAGCAGCCCGTAGGACCTCTCCGCGCCGCGCCCGGGAGCCACGTAGTAGGCCTTCTCGAAGAACACCGGGTCGATGTCCTCGAGTCGGACGAAATGCTCGAGGTCGATCACGCGGCTCGGCGAGGGACGCGCACGCTCGATCTCCTCGGTCTCGAGGAAGACGTAGGTCTCCGGCTCGACCTGGTAGCCCCGGACGAGATCTTCGTAGGCGACCTCGGTCTCGGCCGCGCCGTCCGGCTCGTCCCGACCCTCGGCGGGTTCCCGCTCCGAAGCCTCGGCCACCGCTTCGACGTCGTCGATCTCTTGCGGAGCTCCCGACGGTCCCGCGTCCACGACCCGGCGGTACCGGACCCGCCGTCCCTGCCTGTCGAACAGGTGGAACCGCACGTCCTTCGCCTCGGTCGCGGGGTAGAGGGACACCGGGATCGCGACGAGCCCGAAGCTGAGCGTCCCGCGCCACACCGACCTCGCCATGGGCTCAGCGTACCGAGGGGAGCGCCCGTTCAGTGACCGAATCGGTCGGCGTCCACGACCCCCTCGTCGCCTCGGTCGAGGCCCGCGAGCTCGTCCAGGTCGGTCTGGTCGAGCTCGAAGTCGAAGATGTCCCTGTTCTCGTCCAGCCGCTCGGCATTCGACGTCTTGGGGATCGGGATGAGTCCGAGCTGCACGTGCCACCGGAGCACGATCTGCGCAGGGGTCTTCGAGCGACGACGGGCCAGCTCGACGATCGCCGGGACTCGGAGGAGATCGCCGCCCGCGCCGATCGGCGACCAGCTCTCGGTCACGATCCCGTGCGCGGCGTGGTAGGAGCGCTGCTCCGGCCGGCTGTGCGTCGGATCCAGGTGGATCTGGTTCACGTGCGGCGCGGCGCCGGTCTCCTCCAGCAGCCGATCGAGGTGGGTGGTCTTGAAGTTGGAGACGCCGATCGCCCGGACCTTCCCGTCCTCGAGGAGCCGGAGGAGGCCGCGCCACGCGTCCACGTAGCGGTCCTTCTCGGGATTGGGCCAGTGGATCAGGAAGAGGTCGATGCGCGCCAGTCCGAGACGTTCCGCGCTGTTCGCCCACGCCTCCTGCGCCTCCGTCTCACCGTGCCAACGCGCGTTGAGCTTCGTGGTGACGAACACCTCGTCGCGAGCGACGCCGCTCGCCCGGATCCCCCGGCCAACTCCGGCCTCGTTCCGGTAGTTCTCGGCGGTGTCGATCAGGCGGTATCCGGCCCGGAGCGCGGCCGAGACGGTCTCCTCGGCCTGCCGGTCGCCCATCGGCGACGTGCCGAGCCCCAGCGCGGGCATCGCGACCCCGTTGGCGAGCGTGATCGTGGGGATCTCGTTCATCCGTCGCCTCGCATCGATCGGGATGCTACCGGGACCGTGCCGAGGCGCGCCCACACCCGCTCGTCAAGCTCGCCGATCGAGCCGAGGACGAGATCCGCCTCGATCGCGATGTGGTCGTCGCCCCCGACGGCCGGCACCGCGACGCAGACCATCCCGGCGGCCTTCGCCGCGCGGACGCCGTTGATCGAGTCCTCCACGACGAGACACCG
>DASSDW010000054.1:0-2663 GCA_035696925.1 Actinomycetota bacterium
TCCGAGCACGCGGCGCTCGCGATGGCGCTCCGCGGTGAGCGCCGGGAAGACCTCAAGCGCGTGGTGCTCACGGGCTCGGGCGGCCCGTTCCGAGGGTGGACCGCCACCGAGCTGGCCAAGGCCTCGATGAAGGAAGCCCTCCAGCACCCCGTCTGGTCGATGGGGCCCAAGATCACGATCGATTCCGCCACGCTCATGAACAAGGGTCTCGAGGTGATCGAGGCGCACTACCTCTTCGGCCTGGAGTATTCGCAGATCCACGTGCTCATCCACCCGGAGGGCCTCGTCCATGCGATCGCCGAGTTCCGCGACGGGTCGATGCGAGCCGAGATGGCGACGGCGGACATGCGGCTGCCGATCCAGCTTGCCCTGGCGTGGCCGGAGCGGCTGCCGACGGGCATCGCGTCGCTCCCTCTCACGGAGTCGCCGCTCACGTTCGAGCCCGTCGATCACGAGGCCTTCCCGGCCGTGGACCTCGCCTATCGGGTGGGGGGGCTGGGACTCACGTTCCCCGCGGTGATGAACGCCGCGAACGAGGTAGCGGTGATGGCCTTCCTCGAGGGGAAGATCCCGCTGCCTCGCATCGTGGAGATCGTTCAGACCATCGTCGACGAACACGAACCACCCTCGGTCGTCTCGGTCGTGCACATCGAGCGCGCGGACATCTGGGCCCGTCGCCGCACGGCGGAGATCATCGAGGCTCGCTAGGTGGGCGGCCCGCTCGCGATCGTCGGGTTCCTCGCACTCATCCTGCTCGTCGTGATCCCGATCCACGAGCTCGGCCACCTCTTGGTCGCGCGACGGTTCGGGTTCAAGATCCAGGAGTACTTCGTCGGCTTCGGGCCGAAGCTCTGGTCGACGACGCGCGGCGAGACGGAGTACGGGATCAAGGCCATCCCGGCCGGCGGCTACGTGAAGATCGCCGGGATGAACCCGTACGAGACCGTTCCGGCCCAAGATGTCGCGCGCGCGTACGGGTCGAAACCGATCTGGCAGCGCGCGCTGGTGATCTTGGCCGGTCCGTTGTCGCACGCGCTCGTCGGCGCGCTCCTGTACTTCACGTTGTTCGTCACGTACGGGGATCCGAACACCGACCTCGTGGTGGTGGGCGAAGTCACGCCGACGCTCGACGGGAGCTCCTCGCCCGCGCTCGAAGCGGGGCTGCAGGTCGGCGACGTCGTGACCCGCGTCGGCGACCTCGAGGATCCGACGCCCGATTCCCTCGGCCGCTACGTCACCCGGTACGCGGAGGACCATCCCGGCGAGCCGCTCGCGTACGTGATCGAACGCGACGGCCGTTCCCTCACCCTCGAGATCGTCCCGCGTCTCGTCACGGAGGACGAGGTCACGAGGGGGCGGATCGGGTTCACGCTCGGCCCCGAGGACCTGTCGATCCCCGGGTCGGTGGTGGAGTCGGGGGAGTGGGTCGGCAGAGCCGCGTGGAACAGCGTGACGACCATCCCGAAGGTCTTCACGGTGGGCGTGGGTCGCACGTTCTCGGTGCTGTTCACCGACGAGCCGCGACGCGACGACGACGTCACGAGCCTGGTGGGCGTCAGCCGGCAGATCGGCGGCGCAGGCGAGCGTGGCGACTGGGGACTGTTCCTGAACTTCGCGGCGTACGTCACGATCTTCATCGGCGTGGTGAACCTGATCCCGCTCCCGCCGCTGGACGGCGGTCACCTGATGCTCCTGGCGTGGGAGAAGGTGACGGGCCGGCAGGCCGACTACCGCAAGCTCGTCCCTGTGTCGGCGGCGGTCATCGTCTTCCTCTCGGTCTTCGCGATCGCGACGGTCTTCCTCGATATCACGGAGCCGCTCCCGATCATCTAGGGTCGCGCCGCTCGCTCCGTGAGGACGAGCGGTTGGCCTCACCACGATTTCTCCATGCCGCGGAGGCGCTGTGGGCGGGATGGGGTGGATACGATGACGTCGTGGCTGCTCAGACCGTGCTCGTCGTCGAGGACGAGGACGCGATCGCCGAAGCCGTTCGGGCCCGTCTCCGGAGCGAGGGATATCACGTCGTCGTCGCCTCCGACGGTCCCGAGGCCCTTCGTCGACACGCGGAGACCCGTCCCGACCTCGTGGTCCTCGACCTGATGCTTCCGGGGATGGACGGTCTCGAGGTCTGCACGCGGATCCAGCGGAACGGCTGGACCCCGGTGCTGATGCTGACCGCGAAGACCGAGGAGGCGGACAAGGTGGCCGGGTTCGCGGTCGGCGCCGACGACTACCTGACCAAGCCGTTCAGCCTCCGAGAGCTGACCGTCCGCGTCCAGGCGATCCTCCGCAGGCGGGAGCGGATCGAGAGCTCGTCCAACGGCGAGCCGATCGAGCACGAGGGACTGATGGTGGACGCCAAACGGCGACGCGTGGAGGTGGACGGGTCGGAGATCCCGCTCACGCCGTTGGAGTTCGAGATCCTCCTGACGCTCGCTCGGGAACCCGGCGTCGTCCTGTCCCGCGATCAGCTGATGGACCGGATCTGGGGCTACCGGGACCACGCCGGTGGGCGGGTCGTGGACTCGCACGTGGCGCGCCTCCGGCGCAAGCTCGGGGAGGACGGCAACGATCCCCGCTTCATCCGAACCGTCCACGGCGTCGGGTACGCGTTCAAGGAGTGACGATGGCCACGCGCCCGTTGGACCGGCTCACGTCGATGC
>DASSDW010000055.1:0-19853 GCA_035696925.1 Actinomycetota bacterium
CGCCCCCGTGTTCTCGTCGCTCCCGCCTGAGATCCTCGCCGTGATCACGGCGGAAGGGATCGAGCGGACGTTCGAGCCGGGGGAGTTCGTCGTGCGGGAGGGGGAACCGGGAGACGAGCTCTTCGTGATCATCGAAGGAGAAGCCCGGGTGGAACGGGAAGGGAGCGCGCTCTCGACGTTCGGCGAGGGCGAGTTCTTCGGGGAGATCGCGGTGATCGACGGCCGACCACGGAGCGCCGACGTCGTGGCGGTGTCGCCGTTGCGAGCCCTCGCGATCTCACGCGACCTGGTGCGGAGCACGGTCGAGCGCGAGCCTCGAGCGGCGTGGGCGATGCTGGAGGTGCTCGCCGGGCGGCTCCGCGACGACTGATCTAGTCGATCTCGGGGAGCTCCTCGAGCCAGTCGGTTCGATGGCCCGTCTCGTCCCAGAGCACCGGGAAGAACGACTCGTCCATCGCGGTGTCGCCGCGGCGTCGGTAGCGCGAGTAGATCAGGTCGACGTTGCGATGGTGGAAGCGCGCGGTCGTGGGGAGCATGTGGGAGACGAGGGCCATCCTCGCCACCGTGCCGCTGGTGTTGGGCTCGGAGCCGTGCCACGTGAGGTTGTGGTGGAAGGCACCTCCGCCGGGTTTCACGACGACGGGCACGATCTCCATCTCCGCGTCCACTGGCTTCGCGTCCCGGACGCCGGCGAGCCAGTCCTCCGGCGCGTGGAACTGCGATCGCTCCGGCGGGGTCCACGGCCAGTGGTTCGACCCGCGCACGTAGGCGATCGGTCCGGCGTCGGCCTGCGTCTCGTGCAGCGACATCCAGCACGTCACCATCTCCGGAGGCACCAGGTAATCGGCGTAGGAGCCGTCCTGGTGGAAGCCGATCGCTTTGGTGCCGGGCGGCTTCCAGAGCACGTTGTCTTGGAGGATCCGCACCCCCGGGTAGCTCGTCAGTTGCGCCGCGAGGCGCCCGATCCTCGCCGAGAGGACCTGCGCCGCGATCACGGTGTCGGCGCGCCAGGCGTTGCAGAGCTGTCGGGTGCGGTCCTCGGGATCCCTGCCCTTGACCCAGTTGACCTCGTCCGGCTTGATCCCGGTCTCGTAGTCGCCGTCGAAGAGGCGCAGGTAGCGCTCCTCGAGGAGATCGAGGGCCTTCTCGGAGACAAGGCCATCCTCGACGATCAGGAAGCCATCCCGGTGGAACGCCTCGACCTGCTCCTGCGTGAAGGACTCGACAAGACCGCCCATCGTCAGGAGCGGGGCCGCGTCTTCTCGGGGTCGTAGAAGGGGAACCGGACCACCGTCGCGGAGATCCGCTTCTGGTGGCCATCGAGCTTGCCGACCCCAAGTGCGGCGCCCGGGTCACGGTGCTGCACGGCGACGCGAGCGAGCGCGATGTTCTTCTTGAGGATCGGCGAGCGCGTTGAGCTGGTCACGACGCCCACCTGCTGGCGACCGGCGTACACACCGTCGCCGTGGCCGGCCGGTTCGTTCCCCTCCAGGTCCAGTCCGACGAGGGCCCTCTGCGGATGGTCGCGACGCTCGCGCAGCGCCTCGCGCCCGACGTAGTCCTCGTCCTTGGCCTTCGTGACCGTGAAACCGATGCCTGCCTCGAACGGATCCACCTGGTCGTCGAACTCGTATCCGGCGAAGATCAGCCCGGCCTCGATCCGAAGGATGTCGAGCGCGTCCAGGCCGAGGGGCATGAGCCCGTGGGGTTCCCCGGCGCTCCAGATCGAGTCCCACACGGCCGGCGCGTCCTTCGGGTGGCAGAAGACCTCGTAGCCGAGCTCGCCCGTGTAGCCGGTCCGCGAGATCACGGCGGGGACGCCCGTCGGGCCGCCGATCCGGCCGACGGAGAACCGGAACCACTCGAGCGCACCGAACGGTGTCTGCGCGGGGGGCGTCCACACGATCTCCTCGAGGAGGGCCCGGCTCGCCGGACCTTGGACCGCCACGTTGTGGAGGTGGTCGGTGGACTCCTTCACGAAGGCGTTGAGGCCGAGTCGCGATGCCTGTTCCCTGAGCCAGACACCGTCGTACTCGCTCCCCCCGACGAAGCGGAAGTTCGTGTCCGCGATCCGGAAGATCGTCGCGTCGTCGATCATCCCACCGTCCTCGTTGCACATCGCGGTGTAGACGACGTGGCCGTCCGAGAGCCGCCGGACGTCACGCGTTACGGTGGCCTGCAGCAACGCCTCCGCGTCCGGTCCGAGCACCTCGAACTTCCGGAGCGGAGAGAGGTCCATGATCGCGGCCCGCTCCCGGCACGCCCAGTACTCGTCCGTCGCGCCGTGGTTGTCGAAGCTGGTCGGCAGCCAGTACCCGTTGTACTCCGTGGTCCGGCTCGTGAGCGCCGAGATCCGGGGATGGAAGCCGGTCTCGGTCGTGAGGGTCGGTTCGGCGTCGGGCGTCACCCGGTGCGCGATCGCCGCCGAGAACGTGTGCTCGGGGGAGTAGACACGGACGTGCACCTCGGTCGGGTCCCATCCGTTCGCCGGGTCCACGTCGTCGGGGCATGCGCTCGAGGCGCAGACCAGATCCGTGGCGGCGCGCAGCAAGACGTAGTCGCCCGGCCGTGACCACGGCTCGTCGAAGACGAGGAGGTTATCGGTGGCGAACATCGTGTTGTAGAAGAAGTTGAGCGCCTGCCAGCCCTTCCGCGGCGCGATCGCGTACGTCTCGAGCTGCCGGTTGAAGTTGTCGGTGCAGTTCGTGTGCCCGAAGTACCCGAGGTTCTCGTAGTACCGGGACGTGCAGGCCAGCAGGAACGAGTCGTGCCGTCCCACCGTGTCGCGGATCACCTCGACCAGGACGTCCATGTCGAGGTCGTAGAACTTCGAGTACAGACCCGGCTGGGGGAACGCGTTGCCCATCAGCGTGCGGGTGATCGTCGGGTCGAAGCCGCGCTCGATCCCGTCCTCGAGCTTCCGCCGATGGAACGCGAGGAAGTCCGAGCACTGCTTCCCCTCGACGTCGATGATCTGGATGTACTCGCCGGCCTTCACCTCGTAGGACAGGGCCGTCGCCCGGTCGACCCGGAAGTCCAGACGGGGCTCCGCGAGCGGGGGAGGCAGCTCGAGCCCGTCGTGGGTCCGCGGTCGCGTCCGCCGGATCTCCACATCGAGGTCCGACCCAGGGACGCCGCCCTCCAGCACGGACGCGCCCGCGGGCGCCGCGATCACCACGATGACGGGGCGCTCGGCCGTGAACGAGTGGGCCGAGCCGGCCGGCGACCACTCTCCGAAGAGCCGGACGGCCGTCGCCTCCGTTGGATCCAGACCGCGGCCGGCCAGGGCGTCGATCACGTCCGCCGCGCCGTCGGCCCCGGACCCGATCAGCGAGCGGAGCACCGTCGCGGGGGCGTCGGCCCGCGCACCGATCGCGGCGGCGTCCTCGGAGCCGTCCGGCGCGAGCGCGGTGACCTCGGCCACCTGGCCCCCGTCGGGATCTCGGATCGTCAGCCGGTCGTCGCCCTCGAGGGCGAGCACCGAGGCTCCTCCCGGCCGCACCCAGTACCGCTCCAGGAACGGGTCCTCGGGCAGCAATCCGGGGACGGTCAGGCTGCGGCGTCCGGACGAGATCGCCATCGTTCTCAGCCCTTGGCCGCCGGTTCCTTCGACGCCTGCTCGTCGGCCTCCTTGAACAGCTGCTCGGCGAGCTCCCGCTTGCCGGCGGCGTCGAGCTTCTTGACCTCGTTCTCCACGGCGCGCCGGTTGTAGGACTGGTTCCAGTAGTCGAGGGACTCGAAGCCGAGGAGCACCGCCTTGCCGACGAACTGGCGGAGCACCTCGTTCGTCGGGCCCATCACCCAGCCGGCCTTGGCGTCCCGGAGGTAGCGCTCGAGCTCCATGTCGCGCTTGTAGCCCGAGCCTCCGCACGCGTGGAGCATCTTGTCGACGACGTGCGCGGTGTTCTTCGCCGCCTCGAACTTGATCTGCCAGGCCCAGTGGAGGAAGTTCCCGCGGGCCAGCTCACCCGGGCCCGGGTTCACCGTGTTGTTCTCGGTGGCGCCGTCCATCGCCTGGGCGACGGAGAGCGTCAACAGCCGCGAGGCGTTCGTGTCCATGACCGCCTCGCCGACGTAGTCCTGGATCGTGGGGTAGTCCGCCACCCGCAGGCCGACATCGACGTGCTTCTTGCGCGTGGTGTGGCGTTTCGCGATGTCGATCGCTCCGAGGGCCAGGCCGTTCCACACCGAAGCGGAGCCCACCAGGAACCACGGGTCCACGGACTCGTCGTTCGAGTTCGCGCCGTCGCCGGTCGGGCCGACGAGCTGCTCCGCCGGGATCTCGACGTTGTCGATCTCGATCGGCCCCGACTGGTTGCCCCGGAGCCCGAGCGCGTCCCACAGCGACGGCTGCGCCTGGATGTGCTCGCCGTCGACGACGAAGACCGACAGGTCGTCGTAACCGGAGAAGTCCGGGCTCGTGGTCTGCACCACGTAGAAGTCGGCGAAACCCCCCGACGTGGTCCACGATGCCTTCTTCCTGACCTTGAAGCCGCCGTTCGAGCGCTCGGCGCCGGAGGAGATCGGGTACCAGAAGTGCGAGCCCGTCTCGGGGTCGGAGTAGGAGAGCGTGCCGATCTTGCCGGAGTTGAGCGGCCGGATGTACTTGTCGATCAGCTCGGGGGTTGCGCGGAGCATGATCGCGTTCACGGCGCCCATGTGCATCACGTAGCACATCGCGGTCGAGGCGCAGCCGTACCGCGCGATCGTCTCGCAGACCATCGAGTAGGCGACGTGGTTCTCGCCGAGGCCGCCGTACTCCTCCGGCACCGTCAGTGCCAGGAAGCCGTGTTCGCCGAGCAGCTCCAGGTTGCGACGGGGGAACATCAGCTCGTCGTCGAAGCGCTTCGCGTTGGCGCGAAGCTCTTTCTCGCAGAGCTCGATCAGGGTGGCGCGCAGCTCCTTCTGCTTGTCCGTGTAGACCCAGTCGGGATCCCAGTCGTACCCGAGGCCCCAGAACGGCTCGCCACCCCACATCTTGTCTGTCATCTCGACCTCCTGACGGGAACGGCCTCATGCTAGCGCGGCTCGCGGAGCGGGCGACGCCCCGGCCGGGAACGAAGAGGGGGCGACTCTCCGCCCCCTCCTCCGGTGATCGGTGGTCCCTACGAGGACCTGTCCGGCATAACCTCCTCGCGGAGCAACCGCATCTGATCCTCGCTCGGCATCGTGGGCACGTCCGGATCCCGGAACGTGATCGGCTTCCGATCCTGGACGGCCCGCCGGTAGAAGAACAGCGCCACGGACACGACCAGCACGCCGACGCCCAGGTAGAGCGGGAGGCCCTTGAACTCGTAGAAACCGATGTATGAGGCCACCTTCTGGTCGATCACGCCGGAGAGCACGAGGATCAGGTTGAAGGCCGCCAGCGGCCAGGCGAGCGCCACGAACACCGGTCCGGCCTTGATGGGCCGCGGCCAGTCCGGACGGTCCCTCCGGAGGAGCAGGAACCCCGTGAGCGCGAGCACGTGACAGAACACGTAGCCGATGTTCGAGATGTACAGGATCACGAAGTTGTTCGCGCCCAGCAGGAGCAGCAGCCCGATGTTGACGACCATGTCGACCGTCATCCCGCGGGCCGGGACGTGGTACTTGTTCAGGTGGTACAGCCACTTGATCGTCATGTCGTCGCGGGCGATGCCGTAGAGCGCGCGCCCGCCGTCCGCGGTGGACGTGTTCATCGCCAGGATCAGGCTGGCGATCAAGCAGATCACCGCGAAACCTCCCAGGGCAGACCCCGCGATGTTCTCCAGGGCCGCCACGTAGAAGCTGCCGTAGTCCCCGGTGGATCCGACGACGCCGCCCAACCCGAGCGGCAGGAATAGGTAGACGAACAGCGAGAACACGGCCACGCTCTTCAGCGCCTTCGCCGTGTCCCGCTTCGTGTCGTGGTACTCGGGGGCGAAGCTCGCGCCCACCTCGATCCCGTAGGCCGACCAGCACATGATGAAGAGCCACATCAACGCGATCCGGAGGTCGCTGAAGCCACCCGCGTTGTGGACGTACTGGAGGTTCGACGACTCCCAGTCCCCGGTGATGTAGGGGAAGATGATGAAGATCGCGAGCGGAACCATCAGCAGCGCGCCGGTCACGTACCCCACCGCCAGCGACGGCTTGACCCCGAGCACGTTGAAGAGCCAGACCCCGATGATCACGACGATCGCGATCGCCTGTGCCAGCCCGAAGTCCGCGAACCCGAGGTTGAAGTAAGCGTCGTCCACCCCGTCGCCCGACTTCGGGAACCACTCGGCGACGATGAGGGCTCCCACGATGTTCCCGACGAACGAGAGCACGACGGACCAACCGATCCAATACCCGAACGCCGCGATCGGACCGAAGAGGTTGAAGCGAGACCGCCAGCCCTCGTGCGCGTACAGGGCGATCCCGCCGGGCTTGTCGGGGAACATCGCGGCGGTCTCCGCGTAGATGAAGTTCTGCAGCAACCCGACGGTCGCGGAGATCCCCCAGAGGAGGATCGAGCCCCACGCCCCGATCGTGGCGAGCGTGAAGCCGAGCGACCCCAGGAGGAACGCCGGCTGGCACAAGCCGATGACGAATCCGTCGTACCAGTTGAGCGACTTGAGGAGATGGCGTTCCTCGATGGTCGCCTGCGCCGTGACCTCGTCAGCCACCTGATCCCTCCCCTCTATGTGCGCGGCCCTCCGGCCCGCATGCCGCGGTATAGCACGGCATTCCGAGGCGGGCAATCCCGGGGATGTTGCGTCCGACCGCATCCGAGGTCCGCCTGTACCATCGCCGCCGTGAAGGGCCCTCCGATCACGGTGCGATGCGATTGCGGCGACGTCGAACCGGTTCCGTACGGAGAGGCGTGGACCTGCCCCACGTGCGGGCGCCGCTGGGATACGGCGCAGATCCCGCCCGACGAGTACTGGGGGGTCATGCGGGAGATGCGGCGGTACCGGCTCGAGGTGATCGCCGTGTCCGTGGCGCTCGGGATCGCGCTCGCGATCACGCTCGCGAACATCGGAAGCAGGCGCTACTTCCCGATCGTCCTCGGTGTCATGGGGTTCTGGTTCCTGATCTACATGCCGCGTTGGAGACAGAAGGTGCGGCGACGCGTTCGGGAGCTCCCCGGCTGGCGGCTGCGGTCGAGCTGAGGCTCGTCCGATAGTCTCACGCGCGTCCTCGGCGCTCGGACGAGGACGGGATCGGAGGAGCGGGGTGACCTTCCTGATCACGTGTCCGAACTGTGGGCCGCGCGAGGCCCTCGAGTTCTCGTTCGGCGGCGAGACCACGAGCCGTGCCGGACCCACGGCGACCGATCGCGAGCTGGCGGCCGCTCTCTACTTCCGCCGCAACGTCGACGGGTGGCAGACGGAGTGGTGGGTTCATCAGAGCGGCTGCCGAGCATGGTTCCTCGCGGAACGACACACGACGACGAACGAGATCCGGCGGACGTACCTGCCGCAGGAGGGCCCACGGGGCGAGGAAGACAAGGAGGCCGCGCCCGCGTGAGCGAGCGTCTCCCGGCGCGTCAGGGCGAAGCGATCCGGCGCGATCGGCCGATCAGGTTCCGGTTCGAGCGCAGGACGATCGCCGCGTTCGACGGGGACACCGTGGGATCGGCGCTGGCGGCGGCGGGCGTCACGATCACGGGTCGGTCGTTCAAGTACCACCGGCCCCGCGGGCTGTCGTGCATGACGGGTTCGTGCCCGAACTGCCTGATGCAGATCGACGGGATCCCCAACGTGCGCGCCTGCACCGAGCCGGCGCGGGAGGGGATGCGGGTCGAACGCCAGAACGCATGGCCCTCCGCCGATCGGGACATCCACGGATGGCTGAACACGTTCTCGTTCATGATGCCTCCGGGGTTCTACTACAAGATCTTCCAGCATCCGCGCTGGGCATGGCCGCTCGTGGAGCCGTTCATCCGCTCGAAGGCCGGGCTGGGGAAGGTGCCCCACGAGCCCGATCACCGGCGGCGCCGGCGGATCAACCTCCACCCCGATGTCCTCGTGATCGGAGCGGGGGCGGCCGGCCTGGCGGCCTCGGCCGAGGCGGCGAAGGCGGGGGCATCGGTCGTCCTGCTCGAGCAGGGCCGCGAGGCGGGCGGTCACCTCCTCGGAGAAGCGAGCAGCACCCTCCGATCGGGGCTCGCGCGGGAAGCCATCGGCTCCGGAGCGCGGTTCCTGTCCGAGACGGCGGCGTTCGGGGTCTTCGGCGGCGGGCTGATCGCGGCGGCCGGGCCGGACGCCCTGTATCGGATCCGCGCCGGGCACGTGATCTTCGCCACGGGGGCGGTCGAGGGATCCGCGGTGTTCCCCGGCAACGACCTTCCCGGCGTGATGCTCTCGTCCGCCGTTCACCTGCTGCTCCACCGCTACGGCGTGCTCCCCGGCCGGCGCGCTGTGGTCCTCACCGGCGACAACGTCGGGTACACCACCGCGTGGGCCCTGAAGGACGCCGGGGCGGAGGTGACGGTGGTCGATCTCCGCTCCGACGGCGGCTGGCCGGAGGGGTTCCCGGTGTTCGCCGGGTCGACGATCCTGTCCGCGCACGGGCGGCGGCGGGTGAGCGCCGTGTCCGTCGGGCCCGCCGGCGCGACGTCCGGGCAGAAGGTCTCCTGCGATCTCGTCGTGAACGCCTGCGTGCAGACGCCGTCCACGAACCTCCTCGCGCAGGCGGGGGCGCGGTTGGCCTTCGACGAGACGTTGCAGACCTTCCTCCCGGACGAGATGCCAGCTCGCACGTGGGCCGTCGGGGCGGTGGCGGGAGCGCGCTCGCCGGAGGCGTCGGTGGCGCAAGGAAAGCTCGCGGGTCTCGAGGCAGCGGCGGGATCGGGACACGCGGTGGACACGACGGCGATCGCGGCGCTCCGGAGCGAGGCCGCGCGTTCCGGGGACCCGACCGTCCTGCCGCCCGAGGCCTCCGCGGCGTCCGGGAAGCAGTTCGCCTGCGTCTGCATGGACGTGACCGCGAAGGAGCTCAAGACGGCCGTGGCCGAGGGATTCGACTCGATGGAGCTCCTCAAGCGCTACACGACGATCACGATGGGCCCCTGTCAGGGGAAGGCGTGCATGGCCTCGTCGCAACGGCTCTGCGGCGCGGTCACGGGCCGATCCTTCGCCGAGACGTCGCCCACCACGTCGCGGCCGCCGTGGGTCCCCGTGGAGATGGGCACCCTGGCCGGCGCCCGGCTCACCCCGCGCAAGGAGACGACGATCCACGACCGGCACGCCGCCGCGGGCGCGGAGTTCATGTGGGCCGGGGACTGGCGACGACCCCACCACTACACGACCCCCCAAGCGGAGGTCGCCGCCGTACGGAACCGCGTCGGCCTGATCGACGTGAGCACCCTGGGCACGTTCCGGATCAAAGGACCCGAGGCGGTCGAGCTCCTCGAACGCCTCTACCCGAACCGGTTCTCCGACCTCGCCGTCGGACGGGTCCGGTACGGCGCGATGCTCAACGACGAGGGCGTGATCCTCGACGACGGAGCGGTCGTCCGCCTGGCCGACGATGAGTTCTTCGTCACGGTGACGACGGGGAACACGGCCGCGCTGGAGCGATGGATCACCTGGTGGAACGCGGACTGGGGCCTCGACGCGCTCGTCCTGAACGTGACGGGAGCGTACGGGGCCGTGAACCTGGCGGGGCCCCGAGCCCGCAACGTCATGACCTCGCTCACCGACGCGGACGTCTCGAGGGCGGCGATGCCGTACATGACCGCGACGAGGATGACGGTGGCGGACGTACCTTCGCTGGTGCTGCGGATCGGCTTCGTGGGCGAGACCGGCTACGAGATCCACTTCCCGTCCGCCTACGGCGAGCACCTGTGGGACGCCGTGATGGAGGCCGGCCGCCCCGACGGGATCGTCTCCTTCGGCCTTGAGGCCCAGCGGATCCTCCGCCTGGAGAAGCAGCACATCCTCGTGGGACAGGACACGGACGCCGAATCCGACCCGTACGAAGCGGGGCTCGGCTGGATGGTGAAGGACGACAAGGAGGACTTCCTCGGTCTGCGGTCGCTCCGAGACCTGAAGGACCGGGGGCCGCGCGAGCGGCTGGTCGGGTTCACGGCACCGGAGCGCTGGCTGCCGCCCGAAGGCGCGTCCGTGGTCCGCGAGGGAGCGTGGGTCGGCCGGGTCACATCGGCGAGGCGCAGCGAGGCCGTCGGCGGCGTGGTCGGGCTGGCGTGGGTGCCGGCGGAGTGGGCGGGGGACGGCAGCACGATCGAGATCCAGTTCGGGGGGAGCCACACGATCGGCACGGTCCGCACCGATCCGTTCTACGACCCGCGGGGCGAGAGGCTCCGCTCATGAGCACGGCGATCCGGCGCTCGCCGGCGGCGCGGCTGTCCTCGCGCGCCGGGGCGGTGTTCGTGGAGGAGGCGGGTTGGGAGATCCCGGCCTCCTACGGGAACGACGCGGGGGAGCGCGCGGCGATCCGCGACCGCGTGGCGATCGCGGACATCACGGCGCGCGCCAAGGTGGACATCCGGGGCCGCATCCCGGAGACGCTGCCCTCGCCGGCCGACACCGTCCTCGCGCGCATCTCGGCGGAGTGGGTCGTGCTGCTCGGAGCGCCGGACGCGGAACGAAGGCTGATCGGGGCGATCGAACCCGTCGTCGCCCCGGGCGCGATGGTGACCGATGTGACGCACCTGTTCGCGGGCGTGGCGCTGGCCGGGCCGGCGTTGCCGGAGCTCGTGGAACGTGCCACGTCGTGGGATCTCTCTACCCTCCCGTCGGGCGCGGCGACCGGCGCACCGATCGCCGAGGTCCGCGCGCTGCTGGTCCGCCGCGAGCTCCCGTTCCCCGTCCTCGAGGTGTTCGTGGCCACGGAGTTCGGCCGGTACGTGTGGGAGACCCTCTCGGGCATCGTGAGCGGCCTCGGCGGTGGCCCGGCAGGGTGGCAGGCCCTCCGCGCGGAGGGCTGGCGCTGATGCACCCGATCCGGTACTTCAGACCGTGGCGGATGTGGCGCCGCCACGAGATGAAGGATGCCTACGACGTCGTGATCGTCGGCGGCGGCGCCCACGGGCTCGCGATCGCCTACGAGCTCGCGAAGCGCGGTATCTACGACGTCGCCGTCCTCGACAAGAGCTACATCGGCGCCGGCGGTTCCGGCCGCAACACGACGATCGTCCGCGCGAACTACCGGACGCCGGAGGGCGTGGCCTTCTACAAGGAGTCGCTCCGGCTCTACGAGCAGCTCGCGCAGGAGCTCGACTACAACCTCCTGCTCTCTCAACAGGGCCACCTGACGCTCGCCCATGCCGAGCGCGCCGTGATCGTCGCGCACGAGCGCGCGGAGGTGAACAGGCTCCTCGGCGTGGACTCGCGGGTGATCTACCCGGACGAGATCACGAAGCTCTGCCCGGAGCTCGATCTCTCCACGCACCCCGACTTCCCGATCATGGCCGCGCTCTACCACCCGCCGGGGGGGGTGATCCGCCACGACGCGGTCGTGTGGGCGTACGCGCGGATGGCCGACCGGATGGGCGTGCACATCCATCAGGGCACCGAGGTGACCGGCATCGACGTCAACGGCGGTCGTGTCACCGGCGTCCGGACGAACCGGGGCGACATCGCCGCGGGAACCGTCATCTCCGCGGTGGCGGGATGGACGAGCGAGGTCTGCCGCATGGCGAGGGTGGAGACGCCGATCGTCACGCACCCGCTGCAGGCGTTCGTGACGGAGCCGCTGAAACCCTTCCTCGATGTGATCTTGGTCTCGGCCACGCTGCACGTGTACATCTCGCAGACCGACCGGGGGGAGGTGCTGATCGGCTCGGAGATCGAGCCGTACACGTCCTACTCGCAGGAGTCGACGCTCGACTTCCTCGAGGTCACGGCCGCGCATTCCCTCGAGCTCCTCCCGATGCTCGGGAGGGTGAAGCTGATGCGGGCCTGGGGAGGGCTCTGCGACGTGACGCCGGACTACTCGCCGATCATGGGCCTGACGGACGTGGAGGGGTTCCTGATCGACGGCGGCTGGGGAACCTACGGATTCAAGGCGACGCCGATCGTGGGTGTCACGATGGCAGACCTGGTGAAGGACAGCGTCGTGCCGGATCTGATCGCACCGTTCGCGCTGGAGCGGTTCTGGAAGCGAGAGCTCGTCTCCGAGATCGCCGCCGCGGCCGTGTCCCACTGAGGCCGTGGCATCATTGGCGTGATGCCCACGTCCGCCCAGCCTCTCCGCCGGAACATCGCGAACGTGCACGTCGTCGCGATGAACGACGGTGTCCGCTCCGAGCGGACCGACACGCTCGCCGCCGAGGAGCCGCTCGAGATCCGCGTGCAGGGCCCCGGTCAGGAGCAGCGATCGGTGGCGGTCACGATGCGGACCCCCGGGGGCGACTTCGAGCTCGCGGTGGGCTTCCTCTTCACCGAGGGGCTGATCGCGCCGGGTGACGTGAGCCGGGTCGCCTACTGCGACACCCTCCCCGGGGAGGACCAGCAGTACAACATCGTGTCCGTCACGCTCACGCGCCCGTTCGATTTCGATCGGCTCAAGCGGAACTTCTACGCCACGTCGTCCTGCGGCGTGTGCGGGAAGGCGGCGCTCGACGACATCGAGGTTCGATGCGCTCCCGTCTCCACGGGAACGACGATCGATACCGCCACCCTGCTCGGCCTGCCCGGCGCGCTCCGGAGAGCACAGAAGGTCTTCGAGCGGACGGGAGGACTCCACGCCGCCGGTCTCTTCTCGGCGGACGGTCGCGTCGTTTCGGTTCGTGAGGACGTGGGCCGCCACAACGCCGTGGACAAGGTCGTGGGGGAGCAGGTCCTCGCCGGGCGGGTCCCGCTCGCGGACCACGTCCTCCAGGTGAGCGGCCGGCTTTCCTTCGAGATCGTGCAGAAGGCGGCGGTCGCCGGGATCCCGATCGTGAGCGCGGTGAGCGCGCCCTCGTCACTCGCCGTCGAGGCGGGGGAGCGCTTCGGCATGACGCTCGTCGGCTTCGTACGCGACGACCGGCTGAACGTCTACACCCACCCGGAACGCGTGGGGACCGAGCGTCAGGCGACGACCACACCGAGGAGCGTCCCGACGCCGTAGGTGATCGCGGCCGCAACGGCGCCGATCGCGAGCATCCGCGTTCCCGAGAACAGGGCACCTCGCCCAGTGAGCACGGTCATCGCCGCCCCGACACCGAAGAGGGTCACGCCAGACAACACGGCGGAGACGACGACGGCCGAGTCGCCCGTATGGAACAGGAACGGCAGCAGCGGGACGGCCGCCCCGATCGCGAACGTCACGAACGACGACGCTGCCGCGGCCCAGGGCGAGCCGAGGCCTTTCCGCATGTCGATCCCGAGCTCCTCGCGTGCGTGGGTCTCGAGGGCGATCTGTGGTTCCTTCATCACGTCGGCGGCGATCGAGGCGGCGGTCGCGGGGTCGATGCCCTTCGCCTCGAAGATCCCGGCGAGCTCCCGCTCCTCCTCGTCGGGCATGGTCGCGATCTCGTGCGCCTCCTTGTGGATCAACTGCTCGAAAACCTCGCGCTGCACCTTCATCGAGACGTACTCACCCGCCGCCATCGAGAACGCGCCCGCGAGAAGTCCCGCGATCCCCGCGATGACCACGATGTCCCGATCCAGGCCGGATCCGGCCACCCCGAAGATCAGCGACAGGTTCGAGACGAGGCCGTCGTTCATCCCGAAGATCGCGGCCCGAAGGGCCCCGGACCTGCTGCTCGCAACGTCCTGTTCGACCCCGACGGGACCGGGATGCGGCGTGATCCGCGAGCCGGTGCTCCCCCGGAGCCGATCGAAGATGCTCACCCGTGGTTCACCCGGCGCTCGGTCGGTCATCCTCCCCACACGGTAGACCGTGGAGGGCGCCGACCCCATCCCTGTCGCGACGAGGCGCCTTAGAATCCCCGGGAGGCCGGGATCGTCCGGTCGGGCACGACGGCCAGCACGACGAGGCCGCGACGACGAGGCCAGCAACGAGGGAGGAGCGGGATGCCGAACGGGCTCACCCGACTCACCGAGCCGATGGTGCGCGAGGACGGCGAGCTGCGCATCGCGACCTGGGAGGAGGCTCTCGACAGGGCCGCCCACGGGTTGCGGGCCGCCACCGAGCGTCACGGCGGCACGGGGGTCGGCCTGTTCAGCTGCTCGAAGGCCACGAACGAGATGAACTTCGCAGCTCAGAAGTTCTTCCGTCAGGCTCTCGGCAGCAACAACATCGACAGCTGCAACCGCACCTGACACGCGCCGAGCGTGGTCGGTCTGGCCACGGTCTTCGGTGCCGGAGGCGGCACCAGCTCATACGAAGAGGTCGAGCACACCGATCTCATGCTGCTCTGGGGCTCGAACGCCCGGGCGGCGCACCCGATCTACTTCCACCACGTCCTGAAGGGGATCCGGAACGGGATGCGTCTGATCGTCGTCGACCCCCGCCGCACCGAGTCCGCCGAGTGGGGGGACCTGTGGCTCGGGCTGGACGTCGGGACCGATATCGCACTCTCGAACACGATGGCCCGGGAGATCATCGTGAACGACCTGCATCATCGAGCGTTCATCGAGCTCGCGACGACGGACTTCGAGGACTACGCGGCCTCGGTGATGGACTGGACGCTGGAGCGGGGCGCGGAGGTCACCGGGATCCCGGCGGACGTGATCCGCGAGGTGGCACACGCCTTCGCGAAGGCGGACCGCGCCATGATCTGTTGGACCCTCGGGATCACGGAGCATCACAACGCCGCAGACAACGTGCTGGCGCTGATCAACCTCGGCCTGCTCACCGGTCACGTGGGGAGGTACGGATCGGGGCTGAACCCGCTGCGCGGCCAGAACAACGTGCAGGGCGGCGGCGACATGGGCGCGATCCCTCACCACCTGACCGGCTTCCAGGAGGTCGAGAACGAGGCCGTGCGGGCTCGGTTCGAGCGGGAGTGGGGGTCGAAGATCAACCCCCAGAAGGGATGGCATCTCTCCCAGATGTTCGAGGCGATGGAGGAGGGCGAGCTCACGGCGCTCTACGTGATCGGAGAGAACCCGGCGGCCTCCGAGGCCGACAACCAGCGCACGCACAAGCTCCTCTCGAACCTCGACATCCTGATCGTCCAGGACATCTTCCTGACGCAGACCGCGAAGATGGCCGACGTGGTGCTGCCCGCCGCGAACTCGGCGTTCGAGTCCGAGGGAACCGTCACGAACAGCGAACGCCGCGTGCAGCGGGTCCGGCCCGCCCTCGTGCCTCCCGGGAACGCGAAGGACGACATCTGGATCATCTCGCAGCTGGCGAACCGGCTCGGTCGAACCTGGGGCGATCCCTCCGCGCACGACATGTGGGAGGAGGTCCGGCGCCTGTCGCCGATGCATGCGGGGATGGCGTGGGAGCGGCTCGAGGAGCTCGGCGGGATCCAGTGGCCGTGCCCGGACGACGAGCATCCCGGAACGACGTTCCTCCACGAGCGGCTGTGGTCCGAGGACCCGGAGGCGCAGGGAAGGAAGGCGCCGTTCTCCGTGGTGCTCTACGAGCCTCCCGTGGACGAACTCGACGAGGACTATCCCTTCCGGCTCACCACCGGCCGCCGGCTGGACTCGTACAACACCGGAGTGCAGACCGGCGGGTACACGTCGCCGCTCCGTCGCGAGGAGACGCTCGACATCTCCCCGGAGGACGCCGAGCGCCTCGGGCTCGGCGAGGGGGAGCGGGTCCGGATCCTGTCCCGACGTGGCGAGGTCGTGGCGCCGGTCAGGTTCGCGCTGGGCCTGCGACCCGGCCTCCTGTTCATGACGCTGCACTTCCCGGACCAGGTGGACGTGAATCACCTCACGATCGACGCCTGGGATCCGAAGTCGGGGACGGCGGAGTTCAAGGCGACCGCGGTCCGCGTGGAGAAGCTCGAGGAACCGGCCGTCGCGGCCGGCGGCGGGGCCGGCGAGTGACGGGCGGTCGAGGAGCGAGCGAGGCCCGCGGGGGGAAGAGGGTACCGTGGACCTCCATCTGATGGAGGCCGCGCCGACCGCGGCGGAACGTGCCGCGGTCGACAGGCTGCTCGGACCGCCGGAGACCGGCTGGGTGGGCGCCGCCGAGCGGAGCGCAGCCGATCTCCGCGTCGTCCGCGCCGGTCGCGAGGCGCGCGAGCAGCGGCACCTCCTGCTGCCGGCCCTGCACGCGCTCCAGGCGGGGGTCGGCTGGATCAGCCGCGGGGGGCTGAACTACGTGTGCCAGCGCCTCTCCGTCCCGCCGGCCGAGGCGTACGGCGTGGCGACGTTCTACGCGATGTTCAGCGTCGAGGAGCGGCCCGCCGACGTGGTCCACGTGTGCGACGACCTCGCGTGCCGGGGAGCCGGCGGCCTCGCCCTCTGCGGAGAACTCGAGCGCGACGTGGGGCCGGAGGGGGCCGACGTCGGTGGCTGGACGTGGGTCCGCTCGCCGTGCCTCGGCATGTGCGAACAGGCGCCGGCCGTCTTCGCACAGCGGGCGGGGCGGCCGGAGGTCGCCCTCGGGGGAGCGACGCGCGCGACCGTTGCCGAGATCGTCGCGCCGGACTCCGCCGTGGTGTGCGCCGGCGGGGTGGGAGCCCCGCAGACGGCGGATGCGGGATCGCGCGACGGCCTTCGGCTGCTGCGACGCGCCGGCGTCGCCGACCCCACGTCGATCGACGACTATCGCGCGCACGGGGGGTATCAGGCGCTCCGCGCGGCGCACGGGCTGGGTCCGGGCGGCGTGATCGACGTGGTGACCGAGGCGAAGCTCCTGGGTCGCGGCGGCGCCGCGTTCCCGACCGGCGTCAAGTGGCAGGCGGTGTCCACCCAGCCCGCGGGGCCCCGCTACGTGGTCTGCAACGCCGACGAATCGGAGCCGGGCACGTTCAAGGACCGCGTGGTGATGGAGCAGGACCCGTTCGCCGTCGTCGAGGCGCTCACGATCGCCGGGTTCGCGTGCGGTGCCGAGGAGGGGTTCGTCTATGTCCGCGGCGAGTACCCGCTCGCGACCGAGCGCCTCGAGCACGCGATCGCGGAAGCTCGGCGCCACGGCGCCCTGGGCCCGGACGTCATGGGCAGCGGGACCGCGTTCGACATCGAGCTGCGGCGCGGCGCCGGCGCCTACATCTGCGGCGAGGAGACGGCGTTGTTCAACTCGCTGGAGGGCAAGCGCGGCGAGCCGCGCAACAAGCCACCGTTCCCGGTCACGTTCGGCCTGTTCGGCAGGCCGACGGCGATCAACAACGTCGAGACCCTGATCAACGTCCTGGAGGTCCTCCGTATCGGGGCCGACGCTTACGGTGCGATCGGCACCGAGGGGTCCACCGGACCCAGGCTGTTCTGTCTCTCGGGTGCCGTCGAGCGACCCGGTGTCTACGAGGTCGAGCACGGGGCGACCGTCCGGGACCTGATCGAGCTGGCCGGTGGTGTCCGTCAGAGGAGCGCGCTGAAGGCGGTTCTCCTCGGTGGAGCGGCCGGTGGGTTCGTCGGCCCCGACATGCTCGACGCGAGGCTGACGTTCGAGGACGCGCGGCAGGGCGGCTACACGCTCGGCTCCGGCGTGATCATGGTCTTCGACGAGGGTGCGGACCTCGTCGATCTGTGCCTGCGGATCGCACGGTTCTTCCGTGACGAGAGCTGTGGGCAATGCGTGCCGTGCCGCGTGGGAACGGTACGGCAGGAGGAGGCGCTCCATCGACTCGTGGCGGGCACCCCGATCGGCTCCGCCCGGGACGAGCTCGCCTTGATCGACGAGGTGGCCCGGGTGATGCGCGACGCGTCGATCTGCGGCCTCGGTCAGACGGCAGCCAACGCCGTCCAGTCCGCGATCGCCAAGCTGGGCGTCTTCGACGGGGGTGCCGCGTGAGCCAGGCCGTCCCCCTCGATCCACCCCGGCGACTTCTCGACCTGGAGATCGACGGTCGAACGACGCGGGTCCCCGAGGGCGCGACGATCCTGGACGCCTGCCGGGCGGAAGGCGTGGACACACCCACGATGTGCTACGCGGGCAACCTGACCCCCGTCAACGCTTGCCGGGTCTGCATGGTGGAGGTGGAGGGTTCGCGCGTGCTGGTTCCGGCGTGTTCCCGGCCCGTCGAGGACGGGATGAAGGTGCAGACCGACACCGAGCGCGTGCGTCATTCGCGGAAGCTCGTGATGGAGTTCCTCGCCTCGAGCGTGGATACGAGCCTGGCATCCACCGACTGGCTCCGCTGGATGGGGGAGTACGGAGCGGATCCGTCTCGCTACGGGGCCGCGATGGAGCCGATGCAGAGCGGCGAACGCGACGAGCGGTGGGCCGGTCACCATCATGACCCCGACCCGGCGATCGCGGAGACCGTCGCCCAGCCCGTCAAGGTCGACAACGAGCTCTACGTCCGCGACTACGAGCGGTGTGTCCTCTGCTACAAGTGCGTCGAAGCGTGCGGGGTCGACGCGCAGAACACGTTCGCGATCGCGGTGGCCGGTCGCGGCTTCGACGCCAGGATCTCCACGGAGTTCGCGGTGCCGCTCGACGAGTCCGCCTGCGTGTACTGCGGGAACTGCATCGGTGTCTGTCCGACCGGTGCCCTGATGTTCAAGAGCGAACACGACATGCGGGCCGAGGAGACGTGGGACGAGGACGCGCAGACCGTCACGAACACGATCTGCCCGTACTGCGGCGTGGGATGCGAGCTGGAGGTGCACGTCCAGGACAACGAGATCGTCAAAGTGTCGTCACCGGAGGACCACTCTGTGACGAGCGGCCACCTCTGCATCAAGGGGCGGTTCGGGTTCGCCTATGTGCAGAGTCGGAGGGGTCGCGACGACCGACGACCGAGATAACGTCGCCGGGATCGTGCTGGCGGGAGGACGCTCCCGACGGTTCGGCCGCGACAAGCTCGCCGAGGAGATCGACGGACGTCCGTTGCTCCACCATCCGGTCCTCCGCCTCCTCGACGTCTGCGATCGCGTCGTCGTGGTGATCGGCGACGGTATCGAGGAACCGCCCATGCCCGCCGGCGTCTCCGTCACCTTCGCGCGTGACTCGACCGCCGACGAGGGCCCGCTCCGCGGGCTGGCTGCGGGCCTCGAGGTCGCCGATACGACGTGGGCGGTCGTGGCGGGCGGCGACATGCCGGACCTCCAACCACCCGTGCTCCGGGAGATGCTGCGAGCCGCGCGGGAGACCGCCGCCGTCGCGGTCGTCCTCTCCGATGGTGGGGAGGCCAGGCCGCTTCCCTGTGTCGTGAGGACCGAGCCGGCGGCGGATGCCGTCGCGATCCTGCTCGGGAGTGGACGGAGAAGGCTCCGGGATCTCCCCTCGGCCCTCAGGACCGTCGTGGTGGACGAGCCGTCCTGGACCACCCTCGACCCGGGGTGTCGGACCCTCGTGGACATCGACGAGCCGGCCGACGTCGAGCGCGCGCCTCGCCGCTAGGCTCCCGGGGTGCCGCACGAGCCCTTCCTGCTCGGATCGTTCGAGGTCGTGCCCCTCTGCGACGGATGGGCACCGCTGCCGCTCGACGACGAGGCGCCCGGCCACGACGTCGACTGGGACGAACAGCGATCCCGGTTCCCGTGGGCGTTCCCTCCCGACGACGCGACGAGCTGGGCGTGGCACGTCCACGCGTTCCTGATCCGCCATCCGGACGGACCGGTGCTCGTCGACACGGGGATCGGCGACCTCGGCCGACCGCCGTACGACGTCGCGGGTCGGCTCGAGGACGAGCTCGCCGCGATCGAGGTCTCCCCGGAGAGCGTGCACCACGTGATCCTCACGCACCTGCACGGCGACCATACGGGCGGTGCTTGCGCGGCCGACGGGAGCCCGCTGTTCCCGAACGCTCGGTACCACGTGCATCCGGAGGACTGGGCGTTCTTCGCGGCGCACCGGACGCCCGAGGATCTCACGGGCCGTTTCCTGATGGCCGGCCTCGAGGGGCTCGGCGTCCTCGACCT
>DASSDW010000056.1:0-2437 GCA_035696925.1 Actinomycetota bacterium
GGCCTCGCGAACCACCTCGCGCCCGAGATCGAGAAGCGGACCGGGTTCCAGACGCGCGTCACGATCCTCGGCCACGTCCAGCGAGGGGGCTCGCCCGTCTCGTTCGACCGGGTGCTGGCCACGCGATTCGGGATCGCCGCCGCGGATCTCGCGGCCGCCGGCGGATGGGGCCGGATGGTCGCGCGGAAGGCGCAGGAGGTCCGCGACGTGCCGATCGCCGACGCGGTGATGGAGCGCAACGTGGTCCCGCCGGAGCTGTACCGCGAGGCAGAGGTCTTCTTCGGGTAGGTCGGCGCGGGCCGGTTGTAGGGTCGAGCCATGCGCATCGGCATCCTCACGGGTGGCGGCGACGTCCCCGGACTGAACGCGTGCATCAAGGCGGCCACCACCCGCGCCGTCGGCGACGGACACGAGATGGTCGGGATCCGCCGCGGCTGGGCGGGGCTGCTGGAGCTCGATCCTGCGGACCCGTCCTCCACGTCGATGCACACGGTGGCGCTCGATCCCGACGTCGTCCGCACGATCGACCGAACCGGCGGCACGATCCTCCACACATCGCGCACGAACCCAGCGAAGGTCCGGGCGACGGACGAGCCCGACTTCCTGAAGGCCGGTCGGGTCAACGACGAGGCCAGGGACCACACGTCCCACGTGATGAAGGTGCTCGACCACCTCGGGATCGACGCGATGATCCCGATCGGCGGCGACGATACGCTCTCGTTCGCGCTGCGCCTCCACGACGAGGGCGTGCCCGTGGTGGCCGTCCCCAAGACGATGGACAACGACGTCCACGGCACCGACTACTGCATCGGCTTCTCGACCGCCGTCACCCGCACGGTGATCTTCATCCACCAGCTCCGCACGAGCGCCGGGTCACACGAACGACTCGCGGTCGTGGAGGTCTTCGGCCGGTACAGCGGCGAGACCTCGCTCGTGTCGGCCTACCTGTCCGGGATGGATCGCGCGATCATCAGCGAGGTGCCGTTCGACGTGGAGAAGCTCGCCACGTTCCTGATGGACGACAAGCGGAAGAACCCGTCGCGGTACGCGATGACCACGATCTCCGAGGGCGCGCACTTCGTCGGTGGCGAGATGGTCATGGGCGGCACGGCGGACGCGTACGGCCACCGGAAGCTGGGCGGGATCGGCGCGCAGACCGGCGAGGCCCTGAAGGAGATCACCGGCGAGGGGATCATCTACCAGCAGATCGGCTATCTGATGCGCTCGGGGCAGCCCGACGCGCTCGATCTGATGGTCGCCACGAACTACGCCGTCATGGCTGCCGATCTGCTGCTGGAGGGCACGCACGGCCGGCTCGTGGCGCTCCGTAACGGGATCTACGTGAACGTCCCGATCGAGGTCGTCCGCCAAGGTGTGAAGCGCGTCGACGTCGAGGCCCTCTACGACGAAGACGAGTACCGCCCGAAGATCCGTCATGTCGACGGCAAGCCGATGTTCCTGTACTGAGGTGAGCCGAGCCGGCGGCGCCTGAGCACCGCCGATACACTCGGCGGCCATGAGCTCCTTCCGGGTCGACCTCCGTTCCGACACCGTCACGAAGCCCTCCGAAGCGATGCGTCGCGCGATGGCCGAGGCCGAGGTGGGGGACGACTGGTACGACGACGACCCGACCGTGAACCTGCTCCAGGAGCGGTGCGCGGAAGCCGTCGGCAAGGAAGCCGGCGCGTTCGTCCCCACCGGGACGATGGCCAACCAGATCGGCCTGCGGCTCCATTTCAATGGACCCGGACACCTGGTCGCGGCGGCGGCCGGCCTGCACGTCACCAGCGTCGAGGTGATGACGGCGGCGGCGCTCGCCGGCATCGCCTACCGGACGATCGACGCCGGCGCTCGTGGCTGGATCGATGCCGAGCAGGCCGCGCACCTGCTCGAGCCGGACGAGTTCTACGACGTCGAGGTGATCGACCTCCTGTCCGTGGAGAACACGGTCGGGGGGGTCGGCGGGCGCGTGATGCCGATCGAAGAGCTCCGTGCGGTTCGGAAGGTCGCGAACGACGCCGGGGTGCCGATCCACCTCGACGGAGCCCGCATCTTCAACGCGGCCGCCGCCGCCGAGGTCGACTCCGCCGACATCGCCGCGGAGGTGGACACCGTGATGTTCTGCCTCTCGAAGGGCCTCGGTGCTCCGATCGGCTCCGTCCTGTGCGGGCCGGCCGACATGGCGCGCGAGGCGCGGCGCCTGAAGATCCTGTACGGCGGCGCGTGGCGGCAGGCCGGGATCGTGGCCGCCGCGGGCCTGATCGCGCTCGAGGAAGGACCGAAGCGCCTCCACGAGGATCACGAGCGCGCGCGCCAGCTGGCCGAAGGGCTCACCGAGGCCCTACCCGGCTCGGTGGACCTGGATCAGGTTGAAACGAACATGGTCTTCGTCGACACCGAAGCCGTGGGGATGCCGATGCTCGAGACGATCGAGCGG